>CAYULN010000153.1:0-14894 GCA_964445605.1 uncultured Caulobacteraceae bacterium | reverse complement strand
AAAGCCTGGGACATCATGATCAACTGGTTCGAGGACCGGTTCAAGGAAGGCTCGCCGTCGCGCAATATCAACACGGTGGCGCCGTTCCTGACGCTCGCCTACTTGTATGAGCGCACCGGCGACCGCCGTTATCTGCCCTATCTCGATGTCTGGGCGGAGTGGGTTTACAACGACCTGCCGCGCACCGAGGAAGGCGGCTTCCAGCACATCGTCTACAACAGCGTCAACAATCAGCAGATGTGGGACGACACCCTGATGATGTCGGTCGTGCCGCTGGCCAAGATCGGTTTGCTGCTCGACCGTCCGCACTATGTCGAGGAAGCCAAGCGCCAGTTCCTGATCCACATCAAATACCTGACCGACCGCAAGACCGGCCTGTGGTTCCACGGCTGGACCTTCGACGGCCGTCACAACTTCGCCAATGCCCTGTGGGGCCGCGGCAATTCGTGGGTGACGATCGTCATTCCGGAGTTCATCGAACTGTTGAACCTGCCCAAGGACGACGCCTTCCGCCTGTTCCTGATCGAGACCTTCGAGGCCCAGGTCAGGGCGCTGGCGAAGGTCCAGACGCCGTCCGGCCTGTGGCGCACCATCCTGGACGACGAGACGTCCTACGAGGAAGCCGCCGCCTCGGCTGGCTTCGCCTACGGCATCCTCAAGGCGGTGCGCAAGGGCTACATTTCCAGGGAATACGAAGCCATGGGCATCAAGGCCGCCAAGGCCGTCCGCGCCAAGATCAATGCTGCGGGCGAACTGACCCAGGTGTCGTTTGGCACGCCGGTGTTCAACTCGATCCAGGAATACAAGGACATCCCCCTGACCAGCATGCCGTTCGGCCAGGCCATGGCTCTGCTGACCCTGGGGGAATTCCTGTACCGGTTTATCTAAATAAAAGAATGGCCGGAAGTAACCAATTGGATGAGTCTTTGGACTTCCGGCCGAAATATGTGAGTATTGGCAATAAAGAGAAGAAAGTCAGGGAGGACAATCGTGGCTGAACGTAAGACAGGGCCCATCAACCATTGGGCCTGGGGCGCGGGCGACCTGGTCGGCGCCGGCATCACGGCCGTCACCTCCGGCTGGCTGATCTATTTCTACACCACCTTCTGCGGCCTCACCGCTGTCGCCGCCGGCGGACTGTTCGGCATTTCGCGGATCTTCGACGCCTTCACCTGCCCGCTGATCGGCTATATTTCCGACAATCTGCGCCATACCTGGGTCGGCCGTCACATCGGCCGGCGCAAGATCTTCCTGTTGATCGCCATTCCGCTCCTGCCCAGCTTCGCCCTGATGTGGGTGTCGGGCCAGACTTTCCTCTACTATCTCTGCACCTACCTGTTCTTCGAACTGGTCTACAATTTCGTGCTGATCCCATGGGAAACCTTCCCGGCGGAAATGAGCGACGACTACAAGGAAAAGGCCAAGTTCGCCGGCGCCCGCATTTTGTGTGCCCAGGCCTCGGCCATGCTGGCCTCGTACCTGCCGACCGTCATCATCAACTATCTCGGCAAGGATTCGGCGACGACCTTTCTTATCAATGGCGCCATCTTCGGCGGCCTGGCCAGCCTGGTCATCCTGCTGTCGGTCATCTTCACCTGGGAACGGCCTTATACCGATGAGGAAAAGCTGATCACGCCGAAGCCGCTCGACTTCGAAGAAGCCGCGATGATCCCGATCAACGTTTTCCGCGACCTGTTCTCGACCCTGCGCATCAAGGCTTTCCGTCAGCACCTGTCGATCTATCTCGGCGGCTATATCTCGCAGGATATCTTCAACGGCGCCTTCGCCATCTTCGTCGCCGTGGTCATGATGGGCACGGCCGCTGCCACTCAGGTCATCTCGCAGATGTTGACCACCATGTATTTCTTCCAGTTTCTGTCGGTGATGGTCGCCATCCGGGTGGTCATGCGCGCCGGGCCGACGCGCGCCTACGGCATGGCCATAGCGTCGTTTATCGTCTCCTGCGCAATGTATTACGTGTTTTATTCGACCGCACACAACGGCTTTGCCGAAGGTCTCTCGGCCGTCAGCAAGAACATCTTCAGCACGTTGAATCCTCTGGGACATGACATAGGTTTCAATCTCGGCACCTTCCATGTCACGCTTCTGCAAAAATCACCCATTGGCTTCGAGCCGGTTTTCCTGTTCTGGCTGTTCGTGCCGGTGATCTTCGCCGGTTTGGGCCGCGGCACCCTCAACTATGTGCCGTGGAGCGTCTATAACTACCTGCCCGACGTCGACGAAGCGGTCACTGGGCAACGCCGCGAAGGCATCTTCGCCGGCGTCATGACCCTGGTGCGCAAGCTGAGCCAGGCCATCGCCATCGCCGCCGCCGGCTGGCTGATCGACAAGGGTGGCTATCTGCCGACCCCGAAGGACCATCCGCCGATCCACCAGACGCCCGAAGCCGTCCACACCATCGTGCTGGTCATGTGCCTGGGTCCCGCGGTCATCATGCTGCTGGGCTTGATCGTGGCGCTGCGCTTCAAGCTCAATTCCAAGAGCCACGCCGTGCTGATGGGCGAAGTCGAACGCCTCCGCAATGGCGCCACCGAGCCGGAAACGCCGGAAAGTGGCAAGATCGTCGAGGAACTGACCGGCTGGAAATACGCCGACCTGTGGGGCCGCAAGAAGGCCCGCCAGGCCCAGGCTTAAGCGCAGAGCCCCGCCCAATTAGGCGGGGCTTTTTTCTTCCAGCTGCTGCGTCCGTTCCAGCTTCATAGGCGGACGGGCGTCGGGCGCCATCGTCTCGAATTCGATATTGCGCAAGGTCAGGCCGTTTACATTGCGTGTCCACAGCCCATAGGCCGGCGTGCGGCCGAACATGGACGGCTCCGGATAGCTGTCGGCGTTTTCCGGCATGTCACGAGCCGCGTCCTCCATCGTGCCGCCGCCGCGATAGCTCAGGCGGATGTTTTCCAGCGTCACGCCCTCGATGGGATGATCGGGCAGCCCGACCAGCAGCGCCGCATAATCCGCCAGGCAATCCTCGGCCACGACATCGCGGATTACAACATCGCGCACCGCACCCGGCTTGGTGCCTTCCGGCCCGCGTAAGCGCGCCCCCAGGCGGATGAACAGCGGCGCCGTCTGAATGTCGCGCATCGTCAGGTTCTCCACCCGCACATTTTCGATGGTACCGCCGTCGACCGTCTCCAGCGCCAGCCCACGCGACCGTTCAAAGGCGCAATTGCGGATAACGATATTGCGGAAGTCGCCGTTCGATTCCGTGCCGATTTTGATGCGGCCCGTCACCCGGTCCAGATCCGGCGAGATCGTCTGCGTCCGCCCCTTGGTTCCGTCGATCAGCGTCCCCGGATCGAAGCCCGAGACGTGGCAGTCCTCGACCGTCACATCCTCGGTGTTGCGCCGCTCACCGCATGCATAGGACGCCTTGAGCACGATGGCGTCGTCGTTGGGCGTATTGACCCGGCAACCGCGCACCATCACCCGCCGGCAGCAATCGATATCCAGCCCGTCGCGATTGCTGTCGATCCGCAGGTTCTCGAACACCAGGTCGTCGCAGCCCGTGGTCAGGATGGCGAAATGGCCGCCGCGCGCGATGGTGAAATCACGGAACGCCAGCCGGCGCGACTGGTAGAAGGCGATGGCCTTGTTGCCCTGGCCGTTCATGGCGGCGATCTCCGGCACCAGGATGGCCATTTCCTCGGCCGACATGTCCTTCATGCTGAGCGGGAATTCGCCGCGCTGGCGGCTCCATTGCGAGCCCGGCCCTTCACGCGTCATGCCCTTGCCGTCGATGAGGCCGGGGCCGGTGATCGACACGTCCTCGACCTCGATGCCGTAGATCAGGCTGTTGCGCCAATGGCTGTGCCCGAAGTCCTGGTACAGGTCGAGATGCGGCTCGGGCAGGTCGTAGGCGCCATTGTGCACGGCCGGATCGGCGGCCTCCAGCACGCAACCTTCGGCAAGATAGAGATGCACGCCCGACTGCAGCGGAATGGAAAAGCTGAGGAAATGGCCCTGCGGCAGGACGACCTCGCCGCCACCGGCCTGAGCGGCCGCATCGACGGCGGCGCGGATGGCGGCGGTATCGACGGTCTGGCCGTCACCCTTGGCCCCGAAATCGCGGATATTGAAGACGGCGGCCATGGAAACCTCTCGCTGGACATACACTCTCCTCCCCATTTTATGGGGAGGTGGCATTGAGGCCTTTAAGCCGAAATGACGGAGGGGTCACTTACAATCGCAAGTGACCCCTCCGTCGCGGACAAGCCGCGACACCTCCCCATGAAGAATGGGGAGGAGGATAAGTACCTATTGCAGGTTCACAAACAGCCCGCCGTCGGTCAGCACCGACGCGCCCGTCACATAGCCCGACAGGTCGCTCCCCAAGAACACCACCACCTTGGCGATGTCGTCCGGGCGGCCCAGGCGGCCGAGCGGGATGCGCTTTTCCATGTAGCTGCGCTTGACCGGATCGGCCAGGTCTTCCTTGTTGATGTCGGTGGCCACCGTGCCCGGCATGACCGAGTTGCAGCGGATGCCGTAGCGGCCCAAAGCAATGGCGCACGACTGCATCAGCGAATGCACGCCCGCCTTGGTCGGCGTGTAGTGGGTCTGCATCTCGCCGCCGACCAGCGCCGAGATCGACGACACGGCGATGATCGAGCCGCCCTTCTTGGCCGCCACCATGGCGTTGGCCGCCGCCTGGCACATGTAGTAGGCGCCGGAATAGTTGACGTCACGAGTACGCTCGAACACGTCCTGCGGCATGTCGAGGAAGCTGTGGAACGGGCAGATGCCGGCGTTCGACACGAACACGTCGACCCCGCCCAGCGCCTTGACGCCGCCGTCGACAAAGCCGATGGCCGTTTCGCGCAGCGACACGTCGCCGTCATGAACGAACACCTTTCGGCCGAGCTTGCGCACCTCGTCGGCCACTTCCTCAGCGGCCTGCGCGTCCTTGAATGTGTTGATCGCCACATGCGCGCCGTGCTTGGCGCATTCGAGCGCCGTCGCCCGCCCGATGCCGCGTGACGCACCGGTGATGAATACCGTCTTGCCTTCCAGAAGCATATGCTTTCCGCCTTTTTGTGTTTGGTTTTACGGCCGGATGGAGACTGCCTTGACGCGGCGCCTTCCCTGTTTCCCCCATCCCACCATATGAGATGCTAGCTCTATTGAATGCCGCCCTTCAAGTCAAACCGAAAATGACTGTTTTTGATTGTTTCGCGCACTTTCACGCACCATTGCGCATCCTGCGCCACAGCCTTTGCGGACAACGAAAAAACGCGGTGGCCGGAGCCACCGCGCTTCGTCGCGTCTGCGGTAACCGATGACAGGTTACCAGAAGGTATAGTAAAGGCCGATCAGGATGACAATGACGCCGACCGCCAGCACGTTGAAGGTGGTCGAGGTCTTGAAGCTGACCCCTTCCAGCGTCAGGGTCGACACCTCGCGCTTGTTCGGCACGATCAGCGACACCAGCACGCACAGGGCCAGCGAAATCCAGAACACCCAGCCGACACGGTTCATGAACGGCATGTCGGGCACCTGGGTGGCCATCCACTGGTTGGTGAAGCCGAGATAGTTGCCGGTGGCGTGCATCTGTGAGGCGATGTAGAAGAAGCACGACGCCAGGAAGCCGCCGGCCACGGCCATGAACGCGCCCGCCGTCGAACAGCGCTTCCAGAACATGCCCAGCGCGAAGATGACCACGATCGCCGGCGTGAAGAAGCCGGTGAAGTCCTGGATCACCTGGAACACCTGGTCGGCCTTGCCGAGCATCGGCTTGGCGATCAGGATCGAGATGATCACCGCCACCACCGAGGCGACCCGGCCGACCGTGACCAGGGTCTGGTCGTTGATCGTGCGGTTCAGTGGCGCCACGATGTCGAGCGTGAAGATGGTGGCGATCGAATTGATCTTCGACGCCGTCGACGAGATGACGGCGAACACCAGGGCGACGAACACCAGGCCGAGCAGCCCGTTGGGCAGCAGGGTCATCATCTGCGGATAGGCGTGGTCGGCCGAGCCGGTCGGCGGCGTCAGCAGTTCAGGCTTGCCGAGCACCAGGGCGGCCATGCCGGGCACCACGACGATGGCCGGGATGATCAGCTTCAGATAGGCGGCGAAGGCGATGCCGTTCTGCGCTTCCGGCACGCTCTTGGCGGCCAGGGCGCGCTGGATGATGTACTGGTTGAAGCCCCAGTAGGAGATGTTCATGATCCACATGCCGCCGACCAGGACGGCGATGCCCGGCAGGTCCTTGTAGAACGGGCTGTCCTTGCCGAGGATCATGTGAAAGTGATCCGGGAAATTGGCCTTCAGGTGGTTGAAGCCGCCGAGCAGGCCGCCCTCGCCGCCGATCTTGGTCAGGGTGATGGTCATGATGATGATCCCGCCCAGCACCAGCAGCGACACCTGCACGATGTCGGTCAGGGCCACGGCCTTGAGGCCGCCGGAGATCTGATAGGCCAGGGCAAAGACGCCAAGCACTGTCAGCGCGATCAACGGATCGATGCCGGTGACCGTCGTCACCGCCGTGCCGCCCAGCCACAGGATGGTGGTCAGGTTGACGACGACGTAGAGCAGCAGCCAGAAGATCGCCATCAGGTATTTGACCGACGGTCCGAAACGCTGCTCCAGGAAGCCCGGCATGGTCATCACACCATTGCGCAGGAATACCGGCAGGAAGAACTTGCCGACGATGATCAGGGTGATCGCCGCCATCCATTCGTAGGAGGCGATGGCCAGGCCGATGCGGTAGCCCGAACCGGACATGCCGATGATCTGTTCGGCCGAGATGTTGGCGGCGATCAGCGAGGCGCCGATGGCCCACCACGGCAGGGTGTTGCCGGCCAGGAAGTAGCCCTTGGAGCTGACCTGCTCGTCGGACTTGCGCCGCGACACAACCTGGGCCAGGACAAAGATCGAGATGGCGTAGAACAGGACGATCCACAGGTCGAGATTCGACAGAAAATTCGACTGCGGCAGATGCAGAAGCTGGATTAGGTTAGGCATGGTCTCCCCTCACTTTCGGCCTCTTGTTCCCAGAGATGGGCCGAATATATCATACAAATAAGACACTTATACACAACTTGCCCCGGTAATCAATCATTTACGATTCCGGAGTGGTTCATTTGGCCGACGCCTCCAGTCGCGGCGTCCAGCCGCCCAGCACGAAGGCCGGGCTGCTGTAGTCGCTGATCAGCTTGGCGTCCTTGCTCTTGTCGAGTTGTCGCGAATAGGCGGCACGACCGCTGACATCCACCGGTGCGCCCGACGGATCGCGGCTGTCATATTCCCAGTAGTGCAGCTTGCCGCCCGTATCGGCCGGGCCCCAGCCGACGGCGCTGATGTTGCTCAAGGTGGCGTTGAGCAAGACCACCTCGGCGAACGGATAGGTCCGCGCGTTATTGCCCGGCGCCCGGGCGATCTCTGTTGGCTGCGCCCCCGTGCCGGTGAAGCTGCAGCTCTTGAAGATGGCGCCGTGGTTGGCGTCGGTGTTGCGGATCCACATGAAGGCGCCGTTCGACCGCATGGCGCAGCGTTCGAGAAAGATCGGACCGCGCCCGAGAATGCTGTCGCCGTCGCCGGTAATCGCGCTGTCGACGATGTAGGTCGGGCCGTTGACCTGGATGGCGTCGCCCGAGCCGATGACGCTGACGTGGTCGAGGATGTTGCGCGACCCGTTGAGCAGCAAACCCTCCGCCTGCCCTTTCAGCGTCGTGGCGATGGTCATGTTGCGGAGGTGGATGTCGTCGGAATGGTCGACCGCAAATGCCGCCCGGCGCGACGGGAAAGTGCCGGGCCATTCATTGGTGGCGATATTGACCGGATGCGGGTTGAACACCTCGTTATTGGCGTAGCGCACGACGGTCCTGTCGCGGTCCTCGCCCTGGATCGTCAGGTTGGCCTTGTTGCGGAAATAGACCAGCTCGTCATAGATGCCGTTGCGCACCAGGATGGTGATGCGCCTCGTGCCGTGGTCGGGCGTGAAATCGACGGCGCCCTGCACGGTGTTGAAATCGCCCGTGCCGTCGGCGCTGACCACCACCTTTGTGGCGTCCGCCTTGGGGCCGCGCGCCTTGGTCGTGAAGCGCCAGGCCTTGCCGGTCACGCCCGCGAACCCATCCGCTGTCAAAACGCCCGGATCGATCTGCACGTAGTAGCTCTTGCCATATTGCAGCAGGTTGTGGTGCGGCTGGAGGGTCGCCGTGTCGCCGTTGACGATCGCCGGATAGAAATGGAAACCGTCGGTAAAGCCGCCGATAATGTCCAACTGGTAACTGTTCGGCGTCGGCTCGGCCCCGCCGGACGGCGTGCCCGCCTTGGTGTCAGCATTGCTGTGGCGCGGCTGGTTGTAATCATAGGGCGTGGCGATGTAAGGCGCCGGCACGGTGTTGCGCTCGGTCGGCCCCGACGGGATGCTAAGGTCGAGCGTATCGACAAGCTTGTCATCCGCCGCGTCATATATACGGATCTGGCCCGCTTTACCGACGACCGGCGGCTGGCTGAAGGTCAGCTTGAGCTGCACGTCCGGATTGACGGCCGCCGCGTCCCTGGCCGGAAAAAAGCTCTGGGCGAACGCCGGCCCGGCCAGCAAGGCCAGCGCCGCCAAAGCTGTCACACAAAATCCGGTCCGCATGGTTTGTCCCTCCGATGATCCCACACCTTGAACGGCGCCGAGGCCCCGTTCCGGCGCGGGCGGAGCCCCCTACTTCCGCCCCGGACAGATGGCGTCGCCTTCATCGGACGCCAGCTTGATGCCGGAATAGCTTATCGACAGCGGCTTGTCGCTGCTCAGGGAGAACGGCACGCCGACGACGTGCATGTTCAGGCCCTTGTCGGCGAAGCAATCGAGCGAAACCTTGATCGTCGCCCAGGTGCCCACCGGCGCCTTGAGCTCCTGGGAGATATCGATGCTGCGTTCGACATTGAGGTCATGGCCCATGCTTAGCGTGACCGGCCCCTGCACCGCCGCATCGAGGCGATAGGTCACCGCCACCGCCATCTTGCCGGTGGTCTGGCGGCTCAGGTCGACCGGTTCGGCGGAGATCGCCGCCTCGCCCCGGCCCTTGCCGTTGAACACCAGCGACCGGCCGGCTTCCTGGGCGCCGGCGTCGACCGTCGTCTGCGTCACCACGCCGCCCGGGCTCATGATCTTGCCATGGTCACCATTGGTGGCGCCCTTGGCGTCGATCAGGCTCAGCTTCCACGGCGCCTTGATGCTGCCGGCGGCGAAATAGGTGTCGACATTGCTTACGGCGTCGCTGCTGATACCCGAGTCTTCCGACAATGTGGCCAAGTCGCCGTTATCGGCATAGGTCAGGCCGTAGCCATAGGCGAACTGCGGATCATACGGCGTGGCGCCGTAATTGAGCGGTCCCTGGTTGGCCTTCTTCGGCCACGAGAAGGTCAGCTTGCCGTGAAAATCATTGCGCGCCTTGCCCGTGGCGTCGCCGATCAGAACGTCGGCGATCCCGCCGCCTTCGGTGCCGGGCAGCCAGGCTTCGACGAACGCGTCCGAGGCGTTGATATACGGATTGGTCCACAACGGCCGGCCCGACAGGAACACCGTCACCACCGGAATGCCTTGCGCCTTCAGCTTCTTGATCAGCTCCAGGTCCGAGCGGTCACCGGTCTTGTAGTCGAGGTTCGGCCGGTCGCCCTGGAATTCGGCATAGGGGTCCTCGCCGATGACCACGATGGCCACGTCGGGCTTGGCCGTGAAGCTGCCGTCGGCCGACAGGGTGGCCGTGCCGCCCGACGCCTCGACGGCTTCCTTCAGACCGCCGAAGATCGACTGGCCATGCGGGAAGTCGCTGTTGGCATTGCCGGTGCCCTGCCAGGTGATCGTCCAGCCGCCCGACTGCTTGCCGATATTGTCGGCGCCGTCACCGGCCACCAGCACCTTCGCCGACGCCTTCAACGGCAGGATATGCGACTGGTTCTTGATCAGCACCAGCGATTCACGCACTGCCTGGCGGGCGACGGCGCGGTGATCGGCCGAACCCAGGTTCTCCCAATGCCCGGCCAGCGCCCGGTCCTTCGGCGCGCCCAGTTCGAACAGCCCGCCCTTGATCTTGGCGCGCAGGATGCGGCGCACGGCATCGTCGAGACGCGCCATTGGGATCTTGCCCGACTTCACCTCGGCCAAGGTGTTGGCGTACAGGCCCTTCCAGCTGTCCGGCGCCATGAACATGTCGACGCCGGCATTCATGGCGATCGGACAGTCTTCCTTGGAACAGCCGGTTACCTGCCCCTGGGCGTTCCAGTCGGTGACCGCGAAGCCGTCGAAATGCATGCGTTCCTTGAGCGCGCCGGTGATCAGCCGCTTGTTGCCGGTCATCTTCTCGCCGTTCCACGACGAGAACGAGATCATCACCGACAACACGCCCGCCTGGATGGCCGGCGGATAGCCGGCGCCATGAATATTGGCCAGGTCGGCTTCACTGACCTGGGTGTCGCCCTGGTCCTGGCCGTTCAGGGTGCCGCCGTCGCCGAGGAAGTGCTTGGCGGTCGACATGATATGGCCCGGCTTGACGCCATTGCGGCCGCCGTCGTCGCCCTGCAGGCCCTTGACCATCTCGCCCGAATAGGCGGCGACGTCGGCCGGATTTTCCGAGTAGCTTTCATAGGACCGGCCCCAGCGCTTGTCGCGGGAGACCGCCACGGTCGGCGCGAACGTCCAGTCGACGCCGGCCAGGCTCATCTCATCGGCCGTCACCTCACCGATCTTCTTGATCAGTGACGGATCGTGCATGGCGCCCAGGCCGACATTGTGCGGGAAGATGACCGCACCGACCAGGTTGGAATGGCCGTGCACCGCGTCTATCCCGAACAGCAGCGGCACCTTGGCCTTGCTGGGCCGCGCCAGCGACGCCCGCCAGAAGTCGTCGGCCAGTTGCAGCCACGCGTCCGGCGACGCCCGCTCGTTGCCGCCCGGCGACGAATTGCCGCCGGCCAGGATCGACCCCAGCGGATAGGTCTTCAGGTCGTCCGGCTTGATGGTGGTGATGTCGGCCTGGATGGTCTGGCCGACCTTTTCCTCGAGCGTCATATGACTCATGATCTCGGTGATGCGCGCCTCGGTCTTGGCGTCGACCAGGCCGGCGGGCGGCAGGGCGGGCCAGGCCGGATCGACGGCAATCGGCTTTGCCGGCGCGGCGGCCGGCGCCTTGGCTTTCTTCTTCGGGGCGGTCTTGGCCGATGCGTCGCCGGCCATGCCCAGGCTCAGGGACATCAGGGCGGCGGCACATACGGCGGTCGTCCACGAAATGCCCGTAAATCGGCGCGACAAAGCTTTCATTGACATGTTCCCACGTGACCTTCCTGTCGTTTCTCGCCGCGTTCTTTTTTCGACGCCGGCGTTAATAATTGGTCGATTAATGACAGCGCTATCAGATTTCGTCAAGCGGTCGATTACGGCCAAATCCCACGTTTTAAAGGGAAAATCAGGGGTTTTAGACAAAAATTAAAAATGTTTTCACTATTTGTTTGACAGCGTTGTCAAATATGCGTAAAAGATTGTTATCCCTGTTCCCCGGGCGATTCGCGAAGCGTGGTGAGTTGTTCCGGGTCCTCTGTTTAAAACCGTTTGGGCTGGGTCGTTTCCCTTTTTCACAGCCCCGCCCGGCCGGTTTTAATCCGCCCTTTCAAATGTGGCATTATTTGAAACGGCACGGCCTTTAACCCGATGGATCCACCCGGACCCCATCGGGTTTTTTTTCACTTCGCCTCAAAGTCCTTCGCTGGCGCTCAGCGTATTTTGAGGCGAGTCCATATTGAAAAAATGCCTTCTAGGGGAGGCCCGTCGAGGAATTTTTGCTTTTTTTGCTTAAGGGATTTAAAGCTTCCGCGCGGAATCGCGTTCGATCAGCTGAAACGGCAGCATCCGGCTGATGGCGTTGAAATTGCCGCCTTCTTCCTCGGTCGCGTTGCGCGACAGCAGGATATCCGCCGCCGCATAGGCCAGTTCGGAGACCGGCTGGCGGATGGTCGTCAGGTGCGGCCAGATCAGCATGGTGCCGGGCGTGTCGTCGAAACCGACGATCGAGATATCGTCCGGAATCTTGACACCCAGCTGCTGGGCCACGCTCATGATGCCGAAGGCCATTTCGTCGTTGGAGGAAAACACCGCCGTTGGCCGGGGCGCCCCACGCGCGAAATAGGCTTTGCCGGCTTCGACGCCCGAGTCGAAGCTGAAATAGCCCTGCTTGATCCATTCGACGCGCGGCTCGATGCCGGCCTCGCGCATCGCCCGCACGAAACCTTCGTAGCGCAGGTGGGCGCCGCCGTGTTCCGGGTGGCCCATGACGAAGCCGATGTCGCGGTGCCCAAGCCCGAGCAGGTACTGCGTCATCTCATAGGCGGCGCGCGTCTCATCCATGCGCACGCTGGCCGTCCGGCCGGGATAGAGGAACGGCGCCACGCGCACGTAAGGGACGCCGGCCGCTTCGACGGCTTGCAAGACCACCGCCATGTCGCACAAGGGCGGCGTCAGGATGACCCCGTCCAGACGAATGGTCGCCATCAGTCCCGAGATCGACCGTTCCAGGTCACCGCCCGAGGCGTCCTGCGGCTCGGCCAGCAGGTGGTAGCCGCTTTCCCGGCAGCGGTTGATCACGCCGCGATGCATGTCATAGACATAGGCCTGCGACGGGTTGTTGTAGAACAGGGCCAGCAGGAAGCTGCGCGACCCGGCCAGCGAGCGCGCCAGCAGGTTCGGCCGGTAATGCAGCAGATTGGCGGCTTCACGGACCTTTGTGCGGGTTTCCTCGCGCACGTTCGGTTCGTTGTTCATGACGCGCGACACAGTCTTGATCGACACGCCGGCCAGCCGCGCCACGTCGTTGATGGTTGATACGGCGTTGGTGGCCGTGCCGTTGCCGGACCGTTCGGGGGCCTTGATCTGCGTCGCCAAAAGAGGGGTCCTGCTGCCGGAAAGTGGGAATTATCCGGTCAAATGTCCCCGTTGATGACAGCTTTGTCAATCGCCAAAATGCAACGCAGTTAACGGCTTTCCGCTAACCCTTGTCCTGTCAAGCCATTCGCGATGATGCGAATTGTCAGGCCAACTCCGAGTTTCACAAACTCGGCAAGCCCGACCGGGCGCCCGAGCCGTTGCGAGGAGCCATGCGGCGCTTGAGCGGCAAATCAAGCCATGATCTGTTCGTCGCTTAATGCGTGTGCCGCGCCCATCAATGCCGCCGACGGATGCAGGATCAGGCGCGACGGGATGGACGCCACCAGATGTGCCATCGGCGCCTTGGCCTCCATGCGTGCCCGGAAGCGCAGGTCGTCGATATGCGCCACCAAGCGGGGTGGGATTCCGCCGGCGATGAACATGCCGGCCGTCGCCCCCTGCGCCAGGGCCAAATCGCCGCAGGTCGAGGCGAGAATGTCGAGGAAGGCCTCGACCGTATGGCGGCAGCCCTGGGCATCCGGCCCATCCAGGTGCGTGATCTGCGGCGGCGTCAGGTCGAGCGCCTTTTCGCCGCGCACCTGCTTGATCGCCTGGTAGAGGTTGACCAGGCCCGGCCCGGACAGCAGCATCTCCACCGTCACCCGGCCGAACCGTTTGCGCAGGAAGCGATGGATCTCGACCTCGTAGTCGTTGACCGGCGCGAAGCTGATATGGCCGCTTTCGGTCGACAGGCAGTAAGCGCCATACGGACCGCCGACCAGCACCGAGGCGCCGAAACCGGTCCCCGCCCCCATGACCGCGCGCACCTCGCCGAAGCCCTGCGACAGGCCGCCGATGGTGCGCGTGTCTTCATGGGTCAGGTGCGGCAGGCTGAACGCCAGGGCGGCATAGTCGTTGATCAGCCAGGCCTTGCGCGCGCCGGTCGTCTGGGCCAGCCGGTCCTCGGCCACCTCCCAGTCGAGATTGGTCAGCTTGAGCCGGCCGTTCTTGACCGGCCCGGCCACCGCCACGCAAGCATAGTCGAAGGCCCGGTTTTCGCCGGTCTGGGCAAAATAATCGTCCAGGCACACATACACGTCCGCATAGCCCGAGCATGGCAGGGACTTGAAATTAACGAGGCGGGTCTTGCCGTCGATACGTTCGGCCACCGCGAAACGCGCGTTGGTGCCGCCGATATCCCCAACTAATCCCCGCCAATCTTGACCTAGAATGCCGCGGGTTCCCGAAGACGTGACCAGGTTCGTCTCGAAATGAGCTGTCATTAGCCTACCAAAATACCGCACCCCCTGCGTCGGCCGGTCCCACCGCCCGCCGCATGTGCGCAAAAAGTTCCCTTCCTACGCCGTCGGCTTCTTTAGGCCGTTGGGCGATCGGTCTGGCTGTGATGACGCTCTCGTCGCCGAGAACGCCTATGGTCCCTTTTTCACAGTCGACCCGCACGACGTCGCCGTCGCGGAGATAGGCAATGAGGCCGCCGTCGACGGCCTCGGGCGTCAGGTGCACCGCCGCCGCCACCTTGCCCGATGCGCCGGACATGCGGCCATCTGTAACAAGCGCGACCTTGCGGCCCTGATCGAGGATGCTGGAGAGCGAAGGCGTCAGCGAATGCAGCTCCGGCATCCCATTAGCTTTAGGCCCCTGAAAGCGCACGACGCAAACAAAATCGCCATCGGGCAGAGTCTTTTCTTTGAAGGCGCGTAAAAAATCGTCCTGGTCGTCGAACACCACGCACGGCGCCTCGATGACCTGATGTTCTTGTTTTACAGCCGAAATTTTCGCGATACAGCGGCCGAGATTGCCGTTCAGCTCACGCAATCCGCCTTCCGGCGAGAACGGGTTCGACGCCGGACGCAATACCGCCTCGTCCAGGCTGTGGGTCGGACACGGCCGCCACACCAGCTCGTTGTCGTCGAGGAACGGCTCGGTGGCATAGGCCGACAGGCCATGGCCCCAGACCGTGTTGACGTCCTCATGCAGAAGGCCGGCTTCGAGCAATTCG
>CAYULN010000152.1:0-4144 GCA_964445605.1 uncultured Caulobacteraceae bacterium | reverse complement strand
TGGTCACCAGCGACCAACGGTCCATCTGGCCCTGGTTGATCTGCTGCGTGCCGTGATAGAGGCCGGTCGTGTCGCCCAGCCCGATCGTGTTGGTCGTCGAGAATAAACGGAAATACGGGTTCGGCTTGATGACCTTGTTCTGGTCGAGCAGGGTCAGGCGGCCCTGCGCTTCCAGCACGCGCTGAATGACGAACATCACGTCCGGACGGCCGGCGTCGTATTCGTCGAACACCAAGGCCACCGGCCTTTGCAAAGCCCACGGCAGGATGCCTTCGCGGAATTCGGTGACCTGCTGGCCGTCCTTGAGCACGATGGCGTCCTTGCCGATCAGGTCGATCCGCGACACATGGCTGTCGAGATTGACGCGGATCATCGGCCAGTTCAGCCGGGCGGCGATCTGCTCGATGTGCGTCGACTTGCCGGTACCGTGGAAGCCCTGCACCATCACCCGGCGATCAAAGGCGAAACCGGCGCAGATGGCCAAGGTCGTCTGTGGATCGAAGCGATAGGCCGTGTCAATTTCCGGCACATGCGCGTCACGCGTCTTGAAGGCGGGCACCATCATGTCCGCGTCGACGCCGAAGACCTCGCGAATGCTGACCTTGGTGTCGGGGACGTGGGTCAGCAGCGGATCGGCGATTTCTAACTCGGCGGGCATGGCGGTTTCAGGGCTTTCGGAAGAATACGGACGATTTTCAGCTAAGACTTTAGGGGGGCGGAAACAACCCCAATCTTGGCCAAGGGCGAAATTTTTATGGGGTCAGGCCAGCGGATCGGCGGCTTGGCTGAGCTGCGGATTGTCCGCCGCCATGTCGGCCTGGTCGGGCGAAAAGGCCAGGAACAGGACCATCGGACTGACAAAAGCCAGTCCCAGGGTCATGACCCGTTCTCCGGCGACGGCATGGCCGACCATGACAACGCCGGCAACCGCACACACCGCCCAGGCGGCGATTTTCCAGGCCAGCATAGGCTTGCGCGTCGTCAGGACCTCGCCTCGTTTCAGCACTATCCAAGCTAAAACCGGCAAGACAACCGCATAACCGATCCGTGCCATCCAGCCCCATTCATTCCAGTCGTGGAAAAGGACCAGGCCGATCTGAACCAGTGCCAGGGCGCACAACACCGCCGCGCAGGGCCAGGCCGTGCGCTGCCGTGTTTCCGTCCAATCGGGTCCGTCGCCGAAAACCATGACTAATTATAACACGGATCACGGTTCGTCGGGATATTGATAGCTGACGATTTGATCAAGAAACGGTGCGGCTTCGAGGTCGTCCATCGTGTCGCGCATCGGCCATTCGTCCATATGATCGAACCACGGCACCTTGCCTTCGATGCCATAGTGGATCACCGGCTCGATAACGCCGGGATGGTCGAACGCGCCGATGGCCACCGCCACACCGTCCGGCGCTTCATAGGTCAGGGGCGTGCCGCAGGTCGGACAGAAGCCGCGTTTGACCAGGTTGGAGCTCTGGAACCGCGCCGGTTCGGCCTTGGTCCAGGTCAGCGAACCTTCCCGCATCGACACCAGCGGCGCTAAGACATTGCCGAACGCCTTCTGGCACATGCGGCAGTGGCACACCGACGCCTTGCCGAGCGGCCCCTCGACCTTGAACCGCACCGCGCCGCATTGGCATCCACCTTTGTACACAGCCATGATTCATCTCCCGCTTGCCGGTCGGCCGATCATGCCTATATGCCGCTCGAAGGCAAGAAAAGGTCAGCAAGGACGATGGATATCCGCGAACTCGACAACCCGGCATGGGCGGCTTTGAACGGCCGCCATGCGCACCTGGCCCAGGGCGAAGGCGCGGTCAAACGCTACCCGGCCGACGTGTCGCCCTTTTCCGCCATCGCCGAAGACGCCGGCCTGCCCGCCCTCGCCGAAGCCATGACGCCGGGCGACAACGCAGTCATCTGGGCGACCGATGAACACGACGCGCCGGACGGCCTGGAACTGGTCGTCCGCTTTCCCTGCCTGCAAATGGTGGCCTTCGACGCCAGGCCCATCGACACCCCCGACGACGCCGAAGCCATGACCGCCGCCGACGCCCCGGCCATGCAGGCTCTGGCGGTGCTGACCAAACCCGGCCCGTTCGGCCTGCGCACCATCGAAATGGGCAGCTATGTCGGCGTCCGCCACGGCCGGGAGATTGTCGCCATGGCCGGCGAACGCATGAAACCCGACCGTTTCACCGAAGTCAGCGCCATCTGCGTCCACCCGGATCACCAAGGCAAGGGCCATGCCCGCCGCCTGACCTCGATCATGATGAAGCGCGTCCTGGCTGACGGCCGCGTGCCGTTTCTCAACGTCCTGCCGGACAACCGTCCAGCCATCGCCCTGTATGAAAGCCTGGGCTTCGCGCCGCGCCGTCTGATGCAAGTCCACCTGTTCAGCAAGCCGGGTGGCGACGGCAGCAATGATCCTTACTTCAGAAGCTTGTAAGCGCTGTCATTCGGCGCTTGATTTATCCGCAAAAGCCCTTCTACTGGCGAACAGAGTCCGGGATCACCGGCCGCACCGACAGGAGGAGACAAGATGGACACGACCCGACGCGGCGCGATTGGTGCTGCCCTTGGGGCAAGCCTGTTACCCGGCATGGCCGCCGCCAAAGCGCCGCATCCGGCACCAAGACCGAAGCCCACCTCCTCGCTCCGTCCGGTGAAGGTCCCCGCGCCGCGCGCCTTCACCGCCGATTGGGCTTCATTGACCGCCGGATACAGCGCGCCGGACTGGTTCCGTGATGCCAAGTTCGGCATCTGGGCCCATTGGGGCGCCCCCAGCGTGCCGGGCATCGGCGACGACTGGTATGGCCGTCAGATGTATCTTCAGGGCACCCCCACCTACGCCCACCATCTGAAAACCTACGGCCACCCGTCGGACACCGGCTTCATGGAAATCCAGAACCTGTGGAAGGCGGAAAAATGGGATCCGGCCCGGCTACTCGATCTCTACAAGCGCGCCGGCGCCCGCTATTTCATGGCCCTGGCCAACCACCACGACAATCTCGACACCTTCGATTCGGCGCACCACGCCTGGAACGCCACGCGCGTCGGCCCGAAGAAGGACATCATCGGCACCTGGGCGAAACTGGCGCGCCAACGCGGCCTGAAGTTCGCCGTCTCCAACCATTCCGGCCACGCCTGGCACTGGAACCAGGTCGCCTACGACTACGATCCCGAAGGCCCGCGCCAGGGCCAGCGCTACGACGCCGCCAAGCTAACCAAGGCCGACGGCAAGGGCAAATGGTGGGAAGGCCTCGACCCGCAGGACCTGTATACCGGTTCGAGCATGCCCATGCCCGACGGCATCCCTTCCATCGCCGAGGCCAATGCCTGGCACGCCATGACCGACGGCCAATGGAACGAAGGCGTGCCGGCGTCGGGCCATTTCGTCGAAAAGTGGCTGCTGCGCTGCAAGAACCTGGTCGATAAGTACCAGCCCGACATGCTCTATTTCGACAATCACGACCTGCCGCTGCAACAGGCGGGGCTCGACATGGCGGCCTATTTCTATAACCGCAGCCTGCAATGGCATGGCGGCAAGCTGGACGTGGTCCTGACCGCCAAGGAGACCGCGCCGCAACGGCGCATGGGCCTGGTCGACGTGGTCGAACGCGGCGGCCGCAGCGACATCGAACGCTATCCGTGGCAGACCGAAACCTGCCTCGGCAACTGGTTCTACGGCGAGCAATATTACCGCGAGGACCGCTACAAGACCCCGGCCAAGGTCATCCATACCCTGTGCGACGTCGTGTCAAAAAACGGCAACCTGATGCTAAGCGTGCCCATACGCGCCGACGGCACCATCGACGACAAAGAGGAAAAGATCGTCGAACGCATCGGCCAGTGGCTGGGCCGGCACGGCGCGGCGATCTACGATTCGCGGCCGTGGCGCCTGTGGGGCGAAGGCCCGACCCGCGGGTCGACCGGCGCCTTTTCGGAAGGGGGTAACACCTCGCCCTATGGCGCCAACGACATCCGTTATACGACCAAGGGCGGCAACCTCAACGCCCTGGTGCTCGGCTGGCCGGCCGACGGCGTGGTGCGGCTGCCGCTGCTCGGCGCCGCCAATCCGGTCGGACGCGGGCAGGTCAAGCGTGTGACTTTGGCCAACGACTCCGCGCCGCTGGCCTTCACGCGCAAG
>CAYULN010000151.1:0-6591 GCA_964445605.1 uncultured Caulobacteraceae bacterium | reverse complement strand
AGCCGGGCCAGGTCACCCGAATGCGCCTTGGCCAGCACGTACAGCGCATAGGCCGACGACCGCGACCGCAGCTGCTTGGTCAGCTGTTCGGACGAGATGCCGTACCACACCCAGTAACCGGGATAGCTCAGGCGGTAATTGACCGAGGTGAAGCCGTCCGGCTTGGCGATATCGCGCATGGCGTTGAGCGCCCGGTCGATGGCTTCCTGCGGCACATAGGCGCCGTGGGCCCGCGCTTCCACCAGGAAGTCGGTGGCATAGGCGCCGAGATAGCCGTCCGCCTCCCCGTCGCCGACCCGCCACAGGCCGATGGCGCCGTCTTCCGACTGCCGGTCAAGCAGCTTCTGCACGGCCACCGACAAGGCCTTGGAGGCCGGTTCCGCCTTGGTCTTGCCGACCATCGATTCATCGACGAACAGCCACGGCATCGCCGCCGACGTCACCTGTTCGGTGCAGCCGTACGGATATTTGTTGAGCGCCGCGGCGATCGGGCCCGGGTCGATATTGCGGAACGGCGAGTATGACACCTCGACCGAGATCGACCCCGGTTGCAGGCCGCTGACCAGGCTTTGCTGCGGCGTGAACACCGCGTTGACCGGCTGGCTGTCGACCGACACCCGCGTCTCCGGACCCCAGCCGTTGCGCGTCTGGATCTGGAAGTCGTCATTGAAGTTGTAGCCCTGGCCGTTCAGCCCGATGTGCACGGTCGAGATACCGGTCACGTTCGGCGCCGCCATCGGCACGCTCTGGATGACGCGCTGGCCGTGGTTCAGGTTGAACGCCTTCTCGAAGGCCAGGATCAGCCCTTGCAGGCCCTTGACGATGACCTGGTAGATGCCCGGCTTGCCGTCGACATTGTCGAGCTCCAGCGTGGCGAACGCCTTGTCGCCGGGGCTCAGGAATCTCGGCAGGGCCAGGTCGGCCACCACCGGCTCACGCACCACCAGCTTCTGTTGCGCGCCGCCGACCGCGTCATCGGTCCAGGCCACGGCCATGATGCGCAGCTCGCCGTTGAACTTGGCGATCGGCATGTGCACGGTGGCCTTGCCGTCCATGCCGGTCTGCACCACGCCCGACCATAGGGCCACGGTCCGGATCGGCGTCGCCGTCAAGCCTTCGCCGCCGAGCTGGTCGCCGCCGAACACCGGCGCCGGCGCCCCCAGGTTGGGATCGAGCAGGCGGCCGTAGTCGTCGTTATAGTCGACGCCCAGGGCGCGTTTGCCGAAATACCAGTCGACCGGATTGGGCGACGAGAACTTGGTCAGGTTGAGGATGCCCTGGTCGACCACCGCCAGCGACACCTTGGCGGTATCGCCGAACTTCAGGCCTTTGATCTGCACCGGCACGTCGATGTAGTTCTTGCCGTTCTTGTCGACCTTGGACTGCTGCGGCGCATCGCTCACGGGCAAGGCGATCTCAAGCTTGCGCGACTTCGGGTCGAGCGGCACGTAGACCAAGCCGATGGCCCGGCGCGGCTTCGACGAATTGACCGGGTCGCGCGGCTGGATGACGCTGACCATCACATAGGCGCCACCGCCCCAGGCCGCATTGGTCTTGAGCCGCACCGTCGTGCCACCGTCGCCGATGCTCACCGTCTTCAGGTCGATGACGTGGTCGGTGGCGACCGCGATCTGCGCCTCGCCCTTGTACGGCGCCTTAAGCGTCAGGTCGACCGTGTCGCCCTGGTTATAGTGCGCCGACCCGGTGGTCAAGCGAACGAAGTCCGGCGTCTCGCCGCCTTCCTGGCTCGAGCCCCAGCCCGAGGCGAAACGGTACACCGACTTCGCCTTGCCCGGCACCTCGACCTCGAGGCGGTAATCGCCCCAGTCGAGGCCGCGCTGCTTGTTGAAGCCGGTATTGGGGTTCAGATCGACCGTGTCCTTCGACACCAGCACGTCCTGGTGCGTCGAATGCCAGTTCCACTTGCCGTCCTGGATGTACCAGTCATAGGTCCACTTCTCGGCGAACAGCTTTACCGTCGCGCCCTTGACCGCCACCTTCTGGCCCTGCGGGGTCACGCCGATGATCGAATACAGGACCTGCGGCGTGTCCTTCCACGAATTGCTGTCCTTGGTCTCGGTCTTGATACCGAGATAGAGCGGCGCTCCCTTGATGCGCAGGGTCTGGCTTTCCTTGACTGGCCGTCCGCCCGGCTCGAACACCGAGGCGGTCAGCAGCACGGTCAGGGGCTGGGTCGTGTCGCCGGCCTGCGTCGCGTCGAACGGCACCAGGGCATTGCCCTGGGCGTCGGTCGTGGCGCCCGGCAGATCGACATATTTTTCCTCATAGGGATGCTCGGAGTCGCCGAACGTATAGTCCTTGAAGGCCGGGAATGGGTTGTTGTCCTGGCGGATACGCGCGTCGCCGGTCACCTGCAGGTCCGAGCCAACCGCGCCATAGAGATAGTGCGCCGACACATGCACCGGACGGGATTCCGTCATCGACATCAGCGGCTTGTCGGCGTCGGCCTTGATATCGACGCCAAGCCTTTGCGGCGCGAAGTCCTCGACCGCGAACGAGGTATCGCCCGCCGAGCCGTCGATACCGTCGAACACCACCTTGGCCGACCACTGGCCGCGCGGCGCGGTTTTCGGCAGGGTGATGTTGGCGCCGGCATAGCCTTGCGGCGTCTTGTCGAACACGAAGCGCGCCGCCTCGACGCCCGACGGCCGGGTGATGACCAGGGCGCCCTTGCGGTCCTTGATCGCCTTGCCGTCGGCATCCCGCACCATGGCGACCAGGTGCACCACTTCGCCCGGCCGGTAGATGCCGCGATCGGTGTACAGATAGCCGTCCACCCCGTTGGCGATCTCCCGCCCGCCGGTGACATTCTCATCCTGGCGGCCGCCGACGCCATGTTGCGTCAGATCCATCGGCGAGCGCTGGATATCGACCGCCGTGTAGTCGTCGTTCGGCCCGTAGGCCATGACCATCTTGGCCGACAGCGCGTCCGTGCCCTTCAACAGCTTGCCCGAGAAGGTGACGTGGCCGTCGACGCCCGACTTGGCCTCGCCCAGCGTGTCGCCGTTGGTCGCCACCAGATCGACCTTGACCCCGCTCATCGGCCGGGCGCTCTTCAGCGACCGCACCACCACGTCGAGCCCGTTCTGGCCCTTGTAGGTGGTCAGCGCCATGTCGGTATAGATCACCCAGCGGCGCGCCTGCGCCGGCTGGTCGTCCGTCTTCTTGTCGCGGCCGCCCGAAGCGTCCTTGACCTTGATGACATAGGCGCCCGCCTTCAGCGTCTTCAGCACCGCGCCCAGCGGGAAGACCGTGGTCACCCGGTCGCCCCCTCCTTGACTGCCACCACCCGCCTTGACGCCAAGCTTGCCGGTCCAGATCTTGACGCCGATATCGTCGGGGGAATCCTCGCCGTAGGAATAGTCATAGTCGTCCTGCGCGATCGGGTCCGGCGCCGACACGTCCTTGCGCACCAGGTTGCGGTCCGACACGTGCCACACCTCGACCGCCAGGGCCGAGACGTTGATCGTCTCGATGGCCACGCCGTCGGCTTCCTCACGCGGCAGCACGGTGCCGTTGCCGGCGAAGCCGACATAGGGCGGCTTCTCGCCGAAGCTGAAATCCAGGTCCTTGTTGGCGGCCAGAGTCTCCGAGCCCTTGCTCGGCAGGCCCTTCAGCAGCGTGATGCGCCGGTCGGTGAAGCCGAAGCCGGACACGCACAATTGATCACCCTTCACCGCCACGGCCGGCGCCGACGACAGGGCGGGCGCCACCACTACATAATCGCCATACGGCTTGGACGGATCGAGGTCCTTGGAGAACTGGACGCAGGCCTTGGGCGTATCGCCCGACGTGTCGAGCTTGGTCTTCCAGACAGCGAATCCGGCCGGCTTGACGTCGCTGGCCCGGCGCGCGTCCTTGTCGCGCGGCTTGCCGAACAGGCCGGTCGCCGGTCCGTTCAACAGCCCGGCATCCGATGCCTCCACCGCCCCGCCGCCATGCGACCCGTTCGTCGCCTTGGCCGTCAGGAAACCCACGCAGAAACCCGAAATCAGCACCGCCGCCGCGCCCGCGATCAGGGTCCTGTTGTGCCAGTCGATCATGTCTGAAATTCCCCCGGAGCGGAGGCGCGCCTTGCCCCCCGTCCTTGGGGGTTAACCATAGAATCAGTTCAGGTTTACGGCAAGGATCAATCTTTGTTTTACGAAATGTCCGAATAAGATTAGAGATTCGTTCGCAACTTAGGGGTACAACACAGCAAACCCTTAAGCTGCATTGCTTTAGGTCGCCCGGAGACTCTGATTCCGTGAGTAAGTTCGCCCGCGTTATGGTTCTGGTGGTCGATGACAACCACTACATGCGGGTCATCGTCTGCACCATGCTGCGTTCCATGGGCATCACCATGATCCGCGAAGCCTCCGATGGCATCGAAGCCCTGGAAATCGTCCGGGACTGGCGCCCCGACGTCATTATCCTCGACCTGATGATGGAGCAGCTCGACGGCCTGGAAACCACCAAGCTGCTGCGCCGAGGCTCGGACAGCCCCCACCCCTACGTGCCGATCATCATGATGACCGGTCACACCGACCGCGGCCACGTCGTCGAGGCGCGCGACGCCGGGGTCAACGAGTTCATCGCCAAGCCGTTGACGGCGCGGGCCCTGATCGATCGCATGAAAAGCGTGATCAACAACGACCGGGGCTTCGTGAAATCGGCCAACTATGTCGGGCCGGACAGGCGAAGGAAGAATGTCCCGGACTACAAGGGACCGTTCCGCAGAGCAGCGGATAAGGCGGAAGGGAAGATCTAGGGGCCGTAGGCCCTAGGACCCGGAAGTTCGGCGCCGGGAGTGCAGACCCAACGCCGACAGCGTATGAACGCACCAGGTCAAAACACATTCTCCTCCCCATTCTTCATGGGGAGGTGGCGCGAAGCGCCGGAGGGGTCACTTACCGTCGCAAGTGACCCCTCCGTCATCTTCGCCAAGGCTCGATGACACCTCCCCACTTGTGGGGAGGAGAGGAAAAGACCTACAACTGTGCGGCCGATTAACTCAGGCAGGCGAAACTTATTTTAATCGCAACCTTTTGCCTTTAAAAGGATTGCCATGTCCGACAGCCCCACCTCCCCGTTTGGTTTCAAGGACGTCGATGCCCGCGAAAAGGTCTCGCTGGTGCACGGCGTCTTCGCCCGCGTCGCCTCCAAATACGACCTGATGAACGACCTGATGTCGGGCGGCGTCCACCACGTCTGGAAAGACGCCGCCTGCGCCCGGCTCAACCCGCAACCCGGCGAAATCATCCTCGACGTCGCTGGCGGCACCGGCGACATCGCCCGCCGCCTCGCCAAGATGGCCCGCGCCGCCAAGGCCCGCCGCCAGGCCCGCGGCTATACGGTCAAGGACGCCGACATCCGCGTCATCGACTACAACGAAGCCATGATCATGGCCGGCCGCGAGAAGTCGGAAAAGCTGAACCAGGACGAGCACGAAATCTCCTGGTCGGTCGGCGACGCCATGAACCTGGCCCTCGAAGACGACAGCGCCGACGCCTACATCATCTCGTTCGGCCTGCGCAACGTCATGCAGGTCCAGGACGCCTTGGTCGAAGCCAAGCGCGTCCTGAAACCCGGTGGCCGCTTCTTCTGCCTCGAATTCTCGCACCCGGCCTCTTCGGCCTTGGCTAAGATCTACGAAACCTATTCGTTCAAGGTCATCCCGTGGATCGGCGAACTGGTCGCCCACGACCGCGACTCCTACCAGTACCTGGTCGAAAGCATCCAACGCTTCCCCGACCAGGAAACGCTGAAAGGCATGATGGCCACGGCCGGATTCACGCGCACCAGCTACACCAACTATTCCGGCGGCATCTGCGCGCTGCACGAGGGCTGGGCGTAACCCCCTATGGCCCGCCTCAGCTCATGGCCGCGCTTGCTCCGCACCGGGCTTGTCCTGTTGCGCCACGACGCCCTCATCCCTGCGGAAGCCTCACCCCTTTTGCCGCCGGTGGCGCGGGTCTTCGCCGCTATCCTGCGTGCGTTGTTCGCCAAGAAGGAAAACCTGCGCCCCGGTGAACGCTACGCCAAGGCCTTCCACGACCTGGGCCCGGCCTTCATCAAACTCGGCCAGGTGCTGTCGACGCGCGGCGACATCTTCGGCAAACAATTCACCACCGACCTGAGCCACCTTAAAGATAAGCTGCCGCCCTTCTCGAAGGCGATAGCCGAAGCCACCATTGTGGAATCCCTCGGCAAGCCGGTCGACGCCATCTTCTCGGAATTCGGCGAAGTGCTCGGCGCCGCCTCAATCGCCCAGGCCCACCGCGCCACCCTGCTCGACGGCCGTCAGGTGGCGGTAAAAATCCTCCGCCCGCACATCGAGGAGATCATCGCCGCCGATATCGACATGCTGATGCTCGGTGCGCGCCTGGTCCACGGTTTCGTGCCGATTTCGCGCCGCCTGGAACCCGAAGCCTTTGTCGAGACGGTCGCCCATTCCCTGCGCCTCGAACTCGACCTGCGCCTCGAAGCCTCGGCCTGCGACGAGATCGGCCAGATCATCAATGCCGAACCCTATATGCGCGCCCCCAAGGTGGTCTGGCATCAGGTGTCGCGCCGCGTCATCGTCACCGA
>CAYULN010000150.1:0-18394 GCA_964445605.1 uncultured Caulobacteraceae bacterium | reverse complement strand
TGCAGGGTCACGCCCCGCCCCTTGCCCGACTGTTCGACGACCGGCGCGCAAATCCACACATCGTCGCTCAAGGCACGGGCGATATCGGTCAGCACGGCCAGGCCATAGGCCTCGACACCGTCGTCATTGGTAAGGAGAATGCGCATGGAAACTCTCGACAGGCGAATATGGGTTTTAGGACTATTCGCCCGCCCGAGGCAACCGCGCCGGCCGGTTTTTCACGGGAAAATTAATCACTTTCGCCCGGAAATTCCGGCAGGCGCAGATGGAACAGGATCGCGCAGGCCCTGAGGCCGAAAGCGGCGGCGAAGGCAACCAGTCCGGCCGGCCAGAACGGCACGCCCAGCACATGCAGCCCGGCGAACAATCCGGCGCCGAGTAAGGCCGCCGTGACGTAGATTTCCCGCCGCAGCAACAGGTTCGGCTCGCCCGCCAGCACATCGCGCAGGATGCCGCCGAACACGGTCGTCAGCACACCCATCAACATTGAGGTGAACGGATGGACGCCAAGATTCAACGCCTTGGCCGTGCCTACGACGGCATAGGCCGCCAGGCCGACCGCATCCAGCCACAGCAACGCCCTGAACCGCCAGCCGCGCTGGCCCATCGCCCAGACGATGACCGCGGCCGCCAGGCAGACCATGACATAGCCCGGCCGCTGCACCCAGAACACCGGCGCGCCGATCAACAGGTCGCGCAAGGTGCCGCCGCCAACGCCGGTAATCACCGCGAAAAAGCCGAAGGTGACGATGTCGTGCTTGCGCCGCGCCGCCGCCAGCGCACCCGTGGCGCCGAACACGGCCACCGCCGCGTAATCGAGCCAGTAGAGCGCGGTGGCGAGCGTTTCCACTGCCTCAGCCGATCTGCTTCAGGCCGCCCATATAGGGTTGCAGCACTGCCGGCACGGCGATCTTACCGGCCTCATCCTGGTAGTTTTCCAGGATCGCCACCAGGGTCCGGCCGACCGCCAGGCCCGAGCCGTTCAGGGTATGCACGAAGCGCGTGCCCTTCTCGCCCGCCTTGCGGCAACGCGCTTCCATGCGCCGCGCCTGGAAGTCGCCGCAGTTCGAGCACGACGAGATTTCGCGATAGGTGTTTTGCGACGGCAGCCACACCTCGAGATCGTAGGTCTTGCGCGCCCCGAAGCCCATGTCGCCGGTGCACAGCAACATCGTCCGGAACGGCAATTCCAGTTTCTTTAGAATGGCTTCGGCGCAATTGGTCATGCGCTCGTGCTCATCGAGCGACTGCTCCGGCGTGGTGATCGACACCAGTTCGACCTTCTGGAACTGGTGCTGGCGGATCATGCCCTTGGTGTCGCGCCCGGCCGACCCGGCCTCGGCGCGGAAACAGTTGGTCAGAGCGGTCAGGCGGAGGGGAAGTTCTTCCTCGGCCGTGATGGCTTCGCGCACCAGATTGGTCAGAGAGACTTCGGCGGTTGGGATAAGGTAATGCAAAGGTTTGACTTGCAGCTCTGCTCCCGAAGTCGCTGTAATTTCAACCTTTTCCACGCCATTTTCTTGAAAATAACGCGCCTTTTCAGGCGATTTTATATAAATTGGTGGAACAACTGTAACTGCGCTCATGTCATCTGCGGCTGCATAGAATGAGCTTGAAAAAAAGAGGTCTTCTTCAAATTTCGGCAGTTGGCCCGTTCCATAAAGCGCGTGGTCGCGAACCAGAACCGGCGGATTGACCTCCAAATAGCCATGCTCCTGCGTCTGAACATCGAGCATAAACTGGCCGATGGCGCGTTCCAGCCGCGCCAGTTGCCCTTTCAACACCACGAAACGGGCGCCGGAAATCTTCGCCGCCGCTTCGAAGTCCATCATGCGCAGCGCTTCGCCGAGGTCAGCGTGATCCTTAGGCGCGAAAGCAAGCTTTGTCGGATCGCCCCATTTGCGCTGTTCGACATTGTCGTGCTCGTCGGCGCCAAGAGGCACGTCCTCAAACGGCAGGTTAGGTAATTCCGATAGTTCGACTCTCAGCTTATCGCCAAGGCGTCGTTGCAGGCCATCCTCCGCCTCTATTTCAAGTTTGAGGTTTTCCACCTCAGTCATAAGAGCAGTTGCCTTGGCATCGTCTTTTTGCGCCTTGGCTTGACCGATTTGTTTCGAAATTTCATTACGACGGCTTTGCGCCACTTGGAATGAGGTCTGTGCGGACCTCAAGTCAGTGTCAAGATTCAACAAACCGTTCACTAAATCCTGAACGCCTTCACGGCCGCGCGACGACCAGGCCTGCACAAATATCTCAGGATTGTCGCGTAAAGCCTTGATATCGTGCATGGGATTGGTCCGTGGTTGTCGCTGTTAATTTCGGCGTGCGTGACTTGCGGTCCCGCTCGCTGGCGAAAGCTATACTTTCGCTGGCGCTCGACCCGTAAACGGGGGGGCGAAGAGAGTCGCAAATCCATCCCGCCCGTTTACGGGGCGGACTTCGTCACGTCAAAGGATTTTGACGGTTACGCCGTAGCCTTGGGCTTGCGGAATTCGACCACCTTCACGCACCAGATCGAGATTTCGTACAGCAGCACGATCGGGATCGACAGCATCAGCTGCGAGATCGGGTCCGGCGGTGTCACCACGGCGGCGACGATAACGATGCCCAGGATGGCGTAGCGCCGGAAGGTGCTGAGCATTTTCGACGTCACGATACCGGCCAGGCCAAGCAGCGTGATGACGATCGGCAGCTGGAAACACATGCCGAAGGCCAGCATCAGGGTTGTCACCAACTGCAGATAGTCCGACACCTTGAACATGGCCGTGACGCTGACGCCCGGCGTCATGATCTGCTGGCTCAGGGCGAACCACAGCACCATCGGCAGGATCATGAAATAGACCAGCGCCGCCCCGAGCACGAACAGCAGCGGCGCCGCGAACAGGAACGGCAGGAAGGCGTTGCGTTCGCGGCGATACAGGCCCGGCGCCACGAAGCGATAAAGCTGCCAGGCGATGATCGGGAAGCTCAGGATCACCGCGCCGAACATCGCCACCTTCATCTTGGTGAAGAAGAATTCGAGCGGACTGGTGTAGATCAGCGACGGGCCCTTGGCCATGCCGGCGACAATGGCGGGCGCCGCCTTGAGGCCGAATAGCACCTCCACCAGGTCGAACGGCCCGGCCTTGTGCCCGGCGGCGCGTTGTTCCTCGAAGATGCGCCCGGCCATGTCGAGCGGATGCAGCAGGAAGATATAGATATCGCCGGCCACGTAGAAGCAGATGCCGAAGGCGACGGCGAAGGCGATGACCATCCAGATCAGCCGCGTCCGCAGCTCCAGCAGGTGCTCCATCAAAGGCGCGCGCGACGCTTCGATTTCCGCCTCGTCGGCATCGCCAGGGCTGATCAGGTTGCGCTTGCTCTTGTCCTCGAGCGGGCTCAGGTCGCTCATGACACCTTCCGCTTGGGCTGGGCGGTCTTATCCGCCTTGGCGGCCGGTTTCGCGGCGACCTTGGCGGGTTTCGGCTTGGGGGCCTTGACTGGCTTGAGTTTCACTGGCGCGGCGGTGACTTCGCCAGTGTCCGCCAGAGCAACGACATCAATGGTTGATTTCGCCTTAACCGTCTTGCGGACACGCGGCTTCTTGGCCGGCGCCGGCGCCTCTTCAGGCTCTTCCAGCAACACGCCGCGATCATCGACTTCCGCATGGAATGTCGGCGCGGGCGTACCGCGGAAACGATCCTCGATGTCGCTGCTGATGGCGTTGACCTCGTTCTTGACGTCGTCGAGGATGGGGATCGAGCGTTGCGTGCGCAGCGCCTCGACCTCCTTGCGCAGCTCGTCGAGCTCGCTCTGGCGCGCCATTTCGTCGAACGACGCCCGGAAATCGTCGGCCATCGAGCGCATCTTGCCGACGAAGCGGCCGAGCTGGCGCAGCAACTTGGGCAAATCCTTGGGGCCGACGACGACCAACGCAACGATGGCAATGACGATATACTCACCGGTTCCGATGCCGGGCAGCATGGCAGGTCAGCTTTCTCTTAAAAATTCAATCCTTAAGGTAAAAACCTTAAAGCAACGGCGAAAGCTTTAGGCCTTCGGCTCTTCCTCGGCCTTCTTGGCTTTCTTGTCCTCTTCCTCGTCCTTGAGGCCGTCCTTGAACGCCTTGATGCCCTTGGCGGCGTCGCCCATCAGATTGGAAATCTGACCACGGCCGCCGAACAGGAGCAGGCCCACCGCGACGACGAGCAAGATATGCCAGATACTGAACTGTCCACCCATTTCGGTCTCCTTTGACCCGGGTTCGCCCGCCCCTCCGGCGGCGCTCCCTTTAAG
Organism: uncultured Caulobacteraceae bacterium; assembly: GCA_964445605.1. Lineage (GTDB taxonomy): Bacteria > Pseudomonadota > Alphaproteobacteria > Caulobacterales > Caulobacteraceae > Asticcacaulis. Next base: position 14,119 of record CAYULN010000150.1, on the reverse strand, counting down.
CTATGCATTTTCGGCCACGCCTTGGCGGCCGGTTGTGCCCATATAGTCGCAGTTTAACACGACTTCAAAGATGTTTTACGCAAAAACGTCGTCAATCCGTTTGACGATGGCGCGATCAACTGTCCTCGCTGAAGAAATCTTGGGCGAATTCGACGTCCTCGAGGTCTTCCAGCGTCGCCGCGTCCTCCAGGACCTGACCGGAAGACGGGTCCGGCACCATGAAATCGGCCGGCACGTTGAGGTCGAGCAGGCCGGCCGCCCGCATTTCCGCTACGCCAGGCAGGTCAGCCAGGCTGGGCAGGGAAAACTGCTCCAGGAAGGTGTCCGTGGTGCCATAGGTCACCGGCCGCCCCGGCGTCCGCCGCCGCCCGCGCAGTTTGATCAGGTTCATTTCATGCAGAACGTCCAAGGTCCCGCGCGACAGGCCGACACCCCGGATCAGTTCGATTTCCGCCCGCGTCACCGGCTGGTGGTAGGCGATGATGGCCAGGGTTTCGAGCGCTGCTTTGGACAGCTTGCGCGGCTCCTCGCGCTCCTCGACCATCAGGTAGCCGAGATCGGCCGCGGTGCGGAACTGCCAGCGATCATTGATGATTTCCAGCTGCACGCCCCGTCCGGTATAACGCGTCTTCAGCGCCGCCAACGCCGCGCCGACATCGCTGCCTTCCGGCAGGCGATAAGCCAGTTCGGCCGCCGACAGCGGCCCTTCGGCGGCGAACAGCAAGGCTTCGATAGCGCGTTCCAGATCGTCCTGTGTCACGATGGATTGACCTCCGCGATCGGCATGATCGGCTGGCGCTTGCGCATGTACAGCGTGTCGAAGGTCGCCAGTTGCTGAAGCTGCACCTGCCCTTCCTTGGCCAGTTCCAGCGACGCCGACAAGGTCGAGGCGAGATAGGATATCCGCTTCGGCCCGCCCTCGCCCACCGGCTGCGGCGCCACGTCCTCAAGGGTCGTCCAGCTGGTCAGGTGCGGCAATTGCGAGCGCAGGTTATCGCGGGCGTCTTCCAGCGAATAGGCTTCGATACGGCGCGTCGGGTCATAGGTGCGTTCGGCCTCACGCCGCCTTTGCGTCACATAGGCGCCCATCAGATCGAAGACGTTGGCGTCGAGCTTGCCCGACGGCACGATCAGCCGCGCCTCAGGATCGCCACGCGCGAACACGTCGCGCTTCAGCTGTGGCCGCTGGTTCAGCGCCTCGACGGCCTTGCGCATGGCTTCCAGCTTCTTCAGGCGGAAGGCCAGGGCCATGGCCAGGTCTTCGGGCGACGTTTCGTTGCCACCCTGCTTGCGTTCCGTACGCGGCAACAGCAGGCGCGACTTCAGATAGGCCAGCCACGACGCCATGACCAGGTAGTCGGCGGCCAGTGAAAAGCGCAGCTTGCGCGCCGCCTTGATGAAGGCGAGATACTGCTCGGCCAGGCGGGTGATCGAGATATGCAGCAAATCCACTTTTTGCGACCGCGCCAGGGCCAGCAGGACGTGCAGCGGCCCTTCATAGCCCTCCAGATCGAGGACCAGGGCCTCTTCGGGGGCGATTTCCTCAGGCGTCGCCGGGGCTTCGCCGCTGAAATCGAGGCGACGCTGCGAAACGTCATGGTCCAGGCCGGAAAAGGACTTCGACACCATCACGACACCGTCGGCTGGAATTCGGTCGGATCGGCGCGGGCGGCGCCGGCGGCGACACGCGCCAGGGCGGCCTCGAAGCGGGCACGCGCCGCCGTAACGTCGAGCGGTTCCGGTACCTTGAGGAGGCGTTTCAGGGCGGCGTCGCTGCGGCGTTCGACGTCGCCTTTCAGCTTAGGCGTTTCCGCAACGATTTCACGCATCTGGTCGAGTTGGCCGTTACAATGCAGCAGCACGTCGCAACCGGCCTTCAGGCTGTCGCGGGCGCGGGCGTGCAAATGGCCGGACAGGGCATTCATCGACAGGTCGTCGCACATCAAAAGTCCATCAAAATCAATAACTTCCCGGATGATCTTGATGCACTTTTCCGAGGTGGTCGCCGGGTTGTCCTTGTCGATGGCCGTGTACAGCACGTGCGCCGTCATCGCCAAAGGCATGTCGGCATTGATGCGGAACGGATAGAAATCGACCTTGAGCAGATCCTCGTAGGCCGTTTCGACGATCGGCAGGTCGGCATGGCTGTCGGCGCCGGCGCGGCCGTGGCCGGGGATATGCTTGACCACCGGCAACACGCCGCCGGCCAGGAAACCCTCACAGGCGGCGCGCCCAAGGACGGCCACGCTTTCCGGCGTCTGACCGTAGGCACGGTCGCCGATGATATCGTGGGCGCCGGGTTGCGGCACGTCGAGAACCGGCGCGCAATCGACATTGATGCCGAGCGCGAACAGGTCATGCGCCATCAGGCGCGCGCCCAGGCGCGCCAGTTCCCGCTGTTCGTCGAAATCCCTGGCGACCTCGCCCAACCGGCTGGCGGGTGGATAGTCCGGCCAATGCGGCGGCCGCAGACGACGCACCCGGCCGCCTTCCTGGTCGATCAGGATCAGGGGCTCATGATCGACGCAGGCCTTCAGGTCGGCCACCAGCCGCGTTACCTGCTCCGGCGTCTCGACATTGCGGCGGAACAGGATGAAGCCGAGCGGCTGCGCGTCGGCGAAAAACCGCCGCTCTTCGGATGTCAATTCAAGGCCGCCAAGGCCCAGTATGCAGGCACGCCGCGACAAGTCCGTCCCTTATTTCACAAAGCAGTCGTGCCCGGCCGCCTTGAGCGCCGAACAGAAGGCCTTAGCCTTGTCGGGCGTGGCGAAACCGGTCACCGAAGTGCGGAAGAAGGTGCCCTTGTCGGTATCGACCTTCTCGATATGCTTGCCGGTGCCGCCGAGGAACAAGCCATAAGACGAGGCGATGCTGGCATATTGCTTGTTGGCGATGTCCTGCGACTCGAAGGCGCCGATCTGAACCGAAGCAACACCGGTCCCAGTCGCCGCCGGCTTCGCGGCCGCGACCGCCTTGGTGGCGTCGGTCTTCGTCGTGTCGGGTTTCGTGGCGTCGGGCTTCGGCGCGGGCTTGGCTTCCGGCTTGGCGACCGCAACCTGTGTCGGCTTGGACACCGGTGTTTCGCCGGTCGTGCTCGGTACGGCGCCCTTCAAGGCCAGGCTCGGGCCGGACGACTTGCTGGCCGCAGCCGCGGCGGCGCTGTTGGCGGCCGTGCCCGGAATGGCGGCGTTATTGGCTTGCGACGGTAGCGGCCCCTGGATCGGCGGCGCCGGTGGCGGCGCTTGATCGGCGGCGGCCACGGAGGCGTCGCCGCGATCGGCCGGCGCTTCGGCCCCCGGCGCGAAATGCGCCGACGCCGCGTCGCCGTTGTCGCCGCCCAGGTCCTGGTCGGTCAACGGCTTGGCTTCCTCGACCTTGCCGTCCTTGATGTCGCCGACCGTGTCGCCGACGTCGGGCGGCGTCTTGCCGTGGTTGTTGAGGCCGGAATTGTAGAACAGCACCACCGCCAGCAGCAGCAGGACCAGGCAGATGCCGCTGATGATCAGCGTGATCGGCGCCTGGTCGCGCGCCGGGGCCTTGCGCGTCTCATAGGAGAGATGGTCCTCGGTCGGCGGCGAATAGGTGCCCTTGTCTTTGTCGTTCATAGGCCTTGATCCGTACTGGCGAAAATACTCGGCCGGGAAGGCCTGTAAAACCTGCTTGAAACGCGGACTTTAAGCCTGATTCCCGGATCGGCGGGAGGAGTTTATCGATTGCCGCCGACAATGTCAGGCGAATTTGGCGGCCGTATGACTAAAAAGTCCGGCCGTCCGTTTTATTTCAAAGACTTTCCCCGGCGATTCCGGGTAAGGAAAAGCTATGCTCTCGACCACCCTCGCCCGTCAGTTGCAGACCCGCCGAATCCACTACGGTTGGGTGATGATGGCGGTCACCTTCACGACCATGCTGACCACCGCTTGTGCCCTAGGCGCACCGGGCGTGCTGATGCCGGCGCTGGAGAAGGAGTTCCACTGGACGGCGGCGCAGATTTCCGGCGCCCTGGCCGTGCGGCTGATCCTGCTCGGCCTGATCGCGCCGTTCGCCGCCGCCCTGATGATCCGTTACGGCCTGAAGCGAGTCGTGTCGCTGGCCCTGATCTTGATTGCCGCCGGCCTGTGTTCGTCCCTGTTCATGCACGAGATCTGGCAGCTGTTCCTGTTCTGGGGGATCATGGTCGGCTGCGGCACCGGCATGACCGCCATCGTGCTCGGCGCCACGGTCGCCAATCGCTGGTTCACCGAAAAGCGCGGCCTGGTTATCGGTATCCTGACCGCCAGCAACGCTACCGGACAACTGGCTTTCCTGCCAGTCATCGCCCGCCTGTCGGAAAACTATGGCTGGCGGACGGCGCTGCTGTTGGTATGTTGCCTTTTGGCGGTCGCCTTGACCCTGGTGCTCCTGCTGCTGCGTGACCGCCCGGCCGATGTCGGCCTGAACCCGTATGGCGAAACCGAGGCTCTGGCGCCGGCGACTACAGCGCCGGTCACGCAATTTTCGCCCTTTGCCATGTCCAGGGAAGCGGCGAAAACCCGCACCTTCTGGATCCTGTTCGGCACCTTCTTCATCTGCGGCGCCAGCACCAACGGCCTGATCCAGACCCATTTCGTCTCGCTGTGCGGCGATTACGGCCTGGCGGCGGTGACGGCGGCCAGCGTCCTGGCCATGATGGGGATATTCGATTTCGTCGGCACCATCGGTTCGGGCTGGCTGTCCGACCGCTTCGACGCCCGCTGGCTGCTGTTCTGGTACTATGGCCTGCGCGGCCTGAGCCTCCTCTATCTGCCACACGCGACTTTCACACTCTGGGGCCTGTCGCCGTTCGCCGTCTTCTACGGGCTGGACTGGATCGCCACCGTGCCGCCGACCCTCAGGTTGACCGCTGAGAAGTTCGGCCGCGAAAGAGCCAGCGTCGTCTTCGGCTGGGTGTTCTGCGGCCACCAGCTGGGCGCGGCGTCGATCGCCTTTATCGCCGGCTATATCCGCACCACCTACAGCACCTATATCCCGGCCTTCCTGCTGTCCGGCAGCCTGTGCCTGCTGGCGGCGATGGCCGTGCTCCTGATCATCCGCCCCAAGGCCGCCGCGCCCGTTCCGGCAACCGCCTGAAAGGGATGGACAATCCTTTTGCAGCCATGGTAGGCACGCCGCCTTCCCCGCGTCCGCTTCCGGCGCTATGCTGGACCTGTTGTTCTTGGGGGCGAGTAGCTCAATGGTTAGAGCCGACCGCTCATAACGGTCTGGTTGGGGGTTCGAGTCCCTCCTCGCCTACCACTTTCCGTCGCGTATAACCGTAAGCCTTACAAATTGTTCAGCCGTCATTCAGCCGCCGGGCCGTCTTATGCCTGCCGTAATTGCACTCTGTAATTGCCTCAACGATTGAAACAAAAGAGATCATCATGTCCTCCCAACGCACCCTGCTCAAAACCCTGGCCGCAACAGCCTTGATTGCTGTTTTCGCGGTGCCTGCCTTCGCCGCGCCGGATGGCCCGATGCCGCCCCCGCCCGCCCCGACCACACTCAGCCTGACCGTCACCGGCCAGGTCAGCGCCGCCCCCGACATGGCGACCGTGTCCTTTGCCGTCGTCACCCAGGGCAAGACCGCCTCCGACGCGCTCAAGGCCAACAATACGCGGATGAACGCCGTGCTTGCGGCGCTGAAGACCGCCGGCATCGCGGCCAAGGACATCCAGACCTCGAACCTCAACCTCAATCCGCAATATGTCTACAAGGACAACCTGCCGCCGACCTTGACCGGCTATGAGGCCCGCGACCAGATCACCGTGCGGGTCAACGACCTGGCGCGCACCGGCCCGGTTATTGACGCCGTGATCGCCGCCGGCATCAACCAGGTGGATTCGATCAATTTCGGCCTGAAGAACGACGACGCCGTGCTCGATCAGGCCCGCCAGCAGGCGGTAACGACGCTTCAGCAACGCGCCAATCTTTATGCCACGGCGACCGGCCTGAAGATCAAGCGCATCCTCAGCCTGGACGAAGGCGCGCCGCAAACCTGGCAGCCGCCCCGGCCGATGATGATGGCCAAGGTTGCGGGTCTTGCGGCAGACTCCACGCCGGTGTCGGCGGGCGAATTGCAGGAAAGCGTCACGGTTTCGGCGACCTTCGAACTGGAGAAGTAACCCGAACAAGTGACGTAGCTCCAAAGGCTCTGCCTTTGGCAAGCGCGACCGCGCGCCCGAGCCTTTGCGAGGAGCCATGCGGCGCTTGAGCTGCCAAGACTCCGATCCGCCCAATGGACAGTTTCCTTAGAAGCTGTTAACCTTTGTGGCGGATCGATGGCGCGTTTGACGCGCCGGACCAGGATGGGGAGGCCTGAGCGGGGTGCCGAAAAATCGCGATAAATTCAAGGGCCTGGCGGCAGCCGGCAGCCTGGCCCTGATGGCCGGTGCGGCGGGTCTAATGCTGACGGGCCAGAGCCTGGCGCAAAGCCGCTCAGCCCCGGCCCAGACCCTTCAGCCCAACACCAAGCTGACCTATGTGCCGGCCAACCGCACGGCCGTAGCGACCAATCAGACCGCCACGACTGATCGCCCGGCTGTCACGCGGGTTCAATCCACGCAGACGGTCGATCCCAAGCTGTCCGCGGCTAACACCGCCGCCGTCAAGCCGGTCGCCACGGCCACGCAATCGTCCTCAGGCGCGGCCCCTGCCACCAACGCCGCCGTAAAGCCGACCGGGCCAATCCTGCTGCGCAAGGCGATGGCGCCCGCGCGGGTGCAATGGTCGACGGCCATCGCCCAGGCCAACCGTATGAAGACGGTGCGCCCGACCAACAATTTCGCCTCGCGCCTGCCCAAGCTGACCGTCGACCGCACCCGCCTGCCGGTCATCCTGCCGCGCGAAGGCGGCATCATCGACACAGCCAAGGCCAAGATGGTGTCGTTCGGCGACGCCTATGCGCTTAACCTGCCCCAGGCCAAGGGCCTGCAGATCACCATGTACGGCAACCGCTCCTTCGTGCCGACCGACAAGGGGGCCATCTCGTCGCGGCCGGTGCAGAAGCTGGCCGGCGTCGCCGAGGACATCCGCATCTCGCAGATGGAAGACGGCTGGACCGCCACCTTCACCCGCTACGGCGTGGTCTACAGCCTCGACGTCTCGTGCGACGACATCAACAGCCCGGATTGCAAGACCGACGCCTTTAACCGCCAGGCGATCGCCCAGTTCGACGACGTCACGGTCGGCGCCGACGCCCAGGCGGAGGCCAACGGTCGGATCGGCGCCGACGGCAAGCCGGTTCAGGCCGGGCCGCTCGACGGCCTGTTCAATGCGCTCGGCATGGGCAAGGGAGGCTAAGCCATGATCCGTCTCCCCCGCACCCTGATCGCGCCCGCCGTCCTGACCGTATCGGTCATCGCCCTGACCGCGGGTTTAAGCGCCTGCGACGACCTGACCGGCGGCAGCGCCAGCAGCTCGTCCTCAGCCGCCAGCGACGACGGCGCCGAAGTGTCGGTCAACATCCCGGCCGACAGCGTCAGCGCCGGTGACTCCGTTTCGGCCTCCGAAGTCGCGTCCAGTTCCTCGGAATCATCGTCCTCGTCTTCGGTCGCCATGGTCGACTTTCCGCACGACCCGGCGACGCAACTCGTGTCGGGGTCCGGTTCGGGCTATACCGACACCTCGAACTGGGCGCCGGGCATCTGCTTTCCGCTGGCCCAGACGCCGGACTATGCGTCATCGCAGGTCTACAGCCCCGGCGGCGACCACTACCCGACCGCCTCGGCCACCAAGCATGGCGACCAGTGCGACCCGGCCAATTACAGCTACCCCTGGCATGACAATTTCTGCGAGGCGCGCTCGTGGTCGAATGTGCTGTGCAAGAGCGGCAGCGGCCACCAGGGCCAGGACATCCGCCCGACCACCTGCAAGGCCAACATGTACTGGGCGGTGGCCGCCGAAGATGGCTCAATCACGCAGGTCGGCTCGTACACCGTGGCCGTTACCGGCGACGGCAGCCCGCACCGCATCTATCGCTACCTGCATATGCAGTCGAGCTCGGTAAAGGTGAAGGTCGGCGACCACGTCAAACGCGGTCAGAAGCTGGGCCTGGTGTCGAACAACCTCGGCATCTCCAACGGCAAACAGCAATATACCACCATCCACCTGCACTTCGAGGTGCGCATCGCCCAGGCGGAAACCTTAGGCGACGGCACCAAGCTGACGGCCAACACCTTCGTGCCGCCCTATACGGCCCTGGTCGACGCCTATTCGCGTAAGCTGGCCGGCGATTGCCCGCCGGTGGAGTGACGACGACGGTGCCTGAATCCAAACCGCCGCCATTTCATTTCTGGCGTTTCTTCTTTTCGTTGCGCGGCCGCGTTTCGCGTGTGCCGTTCGCCGCGTTCACTCTTCCGGTCAAGGCATTGTTTTTCTTTGCCGTCACGGCGGCAGGGCACATATTTGTCACCACGCGCCAGGACCTTGCCCTGATCCTACTGGGCGTACTGAAATGGCTGGTTATATGGCCGTCTTTCGCCCTGACCTTCAAGAGACTGCATGACTGCAATCTCCCCGGCCTGATCGCCCTCGCGCTTTTTGCGCCCGCGGCGGTGACGGCCGTTCAGACCGTTGGTGAGATACTCACTATCCATCAAGGCGTCGCGCCAACCGCCCATTCTGTGGTATTTGGCGGGGCCTCGAATATCTTCTTTTATGGTCTCTGGCTGTTCGCGCTAGGCCTGGCCCTGTATCCCGGCACCAAGGGCGCCAATCGCTACGGACCGGACCCGCGGCACAGCCTTTCCCCGGTTGACGTTTTCTGACGCCGATAGCGGCTTGCTTCGACTCCGGATTCTTGCCTAATAGCGGGCTATGAACCAGGTCACCATTCCCGCTACCGTCACCTCGCTGTTCCCCACCGAGATCTATCGCACCGATCTCGACGTGCCGCAGTTCGCAGAGTTTCTCGACACGCTCGACGACACCTGCCGCGCGATGGCCGACGACGACGAGCCGGGCCAGCAATGGTCGCGCCAGGCGGGCTATCTCGGCTACACCTCCTACGGCAGCATTCTGGAGTTGCCGAAATATGCGCCGGTGTTCGCGCAGCTTAAACAGTTGATCGACGCCCATGTCGCCGCCTTCGCCGAACGGCTTGAATACGACCTCGGCAATCGCAAGCTGACCATGGCCAATATGTGGATCAACATCCTCGAGCCCATGGGCATGCATGCCGGTCATATCCATCCGCTCGGGGTCATTTCCGGCACGTTTTATGTCGCCATCCCGGACGGCGCGGGGGCCTTGAAATACGAAGACCCGCGCCTCGGCCTGATGATGCACGCGCCGACCCGCCGCCATAACGCCCGCCAGGACCACCAAGTCTTCGTGCCAATGATCCCCAAGCGCGGCACCCTGTTGCTGTGGGAAAGCTGGCTGCGCCACGAAGTGCCGATCAACATGGCCGAAGACGTCCGCATTTCCGTGAGCTTTAACTATGATTAAGCCCGTCAAGACCCTGCTCGTCGGCTACGGCAATGCCGGCCGCAACATCCACGCGCCATTCATCAACGCCTCCAAGGGCCTGGAACTGGCCGGCATCGTCTCGTCGCGCGTAGACGCCATCTCGACGGATTTGCCCGGTGTCACCGTGGTGCCGACGCTCGAAGCGGGTCTGAAATTGCCCGACGTCGAATTGGTCATGGTTGCCTCGCCGACCTCGCAGCACGCCGCCAATGCCCTGACGGCGCTCGAGGCCGGCAAGCACGTCCTGGTCGACAAGCCGTTCGCCGAATCCGCAGCCGCCGCGCAGGCCGTCGCCGACCGCGCCCGCGGCAAAGGCCTGATCGCCACGGTTTTCCAGAATCGTCGCTGGGACAGCCATATCCGCACGGTGAAACCCATCCTGGATGCCGGAAAGCTCGGGCCATTGAGCGAGATCATCCTGCGCTACGACCGCCTGATCGCCGTCGCTCCCGCGCGCTGGCGCGACCAGGACCTGCCCGGCTCCGGCATCTGGTACGACCTCGGCGCCCACCTGATCGACCAGTCGGTCTACCTGTTCGGCAAGCCGCAGACGATCATGGCCGACATCTTCGCCCAGCGTCCCGGCGCCATGAACCACGACTATTTCACCGTCATCCTGGGCTATGGCGGCTTCCGCGTCATCATCAACGCCTGCATGCTGACGCCCCTGCCGGGTCCGGTCATCGAGGCGCACGGCCTGAACGGCAGTTTCGTCAAGTTCGGCCAGGACACTCAGGAGGTCGGCCTGATGGCTCGCCAGACGCCCGGCGGGCCGGGCTGGGGCGACGATCCGGCTGGCGCCGTCTTCGTTCCGGCGGCCGACTACAAGCCCGGCGCGCGCGAGACCATTCCCTGCCTGCCCGGCGACTATATGGCGCTGTACGAAGGCATGGCCGCCGCCGTGCGCGGTGACGCGCCTTCGCCGGTGCCGATCGAGGATTCGGTTCTGGTGATCAAGCTGCTTGAAATGGCGGTGCAGAGCGCCGCCGAAGGCCGCCGGCTGACGGTTTAAGCCTTAAAGCGGCAATACGCGCCGCTTCTTCGACACGTTGAGATAGCCGACATTGGCCCCGAGCCGGAACCCGACCCCGGCGCGGATCGGCGTCAGCACCACGCCTTCGGCGCGTTGATAGGTGACGCCAAGTCCGCCGATGAAATAGGCCGAGCCTTCGACGCCCGGATAACGGCGGTAAATAAAGGTCGGATCTTTCAGGTTATAGACCAGACTGAACACTCGCGACGCATTGGCACCCGTGTCGAAGCCGACCGATGGCCCCTGCCAGTAGATGTGCTCGGGGTCGCTTTCCTGCTTCATGAACAGGTTGCCCTTGCCGTAGCGCACGCCGACCCCGAGCGAGCCCGAAGCTTCTTCGCCGGCGATATAGGCGGTCGGGTGGTCGCCGAAATCGGCGAAGATGCGCTCCAGGGCGCCGCCGAGCGCTTCCACGGTCACGCCTAGGAAGTTGGAACCGGCGTCAAGGATTTCATCGCGATTGTAATAGTTGCCGGTGTCATAGGACGGCGACGACGACGCCTGGCTTTGGCTCTGGTTCTGCTGGGCCAAGGCCAGTCCGGGAACAAGCGGCGCAGCGGCCAGGGCGGCCCCACTCAGCAGGAATTGACGGCGTTCCATGGACAGACTCCTCGACAAACGGGCTTAACTTAAGCCTTTTACGGGGGGCAAGGTTAATGCGGGATTTACGAATGGCCCGCGCGCCCTTCCCCGGACACGCGTAAAGTGCCAGCCTGTTATGGCGCGATTAGGGCACGAGCGCTTTCCGAAAGACGCGCCGCGACTTTCGGGTAAAAAATGCAATAAAACAAAAGCCTATCGCCTTTTCCGCACATTCTGCCTTCTGAAAAAAGCGCTGGCCGCCGCAGCTTGGCCGCATTACTTAACGCCAATCGACACCCTACCCGCGAGGTGGTAGAACAATCGGAACGCTTTTGAGGGGGAACTGCGATGGCCGACACCGCCAAAACCAAGTCAAACAAGCCGCTCGCCACGCTCGCCATCGTCATGGCCAATCTGCTGACCGTCGCGCTCTATTTTGCCGTCGGGCATGGTTATTGCTATCCCATGGGCTATCTCGCCGCCACCTTGACTGTGCTGGCGGCACTTGTGCTGTTTGTTGGCGGCGTCGCCTGGAAAAGGCTGCCGTGGATGATCCTGCCGATCGTGCTGCTGGCCTTCGCCCTCACCGACCTGCCACGCGCCATGGCCCTGAACAGGTTCTGGGCAACGACTGGCGTCTGCAGCCCGTCGATCTAATAGCCTAGCGATTTCAGCAACTTCTTCGGCGCCCTGGCCATCCATGACCGCTTGAGCTGCGCGCGCACCCAATCCTCATCGACCTTGTCAGGATGCGCCAGGACGCATTGCGAATTGCGATGATGGTTCGTTGTGTAGAAGGTCTCCGGATCGGCTTCGATCCAGAAATCGCGCTCGTCGAAGCTCATCAGGAACACCGGCGCCCGCCAGGTCGGGTTCCAGAAGAACAACGACGTCTTACCGACCTTGACCACCGGCTGGCCCCACGCGCTGCCGCGCTCGGTACCGGGCAGTTCCAGGGCGATTTCGCACAGGCGGTCATTGGTCAGCATGACGGCAGTCTACACCGGCCCAACACTCCGCGTCGAGCGTCGCCACATCCAAACAAATAATACAAAATCCAAATGTTCGAATATTACGTATAAGTTTCCAACCTACGCACATCGTGTCAAAATCGTGTCATTTTGAGGAAAATTCAGCACAAAAACATGTCACAACTAAGTCTATATTTTTTGTACTTAAAATCTTGAATAGTTAATTCTACAAACCATATATCCATTACGGAAGCCGCTTAGCCCTCTCATCTTGCGGCTTCTGCCTATGGCTCCAGTAGCTCATCGGTTCACTTGCCCCGGATACCGTCTAGCCCATTGGTGTCCGGGGACTTTTTTTGGGGGTCGACGCTGAAATGCCTCAGCGGTTGCCACTCAACGGTTTTGCGCACTTCCTTGACCAGGACCAAGCTGGAAATTCGATGACTGGGACAGCCACTGACCTGGCGCGATCTTGTTCATGTCGAAATGCGCTTTCGACAACAGCAAAAAGCAAAGTTCCCGGCCGAAATCATATTTGGGCGGATTTTCCGAAATCACCACGCATTTGTCAGGGCGGCCATCCGTGCCGATTTGTATCTTCACGTTCGCCCCTCCCACCACTTCGTCCTGGGAAGCGCGCTCCGGGTAACCCGTGATTTCGCGGTGAGGAATATCCGCTCGCGTGTAGACCCGCGTTGTTGCCGTAATCTCGGGTCCTGTCATATCCGGCGCGGCGGCGCTGGAAGGCGCTTCATCCGCCAGAGCGGCGTGACCTGATACTACAGCGGCAAGTATTAAAATGACCGATAGGATTTTCATGCTGTCCCCCTCTTTCGCATAACTATAGTTGGGCCGCCGCGATCTGACAATTCTGCTTTGCCTGGGCTATTTATCCGCCCTTCCCTTTTACCCCCGCATCATGCTATCGCCGCGCCCATGACCGACCTTTCGCGTATCCGCAACTTTTCCATTGTCGCCCATATCGATCACGGCAAATCGACGCTTTCCGACCGGCTGATTCAGTTCACCGGCGGCCTGACGGCGCGCGAGATGAAGGAACAGGTGCTCGACAATATGGAGATCGAGCGCGAGCGCGGCATCACCATCAAGGCACAGACCGTCCGCCTCAACTACAAGGCCAAGGACGGCAAGGACTACGTCCTGAACCTGATGGATACGCCCGGCCACGTCGACTTCGCCTACGAGGTGTCGCGGTCCCTGGCCGCGTGCGAAGGTTCGATCCTGGTCGTCGACGCGTCGCAGGGCGTCGAAGCCCAGACCCTGGCCAACGTATATCAGGCCATCGACAACAACCACGAAATCGTTCCGGTCCTCAACAAGATCGACCTGCCGGCCGCCGAACCCGATCGCGTCCGCGCCCAGATCGAGGACGTCATCGGCATCGACGCTTCCGACGCCGTGCTCGCCTCGGCCAAGTCCGGCCTCGGCATCGAGGACGTGCTCGAAGCCATCGTCGCCCGCCTGCCCGCCCCCAAGGGTGACCCGAATGCGCCTCTGAAGGCGCTGCTGGTCGACGCCTGGTACGATGCTTATTTGGGCGTCGTCGTTCTGGTGCGCGTCTTCGACGGCTTCCTGCGGCCTGCTCAGCAAATCAAGCTGATGAATGCCGGGGCGACGTATAAGGTCGACAAGCTCGGCGTCTTCCTACCCAAGGGGACCGATGTCGAAGCGCTCGGCCCCGGCGAAATCGGCTTCTTCACTGCTCAGATCAAGGAAGTCCAGGACGCCGCCGTCGGCGACACCATCACCGACGAACGCAAGCCGACCGCGGCCGCCATGACCGGCTTCAAGGAAGTCCAGCCGGTGGTGTTCTGCGGCATCTTCCCGGTCGATGCCGCCGACTTCGAGGATTTGCGTTCGGCGATGGGCAAGCTGCGCCTCAACGACGCCAGCTTCTCGTACGAAATGGAAACCTCGGCGGCGCTCGGTTTCGGTTTCCGCTGCGGCTTCCTCGGACTCCTGCATCTCGAAATCGTCACGGAGCGGCTTGAGCGCGAATTCAATCTCGACCTCATCACGACCGCACCGA
>CAYULN010000149.1:0-10380 GCA_964445605.1 uncultured Caulobacteraceae bacterium | reverse complement strand
TGCGTGCGGCCTTCTGTTTCTGGCGGACAAAGGGTTGCAGGCGCTGTTCGTAGGCCCAGAACGCCGCTTGGTAATCGCCGGCGTGGCGGTGCAGTTCCTGGGCGAGACTATAGGCTTCGATCATCGCCATCGACGAACCTTCACCCGCGATCAGGCTGGGGCAAGCGCAGGCGTCACCCAGCAAGGCCATACGGCCCTTGCTCCAGGATGGCATGACGATCTGGCTCATGCGGTCGAAATAGAGGTCCGTCGCCGCGTCAAGCGCCCGCAGAACCTCGCCGCCTTCCCACTCGACAGCGGCAAAAACGCGCCGCAGTTCCGCCTTTTGCGCGGCTATGTCATGGGCGCCGATTGCCAGCGGTCGGTTGCTTGAAAACAGCATGAGGAACACGCTGTCGTCGCCTGGCAATGTGATGCGCGCCATTTCCCGTCCCGGCTGGCCATACATGACATAGACGTGGGGATCGCGGTGTGGATATCGCGACGCCGTAAAGGCCGCGGCGTAATAGCCTAGGAAATGTTCGAAGCGCGTTTCTTGACCAAAAACCAAGGCACGCACAGCCGAATGTAAGCCACCGGCGCCGAAGACCAGATCGAAGCGGCCTGTCTCGCCGCTGCGGAAACGAACATCGACGCCCTCGGCGTCCTGCTCGATTCCACTCACGCTCTCGCCAAAGCGGGTTTCGACACGATCCTTTACAGCATTGTATAGCGAAAGGGCGAGGACGGAACGAGGCAGACTCATCATGCGGCCGCCGGTCAAATCACGAAGGGCCGCCTGGTCAAAACCACTGATACGGCGTCCCTTGCCGTCGACGATGCGCAGTTCCCGGATGGCGAGGTCATGGCGTTTCAGGTCCGCCAGAATTCCCATACGCTCGGCCACCTCGAAGCCCAGCCCCCAGAAATCAATGATATAGCCGCCGCTGCGCGGCCCTACTGCAGCCTCGATCAAGGTCACTTCGTAACCAAAATGATCCAGCCACCAGGCGAGACAGCAGCCGGCTACACCGGCTCCCGAAATCAAGACGCGTTGTGGCATTACGTTCTCCCTTACGCGAACATAGCCTTACTCAACGCCCCAATGTGAGCCAATCATCTTACCATGAATCTGCCAAATAGTCGCGACAGGCGGAAAAATACGTACCTCAAGGAAAGGCAAAGCAAGGGGCTAAAGCATATAGATTTCTGGCCGATGCGCTTGTCGACGTTTAGAGAGCTAAATGCCAATCTTCGCCAAATCCATTGCGGTCGTTCGAATGCGACAATGCTCGTGTCGTCGACTATACAAATGGCAACCGTTCTAAGGCCACATCCAGACCAGCATAATAGGTCAGACGCGCTTGCCCTGGGCATCAATCATCAATTCGCCGTCCTCCTTGTAGAACGGGCCTACCGGCCATTTTTCTAGTAAATCCAGCACCGTTTCCGATGGCCGACAAAGCTTCGTCCCCTTCGCTGTGACGACGAACGGCCGGTTGACTAGCACGGGTTCCGCTAACATGGCCGACAAAATGCGCTCTTCGCTGACGCCATCTTCCAATAAGCCCATTTCTTTCGCCGGCGATTTGGTTTCCCGCAGAGCCTGGTGAGGCGTCAGACCGGCGTCCCGGAAAAGCTCCAGCAGTTGGTCCAATTGCCAGCCCACCTTCAGATATTCGATAATTATCGGCTGATAACCCGCAGCCTCGATGACGGCCAGGACATTGCGCGACGTGCCGCATTCGGGATTATGATAGATGGTGACACTCATAGTTCAGCCTCTGGATTGATAGGCTTGGCGGACTTGCTTTCATGCAGCAGCCAACTGAAGACGGTGACCCCGGCGACGGCCCCGGCACATTGTGCCGCAATGAACATCGGGACCGATGCGGGCGCAATGCCCGCAAATGTGTTCGACAGGCTGCGGGCGAACGTCACGGCCGGATTGGCAAAAGAAGTCGATGCGGTGAACCAATAAGCCGAGGTGATATAAAGCCCGACCGCTGTCGGTGTGAAATCCGGCTTGAACCGAATGCAGCCGAAGATGGTCGCCATCAGCCCGAACGTCGCTACCGCTTCCGAAAACATCAACGCCGGACCATCGCGCAGTTTGGTAGATATCTGTATGATCGCCTGCCCGAACATTTCATGCGCAACGTAGACGCCAAGTACGGCACCGAAGACCTGGGCGATAACGTAGCCCATCGCCAAAAATACGCCGATGTCCCGGCGCGCGGTGAAGGCCAGTGTCACGACCGGATTGAAGTGTGCTCCTGAGATCGGCCCGAAGATCGTTATCAGCACGACGAGCCCGGCGCCTGTGGCTAGGGTATTGCCAAGCAAGGCGATGGCGGCGTTTCCGCCAGCCAGGCTTTCACCCATGATGCCGGAACCGACGACGATTGCGAGCAAAAGGGCTGTACCCAGAAACTCGATGAACAGCTTGCGTGACGTTGAAAACATAACTCAGCAGCCGCACGACAGTTGGTCGAAAATCGGTTGGCAGAGTTCCTCACGTCCGCCGCAACAGTCCTTCATAAGGAAAAGCACCAGGCTTTGTATTGCTTTGTAGTCTGCTGCGTAGCGCACGGACCGTCCGTCGCGGTTGCCGACAATAAGCCCTGACTGTGCCAGGATCTTCAGATTTACCGACATCGTGTTTTGTTTGACGTTCATCTGTTCACCGATATCGCCCGCGGCAAGCCCTCCGGGGCCGGCCTTGATGAGCAAACGAAGTACATCGAGACGGGTTTCCTGACTCAAGGCGTCGAACGAGGCGAGGGCTGTATTTTTATCCATAAATCATGATTATTTGATATAAAGGCTTATGTCAACGGTATGCCATTGCTATCCCAGTGTCCGCTTACAAGCGTCGCAAAGGTCGGAGCAATTTCCGGTTATGAGGTTCGGCGGATAATTCGCGCAATCCTGACAAGTCCGGATTGGGATAGGCCATGATATCCACGGACTTGACTCTCGTTAATGTTTGGAACAAAATGTGAACATTGTGCCGAAGAAGTCGGCCACGGATGCCATTCATGTCGAAACCATTGCCCGTCGATCTTGCCCAGTTGCGCCAGCATATCGAAAAGCTGGAAGGCAGCCGTCGTGCCGCGGGTGTCCTGCCTTTCGATGTTCCTGCGATCGACGGGCGCTTGCCGGGGGGCGGGCTGACACTGGGGGCTCTGCATGAGATTGCTGGATCGGGCAACGGCGTGATTGACGGTGCCGCTGCGGGATTGTTCGCGGCTGGGATCGCCGCGCGTACGCAAGGTTTAGTGTTGTGGTGCGCGGCGCGCCCGGACCTGTTCGCTCCGGGCCTAGCCCAGGCGGGCCTGACGGCTGACCGGGTGATCCACGTCGAGGCCGGGGATGACACGGCGGTCCTGGCCGCCTGTGAGGAAGGACTGCGTCACGGTAGCCTGGGCGCGGTCGTCGGGGAGGTGTCGCGCCTGTCGATGATCGCGTCGCGGCGGCTGCAACTGGCGGCCG
Source organism: uncultured Caulobacteraceae bacterium (assembly GCA_964445605.1). Lineage (GTDB taxonomy): Bacteria > Pseudomonadota > Alphaproteobacteria > Caulobacterales > Caulobacteraceae > Asticcacaulis. The sequence continues at coordinate 6,906 of CAYULN010000149.1, read as the reverse complement.
AAGGGTCGCAAACCCTGGCCCTGATCGTCCGACGTTGGCGGCGGGAAAAAGAAGCCGCCGCGTTTGGCCTGCCGACGGCGGCGGTGACGCGCTGGCGGGTAACGGCATTGCCATCTGCACCTTTGCCCGTGCCCGGGATCGGCCGGGCACGTTGGTATTTGGAACTGCTGCGCTGCAAGGGCGGGCGAACCGCTGAATTCGATGTGGAGACGTGCTATGACCAGGGTTGTCTCGCTCTATCTGCCCCGCTGGTCGACGGATCGGCTGCGGCGGCAGATGGCGCACAACGCGCCGCCTCTTGAGGCGCCGCTGATCCTGAAAGGTTCGGACGGCCGGCGGCGCATGGTGCTGGCGGCCAATCAGGCCGCCGAAAGCCTGGGGTTGCGCGTCGGCATGCCGGTCGCCAAGGCGCAGGTTTTGGTGGCGGGACTCATCATTCATGACGTCCAACCGCAAGCCGATCTGGAGGGTCTGGAAAAGCTGGCGCAATGGGGCTTGCGCAACTATTCGCCCTTGGTCGCCGTCGATCCGCCCGACGGGCTGGTCATGGATATTAGCGGCGCGGCACATTTGCATGGCGGTGAGTCCGCCCTGTTGGATGGCCTAGTCCGTGCCCTGGCTGGCAAAGGCATCGAAGCGCGCGTAGCCGTGGCCGACAGCTGGGGCGCGGCCCATGCCCTGGCGCGCTTCTCCACCCGGCCGGTGACCGTCCTGGCGCCGGGTGAGGGTGGGCGAGTACTGCCCGCCTTGCCGGTGATGGCTCTGCGCTTGCCCGCGGGCATGGCCGAAAGCCTGTATGTGTTGGGCTTCGAAACCGTCGGCGAGTTGCTGGCACAGCCACGCGCGCCCTTGGTGCACCGTTTCGGGCCGGAGCTGGCGCGTCGCCTCGATCAGATGTTCGGGCATATCGCAGAACCGATCGAACCGGTGGCCTTGCCCGATGTCACCGAGGTCCGGCGGCAATTCGCCGAACCGATCGGCGCACCGGAAACGATTGCTCGTTACACCGGCAAATTAACGACCCAACTCTGCACCGCTTTAGAAAACAAGGGGCTTGGTGCTATACAGCTCGACCTGCTGTTTATACGCACTGACAACCGTATTGAGGCCATCCGCGTCGGCATGGCTCAGCCCGTGCGCGATGTGAAACGCCTGACGCGACTGTTAAGTGACAAGATCGAAACCGTCGATCCTGGCTTCGGCATCGAACGCATGCACCTGATTGCTACAGTTGCCGAACCATTGGCCGACAAACAGATCAGTACCACCGACGACGCAAAAGCCGATATTGCTGGCCTGATCGACACCCTGAGCAATCGTATTGGCTCGGAGCACATTTATCGGCTGGCGCCGGTCGAAAGCGACGTACCGGAGCGGTCGGTGCGTAAAGTTCCCGCCCTGGCACCGCCTGTCAAAGACAACTGGCCACTACATTGGCCGCGGCCGATCCGTTTGCTGGCCAAGCCCGAACGCATCGCCACCCTGGCACAACTGCCCGATTATCCGCCGAAACTGTTCATCCGGCGCGGCGTGCGCCACCGCGTCGTCGCTGCCGACGGGCCGGAACGCATCTACGGCGAATGGTGGCGGCGCGACGCCGAAATCGCCGCCGTGCGCGATTATTTTCGCATCGAGCTGGAAACTGGCGAGCGGCTGTGGGTGTTCCGCTCCGGCGATGGCGAAAATGCCGAAACCGGTTCACGCGACTGGTTCCTGCACGGGGTGTTCGCATGACAGGCTATGTCGAACTCCAGGTGACGACGCATTTTTCCTTCCTGCGCGGCGCCAGTTCCTGCGATCAGTTATTCGCCACGGCCAAGGTACTGGGTCTCGAGGCGCTCGGCGTGGTCGACCGCAATTCGCTGGCCGGCATCGTTCAGGCGCACCAGGCGGCCAAGGTGCATGGCGTCCGGCTGATCGTCGGTTGCCGGCTGGACCTGCGCGACGGTACGTCCCTGCTGGTCTATCCGACAGATCGCGCTGCCTATTCGCGGCTGTGCCGGCTGCTGTCGCTGGGCAAAGGCCGCGCCGGCAAGGGCAAATGCGACCTCGACTGGGCCGATGTCGAAACTTATCACCAAGGCCTGATCGCTGTCCTGGTGCCCGATCTGGCCGATGACCCCTGCACCTTCAATCTGCGTCGCCTAAAGACCTTGTTCGGCGACCGCGCCTATCTGGCCCTGACGCTCCAGCGCCGGCCCAACGATGCCTTACGGCTGTACGAACTGGCGCAGTTGGCGGCGCAGGCCCGCGTCCCGACCGTGGCCACCAACGACGTGCTGTTCCACGATCCGTCGCACCGCTTGCTGCAGGATGTGGTCACCTGCATCCGCCACAACTGCACCATCGATGAACTGGGCTTCCGCCGTGAACGCCATGCCGACCGCCATCTGAAAGCGTCCGACGAAATGGCCCGGCTGTTCAAGGCCTATCCCGAAGCCGTTGCTCGCACGCGCGATATTATGGAACGCTGCACCTTCAGCATGGACGAACTGCAATACCAGTATCCGGACGAGAAATCGCATCCCCACCTTAGTCCGCAAGACACTCTGGAAAAGTTCGTCTGGATGGGCGCCCAGGAACGCTACCAGGCCAAGACAGGCTATCCGAATGGCATACCCGAAGCCGTCGCCAAGCAGCTGCGCAAGGAACTCGCTCTGATCGGTGACATGGGCTACGCCAACTATTTCCTGACCGTGCACGCCATCGTCCATTACGCCCGTTCGCAAGGCATCCTCTGCCAGGGCCGTGGCTCGGCGGCCAACAGCTCGGTCTGTTACGTGCTCGGCATCACCGAACTCGATCCGGCCAAGTACAACCTGCTGTTCGAACGCTTCATCTCGAAGAACCGCAACGAACCACCCGATATCGACGTCGACTTCGAGCACGCCCGGCGCGAAACCGTCATGCAGTGGGTGTTCGATACCTATGGCCGCGACCACGTCGCCCTGGTGTCCGTGGTCAGCCGCTACCGGACACGCGGCGCCCTGCGTGATGTCGGCAAGGCGATGGGTCTGCCGGAGGATGTGCTCAAGACCCTGTCGCAGCAATACCGCCACTGGGCCAACGATATCGACGAGCAGCACCTGGAAGGCCTTGACCTCAACATGGCCGACCGGCGTATGCGTCTGACGATTGTCCTGGCGCGGCAGCTGCTCAACGCGCCGCGCCACCTGTCGCAACATCCCGGCGGTTTCGTACTGACGCGCGACCGGCTGGACGAACTGGCGGTCATCGAACCGGCGGCCATGGAAAACCGCCAAGTGATCGAGTGGGACAAGGATGATATCGACATCCTCAAGTTCATGAAGGTCGACTGCCTGGCGCTTGGCATGCTGACCTGCATGAAGATGAGCTTCGACATGCTCAAGGAGCACAAGGGCGTCGACATGCGCATGGCGGCCATTCCGGCCGACGACAAGCCGACCTATGCTATGATCTGCAAGGCCGATACGATTGGCGTCTTCCAGATCGAAAGCCGGGCGCAGATGTCGATGCTGCCGCGTCTGCGGCCAGAGACATTCTACGACCTGGCCATCGAGGTCGCCATCGTCAGGCCCGGGCCGATCCAGGGCGACATGGTCCATCCCTACCTTCGCCGCAAGCACGGGCTGGAACCGATCGACTATCCCAATGACCAGGTCAGGGATATCCTCGGTCGAACCTTCGGCGTGCCGCTGTTCCAGGAGCACGCCATGCAGGTGGCCATGGTCTGCGCCGGCTTCACTGCCGATGAGGCCGACCACGTCCGGCGCAGCCTGGCCACGTTCAAACATACTGGCGGCGTCAAGAACTTCCGCGACAAGATGATGAAGGGGATGCTGGAAAACGGCTATGCTCCGGAATTTGCCGAACGCCTGATCAAGCAGTTGGAAGGTTTCGGGTCGTACGGTTTTCCGGAAAGCCATGCCATTTCCTTCGCCATGATCGCCTATGCCTCGTCGTGGATGAAATGCCACCATCCCGATGTCTTCCTGTGCGCCCTGCTCAATGCTCAGCCGATGGGCTTCTATTCGCCGGCGCAACTGGTGCGCGATGCGCGCGAACACGGCGTCGAGGTCCGGCCGGTATGCATCAATGCCTCGCGCTGGGACTGCACGTTGGAGCCGACCGACACGCCGGGGCAGTTCGCTGTGCGGCTGGGCCTGCGCATGATCAAGGGATTGGCCAATACCGATGCCGCGACCCTGATCGTGAGCCGGGCCGACACGCCGTTCCGTTCGATCGACGAAGTCTGGCGGCGAAGCGGTGTGCCGGTGTCCATCCTGGTCACCCTGGCTGAAGCCGATGCCTTCCTGCCGTCGCTGGGCAAGTCGCGGCGCGACGCCCTGTGGACGTTGAAAGGCCTGCGCGACAAGCCTTTGCCGCTGTTCGACACCGTGCCCGAAGTGCACGAACCGGCAGTCGCTCTGAAGCCCATGACGGCGGGCAGCGAGGTGGTGCAGGACTACGGCCATGTCGGCCTCAGCCTACGCCGCCATCCGCTGGCCTTTCTGCGCGGCGAACTGAACGAGCGCGGTATTGTGACCTCCAAGGAAGCTAATGCTCGCGCCGACAAATCCTACGCCCTAGTGGCCGGCATGGTGCTGGTGCGGCAAAGGCCGGGCACCGCCAAAAATGTCACCTTTATGACCATCGAGGACGAGACCGGTATCGTCAACGCCGTCATCTGGAACCAGCTTTATGAAGAACAGCGTCGCCTGATCCTGACGGCGCGCATGGTGGCAATCAGCGGTCAGATCCAGAAGGAAGGCGAAGTCGTGCACCTGGTGGCGCGGCGACTGATCGATCTGTCGGATCAACTCGACAGCGTCAGCGAACGTGACGACACTTTCCCGATTCCGAAATCGCGCGGCGATGATTTCCGCCACGGCGAACCCGGCCCCGACCCGCGCACCCTGAGGCGCAATGGCAGCCGAGCCGCCAGCCCACCGGTGATTTTGGTCCGGTCACGGGACTTTAAATAGCCGCATATTGATGTCCGTTTTGAGGATTCAACGGGGAGAGCGGTAGGTCCGTTTGTGAAGTGGGTGACCGACAAGGCAGATTAGTCGGTCGTTACCCGCAACACCTTAATGCCCCCACCAAGTCGAATTCCACAATTGTGTTCCGCCAGCGTCCTTAATGACGGCAATGCCATCGTCGCCCATGGTGAGCGTCGCGCCAGGATGACCGCCGGTGTTGGTCTGCCAAATAATCGTACTGCCGACGTAGAGCGCAAGGTTTCCATCATGGAAAACGGCTTTGTCCGCTCCACTGCCATAAGTATCAGTCGCCCACATGGCGCTGCCAAATTGATTGTAAATAACGAGATTACCATCCCCTTGCATGTGCAGATTCGCGTAACCTAGCGCGGAAACGAGACTCTGCTCGGGCAAAAGGGTCAAATCGGTATTCGACGCCACGGTGATGCTAACCGTGGCGGTAGCGGTGTGGCTGTGGCCGTCTGAGATGGTGTAGGTGAAGCTGTCCGAGCCGGAATAGCCAGAAGTCGGCGTATAGGTTACCGACGTGCCGGTGAAGCTGGTGGTGCCGTGTGAGGCTGAACCGACCGCTGTGACGGTCAGGGTATCGCTGTCGGCGTCGGTGTCGTTGCTGCGCGGGTCGAGAGTCTTGGCGGTGTTGAACGCCGTGGTCGTACTGTCGTTATTGGCTACCGGGGCCACATTCGACGGCGCCGAAACCGTAACGCTAACCGTGGCTGTGGCGGTGTGGCTATGGCCGTCGGAGATGGTGTAGGTAAAACTGTCCGAACCGGTATAGCCCGAGGTCGGCGTATAGGTCAGCGAAGTGCCGGTGAAGCTGGTCGTGCCGTGTGCGGCGGAACCGACGGCGGTGATGGTCAGGGTATCGCTGTCGGCATCGGTGTCGTTGCTGCGCGGATCGATGGTGAACGCGGTATTGAATGCCGTCGTCTTGCTGTCGTTATTGGCAACAGGGGCGGCGTTGCCGCTCGGTGTCAGGCTGAAGTTGTTGAGGTCGGCCCGGTTGCTGGAGAAGGTCAGGCGGACGACCTGGATGCCGGCGTTCAGCGTGACGCTGACCCCGCTGCTGCTGACGTAGTGGTACCAGTCATTGTTGTTAGGCACCGCAAAGGCGCCCGTGGTGGTGTAGACGCTGCCGTTCTGCTCGAAGGTGGCGGTGAGATAGGCGCCGTCATACTGCGTGCTGGTAGAGGTCTTGAAGGTGTAGGTGCCGGCCTGGGCGACATTGATCGTGTACTCGATCCATTCGCCGGCGCCGGTCCAGCCGATGGCGACATTGGTGGGCGCGATCTCGACATCAGTGTCGCCGCGTATGGTCTGGCCTCCGTTGTCCAGGCCGGGATTGTCGTGCCAGGAGATGCCCTCGCCACCGGAGTCGAAATTGATCGCGTCGACGGTCGTCGTGCCGGAAGAAGCGATGGCCCACGGCGTATGGTTGGAATTGTAAGGCTGCTGAGCGGGGGCGGTCACCGTCATGTTGACCGTGCCCGTGGCCGAGCCGCCATGGCCGTCGATCACCGTATAAGTGAAGCTGTCCGAACCAGTATAGCCGAAGGTCGGCGTATAGGTGATCGAGGTGCCGGTGAAGCCAGTGGCGCCATGTGTGGCGGACCCGACGCCGGTAATCGTCAGGGTGTCATTGTTAGCATCGGTATCGTTGCTGCGGGGATCGGCGGTCAGGGCAAGGTTATAGGCGGTCGTATAGCTGTCGGTGTTGGCGACCGGAGCCGTGTTGCCGCTGGCGGTCAGGCTGAACGACTCGACGTCCTGGTTGTCGCCACCGCCGAAGGTCAGGCGGACGACCTGGACGCCGGCATTAAGATGCACGGTCACCGGCGAGCTGTTGATATGGGTGTCCCAGTTGCCGCTGACCGGCACGGCTATGGCGCCGGAGGTGGTGTAGACCGAACCGTTTTGTTCA
>CAYULN010000148.1:0-8223 GCA_964445605.1 uncultured Caulobacteraceae bacterium | reverse complement strand
ATGATTATTTTTTATGACAAATATACGCTAATCATGAGTCGTCGATCTGTCAAGAAGGTTCGAGAAGCTTGAACATCCGCACTAAAAAAGTATGAGAACATGAGAATATAAAAATTTTTATTATGTACTTTATGGAGAGTACGCACTCGTCGAAAATCTTAACGCACGCGTTAACTCAGACAAGTCAAACGCTTCAATAGTCAGAGTTTTTAAGCCTGCATAACAAACGAGGTTTTGGGATAGCTCCCAAAGCCGACCTTGTTGCAATAAAAAAGGCCGCCCCTAAGAAGAGGCGGCCTTTTTTATTGCAACAAGGAAGTTTTGGGCCATTGGCCCCAATCCCTTTCGGTTTCTGGCTTAAACCTTGATTGGCAGGCTCGTTTTGATATGCAGCTCCTTCAATTGCTTATCCAGCACATCCGAGGGCGCGTTCATCATCACGTCCTGGCCCTGCTGATTAAGCGGGAAGGCAATCACCTCACGGATGGCGACCTGCCCCGCCAGCAGCATGACAATCCGGTCAATCCCGGGGGCCAGACCACCGTGCGGCGGTGCGCCATATTTGAACGCATTGAGCATCCCGCCGAACTGCGACTCGACGAAGGTCTCGTCATAGCCGGCGATTTCGAACGCCTTGAGCATAATGTCCTGCTTGTGGTTCCGGATAGCGCCGGAGCACAGCTCATAACCGTTGCAGACAATGTCGTACTGATAGGCCAGGATGTCGAGCGGGTCCTTGCTCAGCAAGGCCTCCATCTCGCCCTGCGGCATCGAGAACGGGTTATGCGAGAAGTCGACCTTCTTTTCGTCCTCGTTGTACTCGAACATCGGGAAGTCGACGATCCAGCAGAACTTGAACTGGTCTTCGTCAACCAGGTTGAGATCGGTGCCGACCTTGGTGCGCGCTGAACCGGCGAACTTGTAGAACACCTTCGGGTCACCGGCCACGAAGAAGGCGGCATCGCCCTGACCGAGCCCGAGTTGGCCCATCACGGCCGCCGTCCCCTCCTGGCCTAGGTTCTTGGCAATTGGGCCACCCCATCCGCCCTGGTCCTCGGACCAGAAGATATAGCCGAGACCCGGCTGGCCTTCGCCCTGCGCCCACGAATTCATGCGGTCGCAGAAGGCGCGCGAGCCACCCTTCGGCGCCGGAATCCCCCACACGGCGTTGCCCGCCGTTTCGAGGATGCGGGCAAACAGGCCGAAACCACCGCCACGAAACTTGTCGGACACGTCCTGCATCTCGATCGGATTGCGCAGATCCGGCTTGTCGGAGCCATACTTGGCGATCGACTCCCGGTACGGAATGCGCACGAACGGATAGGACGATACGCGCTTGCCTTTGCCGAATTCCGTGAACAGCCCGTGCATCAGCGGCTCAATCGCAGCAAAAACATCCTCTTGCGTGACAAAGCTCATCTCGACATCGAGCTGGTAGAACTCCAGCGAACGGTCGGCGCGCAGGTCCTCGTCACGGAAGCACGGCGCGATCTGGAAATAGCGGTCGAAGCCCGACACCATCAGCAACTGCTTGAACTGCTGCGGCGCCTGCGGCAACGCATAAAACTTACCGGCATGCAGACGCGACGGCACCAGGAAGTCGCGCGCCCCTTCCGGCGACGAGGCTGTCAGGATCGGCGTTTGGTATTCCAAGAACCCCTGATCGACCATGCGCTGACGGATCGAGTGAATGACCTTCGAACGCAACACGATGTTCTTGTGCAAAGTGTCGCGGCGCAGGTCGAGGAAGCGGTTTTTCAACCGGATTTCTTCTGGATATTCCGGCTCGCCAAACACCGGCAGCGGCAGTTCGGCGGCTTCCGACAGCACTTCGACCTCGGCCACTACGACCTCGATCTCGCCCGTCGGCAGGTTCGGATTGATCACATCGGCGTCGCGCTTGACAACCGCGCCGTCGACGCGAATGACGCTTTCGGCGCGCAGACGCTCGACCTTGGCAAAGCCCGGGCTCGACGGATTGAACACCAGTTGCGTCAGGCCATAGTGGTCGCGCAGGTCGATGAACAGCAGGCCGCCGTGGTCGCGCTTGCGGTGGACCCAGCCCGACAGGCGGACGCCCGAGCCGGCGTCCGATGCGCGCAGGGCGCCGCAGGTATGGGAACGGTAGATATGCATGTCGGGACTCATATGTCGCTTTAAATTCCGCGGCGTAGGGCACATGAAGCATGCCCCCTGTCAAGAGCCCGCCGCTTTTTTTGACCCCGGCGCCTTGCGCCGGCGGCGATTTCCGTGAAACAACGCCGTTTTCGTCTGGGAACCGATCATGCCGCCAATTGCACCAAGCGTTACTGTCATCGATCATCCGCTGATCCAGCACAAACTCACCCTGATGCGGCGCAAGGACACTTCGACCGGCGGTTTCCGCCGCTTGCTACGCGAAATTTCCACCCTGCTGTGCTACGAGGTGACGCGCGACCTGGAATTGACCCTGACCGACATCGAAACGCCGGTGGCACCGATGCAGGCGCCCTTGCTGGAAGGCAAGAAACTGACCTTCGCCTCGATCCTGCGCGCGGGCAATGGCCTGCTCGAAGGCATGCTCGACCTGGTGCCGTCGGCCCGCGTCTCGCACATCGGCGTCTATCGCGACCATGACACGCTTCAGCCCGTGGAATATTACTTCAAGGCCCCGCTGGATATCGACGCCCGCTTGGTCATTGTTGTCGATCCGATGCTGGCCACTGGCAATTCGTCGATCGCCGCCGTGCACCAATTGAAAAATCGCGGCGCCCGGAATATCCGCTTCCTGTGCCTGCTGGCTGCGCCCGAAGGACTCCGCAATTTCCATACGGCTCACCCGGACGTGCCGGTCTTTACGGCCGCCATCGATAGCCACCTCAATGAAAAGGGCTATATCGTTCCGGGTCTGGGCGACGCCGGCGACCGGATGTACGGCACTAAGTAATCCAAATTAACAAATATTAACAGCAACCATCAGTCTTTTCAGCATTTTTCTTTCCACAACTTCGCCAAATATTGCCACAATTCATTTGTAGCGTCGCATTGCCACCTCCCGGCTCCAAGCCTAGAGTATGCTCATGACGCTTCAACTGCCGCTCGACCTGCAGACTCCGGATCGCTTCAGTCGCGACCGTTTCGTGGCCAACAGCACCCTGCAAGGCGTATTGGACATCCTGCTGGCGGACGAATGGCTGAATGCCAACCTGGTCTTGTGGGGCCCCGAAGGCAGCGGCAAAACCCATCTCGGGCACATCTTCGCCGACACGCATCATGCCTGCTTCATAGAAGCCGAAGCCACCAAATGCATGGACAGCTCGACCTTGCCCGACGGCCACTTCGTTGTCGATGATGCCGAACAGGCCCAGGAAGACATGCTGTTCCACATCTATAATCGCGTCCAGCGCACCGGCCACCGCCTGCTGCTTCTGACCCGTATTCACCCGAAATTGTGGGACACTGAACTGCCCGACCTCCCGTCGCGCCTCAACGCCATGCGCGTCGTGCAGGTGCCGGAACCCGACGACGCGCTTCTGGCCGATATCCTGAACAAGCTGTTCGCCGAGCGGGCTATTTCACCGTCGCCGGACAGCATCGCCTACATCGCCTCGCGGATGGACCGGTCGGTGGCGGCGGCACAAAAAATTGTCACAAAACTTGAGCATTATGCCAATGGCCGTCCGTTCAATCGCGTCCTGGCGCGCGATTTCTTCGAACAGACGCCTGATTTATCTCTCGAAGGCCCTGAAGCGGAAGATTTTTGACCGATTTTAAGGCTTCAGCCGTAAAATTGCGTTATAGTTCCGCCTGCCTTCCCCTCCCGATCTTCTTACGACTGGCGCTCCCATGACCGATGCCATCATTGCCCGCACCCCCGCCAATTCCGACGCGCCCGATCCCGCCGAGCACGCCCTGGCAGAGGCACACGCGGGCCTAGGCGAGGCCATGCCGTCCGAACCGGTCCTCATCGACCTGAACGCGACGGAACGTCTGGGCGGCGCCTTTTACATCAATCGCGAACTGTCATGGCTCGCCTTCAACAAGCGCGTCGTCGAAGAGGCCGAAAATCCGCGCCATCCGCTGCTGGAGCGCCTGCGCTTCCTGTCGATCTCGGCCAACAACCTCGACGAATTCTACATGGTGCGCGTCGCCGGCCTGCAGGGCCAGGTCCAGGAAGGCGTTCGCGTCCTATCCGAGGATGGCCACACCCCGGTCGAACAGCTGGAATCGGTCAACCGCGTCGCCAGCCAGCTCATGGTCAAGCAGCAGGACATCTGGCTGCAGCTCCGCCAGCAACTGGCCGACAACGGCCTGACCGTCGTCGAGCCGGCCGAAATCACCAAGACCGACAAGGCTTGGCTGGAAAAGCAGTTCGAGACCCAGCTCTTTCCCATCCTGACGCCGCTCGCCATCGACCCGGCCCACCCTTTCCCGTTCATTCCGAACCTCGGCTTCTCCCTCGTCCTGAAGCTGACCCGCCGCTTCGACAACAAAGCGATGTACGCCCTGGTGCCGATCCCGACCGGTGTGAAGCGCTTCTGGGAGATCGAAACCACACGCCGCACCAGCGGTGAGGCCAAGCGCAAGTTCATCTCGCTCGAGAACTTCGTCACGCTGTTCCTGCACCACCTGTTCCCGGGCTTCGACATTTCCGCGCGCGGCCTGTTCCGCATCCTGCGCGACTCCGATATCGAGCTTGAGGAAGAAGCCGAGGACCTGGTGCGCGAGTTCGAGGCCCTGCTCAAGCAGCGCCGCCTCGGCTCCGTGGTCCGCGTCGAAATCGACGCCAACATGCCGGAAGACCTGCGCACCTTCATCGTCGAACAATTGGGCGTCGCTCCGCAGGACCAAGTCCTGGTCAACGGCATCCTCGGCATGACCGAGCTGGCGAAACTGATCCCGTCCGACCGCAACGACCTCAAATTCAAGCCGTTCGAACCACGCTTCCCGGAACGCATCCGCGACAACGGCGGCGACATGTTCAACGCCATCCGCGAAAAGGACATCCTGGTCCACCACCCGTTCGAAAGCTTTGACGCGGTTATCCAGTTTTTACGCCAGGCAGCCCACGACCCGAACGTCATCGCCATCAAGCAGACCCTGTATCGCACCTCGAAGGACAGTCCCATCGTCGCGGCTCTGATCGAGGCTGCCGAGCAGGGCAAGAACGTCACGGCCCTGGTCGAGATCAAGGCCCGCTTCGACGAGGAGGCCAATCTGCGCTGGGCCCGCGCCATGGAGCGCGCCGGCGTCCACGTCGTCTATGGTTTCGTCGAGTACAAGACCCACGCCAAGCTCAGCGTCGTTGTCCGGCGCGAGGGAGAGGTCTTGCGTACCTACTGCCACTTCGGCACAGGCAACTACCACGCTATAACGGCCAAAATTTACACCGATCTCAGCCTGTTCACCGCCAACCCCGAAATGGGCCGCGACGCCATGCGCATCTTCAACTTCATCACCGGTTATGCCCGGCCGGAGTTGATGGAAAAGCTTTACTTCTCGCCCGTTACCTTAAAGCTTGGCCTTATGCACCTGATCGATCAGGAAATTATTAATGCGAAGGCAGGCAAGCCAGCGCAGATTTGGGCCAAGCTCAACGCCCTTGTCGATGCCTCGGTGATCAAAAAGCTTTATCAAGCCAGCCAGGCCGGCGTGCAGATCGACCTGGTCATCCGGGGCATCTGTTGCCTGCGACCGGGCGTGCCGGGCCTATCCGAAAATATCCGTGTCAAGTCGATCGTCGGCCGCTTCCTGGAACATGCCCGCATTGTCTGTTTCGCCAATGGCCATCCAATGCCGTCGGATCAGGCGCGCGTTTTCATCTCTTCGGCAGACTGGATGAACCGCAACCTCGACCGCCGGGTCGAGGCGCTGATCCCAATCGAAAATCCGACCGTGCACCGGCAGGTTCTCGACCAGATCATGGTCGCCAATCTTAACGACGAGGCGCAGAGCTGGACCCTCGGGCCCGATGGAACCTATTCACGTACGGACGTAAGTAGTCTGGATAAACCTTTCTCAGCACATGATTATTTCATGACCAACCCGTCGCTGTCGGGGCGTGGCCGAGGCGTCAAGGATCTGCCTCAGGCGTTTGACCACGTCGGTTCCCGCAAGAGTTTGCCCCGGCCGGACGGTCTTCCTGTCAGGCCGTAACTTCGCAACGCACAAATAAGCTCTTGCACTTTTACGCGGCCTGAGGGCATAGCGTGCGCACGATACGGAGTACGATATTTTTTGGAACCCGGTCCAGAATCGTGGAAGGGTTCTTACGACGCGCCCGGAGTCAGCGCTGGAGTATTCAGTGAATTACAATACCGCGGTCATCGATATCGGTTCGAACTCGGTTCGCCTGGTCATCTATCGCATCGAGGGCCGCTCGATCTGGCCGTTGTTCAATGAAAAAGTGCTGGCCGGCCTGGGCCGTGACCTGAAAACTACCGGTTTGCTCCACCCCGACGGCGTCCGCGAGAGCCTCATCGCCTTGCGCCGGTTTAAGGCCATTCTCGAATCCTATGATCTGGTGCGGGTACATGCGGTTGCCACGGCGGCGGCGCGCGAAGCCAAGGATGGCAAGGCTTTTATCGAAACGGTCCACGAGCAGACCGGGTTGCAGGTCCGAGTGCTGACCGGCGCCGAAGAAGCGCACTATTCCGCCCAAGGCGTGCGCTGCGGTCACCTTGATGCGCGCGGCGTGGTCGGCGATCTCGGCGGTTCGAGCCTGGAGCTGATCAATCTCGACGGCAGCGCCAGCGGCAAGGGCGTCAGCCTGCCGCTTGGCCCGTTCGCCCTAGGTGCGCCGGCGCCGATCGATATAGTCAGGACCACCGAGCAGATCCGCAAGCAGTTGGAGCCGTACAAGGGCCGCTTTGTCGGTAAACAGTTCCACGCCGTCGGCGGCGCCTGGCGCAACCTGGCCCTCATCTGGATGCAGAAGGAGTTGTATCCGCTTCAAGTTGTTCAGCAATTTGAGCTTCCGGTGCGCGACGTCACCTCCATCGCCAAGCTGATCGCCAGCCAATCCCTGCCGTCTCTGGAACGGGTTCCGGGGGTTTCGAAACGGCGGATGGAGAATATTTCCTACGCCGCCCTGGTGTTGCAGGAACTGATTGAGGTCTTCGGGTTCGAGACCCTGTGTTTTTCGGCTTTCGGCTTACGCGAGGGCTTGCTGTTCGAGGCGCTCGAGGACGAGTTGAAGGATGACGATCCGCTGATCGCCGGCTGTGCCGCGCTGGGGAACCGGCTGGGCATCAACGAAGATCTTGGGCCGCGTCTCGCCGAGTGGGCGATCAGCTTCTATGCCGGAGCCGAGGGCCTGTTCGAGAAACCGGACGAGAAGCTCATCCGGGCGGCCGCCAAGCTTGCCGATATCGGGGCCCGGTTGCATCCGGACCATCGCGCCGAACTGGCCTGCGACCAAGTGCTGCGTGCGCCGATCGCGGGACAAACCCACGAAGAGCGGGTCTTTCTGGCCTGCGCCACCTATACGCGTTACAGCGGCGATGAGTACGGCCTGGAACCGGTATTGATCGGTCGTGTGTTGGGCGAAGACAAGCTGGCCACGGCGACACAATTGGGACTCTTGCTGCGGTTGGGTTGCGATTTGTCGGCCAAGTCCGGCAAGCTGCTCAGCCATGCGCACATCCGGCAGGTAGAGCGGCAATTGACGTTGACGGCCGAGCCCGAATGGCAGGATTTGCTGTTGGGGGAACAGACACGGCGGCGGGCGCGGGCCCTGGCGCAGGCTTTGAAGCTCAATTTTGTGCCGGACAAGCCGATTTTGGCGGCGGCGCAGTAAGACCGGATTCCAGGGGCGAAACTTTACAGCTTCGACTTGAACAGCTTTGCGATCAGGAAACCGGCTCCCATGAAGAACATGACCCACAGCAGGACCACGACGTAGGCAAAGATACCGCCGAACCAGTAAGCAATCCAGGCGATGGCGTCATAGGGCACGCCGGCTTGCAGGCCGGCCAACAAACCCAAGGCAACGTGTCCAGCTGTGAAAATCGCAGCCAGCGTCCAGCCCATGCCGGTCTGCTTTTCCGCCGGAACGCGCGAATAAATCCACCACCCAAACAACGGCGTCAGAATGGCCAGGATTGTCAGGGCCAGAGGCAGCGTATTGACCAGCAGCATCTGCCCGACGGCAACTCCGAGATTCGGCAACTGCGCCGTCGAAAGAATGTATGCCACGCGCGGCGCGGCAAACGCTACCCACAGCCCCTGGAAAAGAATTGCGCC
>CAYULN010000147.1:0-3405 GCA_964445605.1 uncultured Caulobacteraceae bacterium | reverse complement strand
TGGGGCCCCCGGCCCCCTCCGGCGCCCACCCGCCGCGCGCGCCCGCCCGCTGGGGCAAGATCTAAACCGTGTGGTCGGTCGTTACCGGCGCGTTGGAAGAAAAGCGCCGCGACCGGGTGATCGGCGCCGCGCTCGAAGCCGCACCGCTGGTCTATGTCGACGCCGAGCCGCTGCTGGCGGCGTTCGACGGTATCGACGCCGCCGAGGTGTTCCGCACCTCGCAGGCGCAACTGATCTCGGCCGAAGGCCCGGCGTCGGGCGCGTTCAAGCTCGACGACGTGGCCAATGTCGCCGTCGTGGTCGAACTGGCGCACGGCCATAAATGTCAGAGGTCGTGGCGCATCCTGCCCGAAGTCGGCAGCGACCCGCGCTATCCGGACCTGAGCTTGCGCGATGCCGAAGCGGTCGCCGAATGGGACGCGCTACATAAGGGGGAAGCATGAGTGACTATATCCGCCGCGCGCGCGACTTCGCGCAGGGCGTCATCGCCGCGCCGGTCAGCCGCTTCGGCCTGATCAGCGTGGCCATTTTCATCCTGGTCATCGTCGTCGACCAGGCGTCGAAGGCGTGGGTTTTGTACGGATTGCGACTGCCGTCTCATCCCCCGGTCAAGATTTTGCCCTTCTTTTCGTTCAGTTATGTCGAGAACACAGGCATGAGTTTCGGCATATTGAGCGGAACCTGGTTTGGGCGCTGGTTCCTGACCCTGTTCCAACTGGCCGCGGCGGTGTGCCTGGGCTACGGCGCCACCAAGGCGAAGCAGCCCCTGCCGGCGATAGCGCTCAGCATGATCGCGGGCGGGGCCATCGGCAACGCTGTCGACCGCATCCGCTTCGGCTCGGTGGTCGATTTCCTGGACTTCTCGGGGACGCACGTCTTCCCGTGGGTGTTCAACGTCGCCGACAGCGCCATCTCGATCGGGGTGGCCCTGCTGGCCTGGCACTTCATCCGTACCGATACCGCGGATGGGCAAAAGGCGCAGGATGGCGCGGCGTAAACCGCTTGGCAGGCGGGACTAAACGAAGTATCACTCTCTGCCCCGTGCGGGTGGGAATTGGAGCGAATGATGAAGGCGTTAAAGATTGCGGGCATGTTGGTTCTGGCGGGAGCGGCGTTGTCGGCCTGTGAATCGACCAAGGCGTCGCTGGGCCTGAACAAGGTGGTCCCCGACGAATTCCGCGTCGTGACCAAGGCGCCGCTGGTGGTACCGCCCGACTACGCGCTGCGCCCGCCGGCCCCGGGCGAGCCGCGCCCGCAGGAATTGCAACCGGAAAGCGCCGCCCGTCAGGCGCTGCTGGGGCAACAGGATTCGGTCAACCGCAGTGAAGGCGAAACCGCGTTCGTCAAGAAGGTCGGCGGCGACAAGGCCGATCCGCTGGCGCGTTACGTGGTCGACGACGAGTTCGGCGACCTGACCTACAAGGACAGCAAGTTCGCCGACACGGTCATGTTCTGGCACAAGAAGGCGGAACCGACCGAAGCGCAAAAGAACACCGCCATCGCCAACGAATCGACGCCCGTCGATGCGACGGCGGAAAAGGCGCGGTTGACGGCCCTGACCGGCGACCAGCCGATCGTCATCGCCCAGAAGAAGGAAG
Organism: uncultured Caulobacteraceae bacterium; assembly: GCA_964445605.1. Lineage (GTDB taxonomy): Bacteria > Pseudomonadota > Alphaproteobacteria > Caulobacterales > Caulobacteraceae > Asticcacaulis. Next base: position 1,807 of record CAYULN010000147.1, on the reverse strand, counting down.
CGAAGTTCAAGCTTCCGGGTCTGTAAGATCGAAATTTTCCAAAGTATCCAAGGCGTTCCGCAAGAACGCCTTTTTTATTGCCTGCCGGGATATCCAAGGAGATCATCATGTCGAAGTCATTGATCGCTATCGCCTCCGCCGCGCTGTTATGCGCGTCTGTCCCGGCTTTCGCCGCCACAGCCCCTCTGCCGGAATGCGCGGCCAAGGCCAGCCTGGATGAGCGCGTGGCAGCGGTCCAAGCCAAGCCCGATCGCCCGGACAGCCAAAAAGCCAACGACGCCAATCGCTTAAGCGAGGTCAAGTTCGTCCTGGCCCATGTCAAGCCGGGCGACCATGTCCTCGATTTCGGCGCCGGCGGCGGCTATTCGTCGATGATCCTGTCGGCGGCGATCTGCGATGGCCAGCTGGATTCCCAGTTCACGCCCGGCGGGAGCGACAAGGCGCTGGCGGCACGCCAGGCCTGGATTGGCGCCCGGTCGAACATCCACGCCGTCATTGCCGATTCCGACAAGCTGCCCCTGCCCGCCAAGCCATATGACGTCATCTTCATCGGTACCGTCTATCACGATACCTATAACGTCGCCGGCGCCAATATCGCGGCGCAGGACAAGGCGCTGTTTGCCGCGCTCAAGCCAGGCGGCCTACTGCTGTTGACCGACCACCGCACCGCTGATGGCGCCGGATCGAGCCAGACCAACACTTTGCACCGCATCGACAAGAAAACGGTGCTGGATGATTTCAAGGCGGCCGGCTTCGAACTGGTCGAGGACAGCAACGCGCTGGCCAATCCGGCCGACGACCACACGCTGAAGGTGTTCGATCCGTCGTTGCGCGGTCATACCGACCGGATGGCGCTGGTCTTCCGCAGACCCAAGTAATCTTGGCCAAAATAAGAGACAACCTCATCGACTCCGGGTATTCTGATCGGATGTCCCGCATTCAACGCCTCCCCCAGGATACCATCAACCGCATCGCCGCCGGCGAGGTGGTTGAGCGGCCTGCCTCCGCCGTCAAGGAACTGATCGAAAACGCCATCGACGCCGGGGCGCGGCAGATCGACATTTCGGCGTCGTTGGGCGGATTGTCGCGCATCCTGATCGAGGATGACGGTCACGGCATGGGGCCCGACGACCTGCAGTTGGCGATCGAACGACACGCCACTTCAAAGTTGAAGCCGCAGCCGGACGGCACCTGGGATCTTCTGCATATCCAAACACTTGGCTTTCGCGGCGAGGCGCTGCCGTCGATGGGATCGGTGGCGCGGCTGAGCCTGACATCGAAGCCGCGCGACGGTGCGGCGCAGAATATTATCGTCGATGCCGGAGTCATTTCGCTGCTGAAACCAGCGGCCTTCAGCCGCGAACACGGCACGCGGGTCGAGTTGAGCGATCTGTTCTACGCCACCCCGGCGCGGCTCAAGTTCATGAAGTCGGAACGGTCGGAAAACCTGGCCATCGCCGAAGAGGTCAAACGCCAGGCCATGGCGCATGAAGGTGTCGGTTTCACGCTAGAACTGGATGGCAAACGAACACTCAAGCTGTTTCGCGAAAGCGAAGGGTTCGACGGGCGTCTGAAGCGGCTGGCGGCCATATTGGGCAACGATTTCGGCGACAACGCCCTGTTGATCGACCAGGCGCGTGAAGGCGTGCGCCTGAGTGGGTATGCCGGATTGCCGACCTTTTCGCGCGGCAATGCTCTGCATCAATATCTGTTCGTCAATAACCGGCCGGTGCGCGACAAACTTCTGGCCGGCGCTTTGCGCGCCGCCTATGCCGATTTCCTGGCGCGCGATCGGCATCCACGAGCG
>CAYULN010000146.1:0-8839 GCA_964445605.1 uncultured Caulobacteraceae bacterium | reverse complement strand
TTACCCCTCTCTCCTCCCGAGGGAGAGAGGACGGCTATCAAGCTTGTAAGGCACGGAGAGCCGGGTGAGGGGCGCAACTGGAGTTCAGGGCTCGGATGTCTGAGATTGTGGTTTTGGCCGCGCCCTTCACCCGATCGCTTTCGCTCAAGCTCAAATCTCGTCCTCTCCCCGTAAACGGGAGAGAGGAAAGACTAAACGTCTGTTGACTGCAGTATCGCGGCAAATACCGGCGGCTATCGTGTTGCGCTTGTCACAATTCATCACTACTGTGGCGGTCTTACCCGGGGGGATGCCATGCAAGCCATTAAATTCGCACGCCTTTTGTCTGTCGCCATCGTGGCGTCGGTCGCGCTTGCGCCGCCCATAGCTTCCGCTGCCAAGCCGACGACCATCTATATCAAGCCCGGCGGCACCTGGGCGGAATTTGTGACTGACGACGAAACCTGTATCGCCGCGGGCAAGGCCGCCGCGGCGCAGGTCGCCAAACCCGGCTACACCGCCAACCCCTACGCCGCCGGCGCTGTCGGCTTCATGCAGGGTCTGGCCGAAGGCAAGGCGTTCAACAAGGCCTATGAGGATTGCTTCGGCGGCAAGGGCTACCTTCTCGAAACCATGGACCCGGAAGACGCCAAGGCCCTGAAGAAGCTCAAGGGCGATGAGCGCAAGGCCTGGCTTGAAACCTATTATAATCAGTGGGTCGCCAAGCTGGCGGCGCAGGGCGTCACCGGCGCGTCGGCCTCATCTTCGGCGTCCGACTCGGCTTCGGCGGCCGCGTCCTCCGATTCCGCCTCGGCGTCCGTTTCGGCCAGCGCCGCGCCGTAACCGCCTATTTCACCTCGACATGCAGCGTCTGCCAATTCAGGCTGGGCGCGCGGTCGTAATGCTTGATCTCGTCATAGCGTTTCAGCACCTGCGGCGTCATCTTGTCGGCTTCGGCATGGCTGTTGAACTCGCACGGTCCGGCCTCGGGCGCGGGATCGGGCGCCGGTTCCGGCGTTGCCGGGGCGTTTTCCGGCTTCGGCTTGTAATAGTCGGCCGGTCGCCGCGCCACGAGCAGGTCGCTGCATTCCAGAGCCACATATTCGAAGGCGTCGCTGCTCAAACCCGGTGCGATCTTCACATCCTTCGGATAGCGCAGCAGCATGTAGGTCGAGCGATCCGGCGTCCGGCTGGCATTGAAACCGACCAGCCAATAGGTCTTGGCGTCGTCGTTGGTCTCGGCGATGATCGGCGTGAACGCCTCATAGCTCACGCCCGCCAGGAAGGGCTTTTCGGTATTGGTGAAGACGTTGATGAGGACGCCGCCGTCGGCGCCCGCGCCGTGGGTGATGGTGATCCGGCGCGTCCGCTCCACCTCTTGCATGCCCTCGGTGTGGTAGGTGAAGCCCTGGGTCATGACGACTTCGTGGGCCGCGTTGAATGGCCCGTCACGGCCGAGGTCCGGCCCGATCACCGACTCGTCGTCGAACACCGGGTTGTTGCAGCCGCTTAAACCCAGCAGGGCCACGGCATATAAACACCAAAGACCGCTCCGCTTCATCGCCGCACCTCCGGAAAGCGCGATCCGAAAAGTGTGCCCGTGCTATCGGGCACTTTTCGGTTAAATCGCGCGGCAAACAACAGGATGAGGAGAAATTAATTCACGCATCCGTGATCGTCAATCACGGGCGCGTGATGATCGGATTAATTCGATGTAATCCGGAATATGCAATAGTCCGGCCAATAGTCCGCCTAACCGGTTCTGCGAATTTTATTCGTTTTATTCCCGCTGCCTGTCCGCGTATGTAGGCTGAGCTTCATTCCCACCCCACCAGGGACGGTCCGTACCGCATGCCGCATTTCGAGTTACCCGCTTCCTGGGCCGCGTTCATCGGCAATCTGCATATCAATCCACTCTACTCCCTGTCGGGGTTGCTGGTTGGTCTGCTGGTCGGATTGACCGGCGTCGGCGGCGGCTCGCTGATGACGCCGATCCTGGTGCTGATCTTCCGCATCCATCCGGCCACCGCCGTCGGCACCGACCTGCTGTATGCCGCCATCACCAAGAGCGTCGGCACGGCTATCCACGGCGGCAAGCGCACCATCGACTGGAAGCTGGTCGGCCTGCTGGCCCTGGGTTCGATCCCAGCCACCCTGCTGACCCTGTGGGGCATCAATACCTTCGGCAAGAGCGACGCCGCATCGCACCTGATCACCACGGTGCTCGGCTATGCCCTGTTCCTGACGGCCGGCCTGCTGCTGCTGCGCGGCGTCATCCGCAAATATGCCGCCAAGTACCAAAATACCGAACAGCTGAAAAAGCATTCCGGCCGTCGCATCACGCTCACTATCCTGACCGGCCTGGTCCTCGGCTTCCTGGTGTCGCTATCGTCGGTGGGGGCAGGGGCCCTGGGCGTCACCGCCCTGATCCTGATCTATCCGCAGCTGCCGACCGTGCGCATCGTCGGCTCCGACATCGCCCACGCCGTGCCGCTGACCTTCCTGGCCGGCATGGGCTATTTCTTCCTTGGCAAGGTCGATCCGGTCATGCTGATCGCCCTGCTGCTCGGTTCGATCCCGGGCATTATCCTGGGCAGCTTCCTGGCGCCGAAGATGCCGGAAAAAGTGCTGCGCGTGCTGCTGGCGGCGGTCCTGACCCTTGTCGGCGTCAAGCTGGTTACGGCCTAACTTCCTTACAGGACATTTTTATCGCAGGAGCCGGAAAAGTGAGTGTTTCCGGCGGCTTCGGCGTGCCCGCGGGTCGGGCGCGCTTGCCCGCCGCCGGCCTTTCGGTTAACCCTTTGCTAAGCAGAAACGCGGGGATGTACGATGTCGGGCGGGGGTAAGCATCGCAAAACGGAAAGACTGACGGGCCTGGCCGTGGTGTTCGCCCTGGCTGTGGCCGGCGCGGCGCACGCCGCCGATGCGCCAGCCGTCACCGCCCCACCTGTTGCCGCCGCCGCGGCGCCTTCCGACCAGGCCAATACCGCCATCACCATCATGCAGGTCGACTCCGCCATCCAGAGCGGCGACTGCGCCAAGGCTCTGCCGTTGCTGGCGCAGTTGTGGGACGATCCCTACCTGCAGGCCCAGGACGCCGTCCTGGCCGAAAAATACCGCTACAGCCGGATCATCTGTACGCTTCAGACCCAGGACATCAAGGCGGCCCTGACCCTGTCGTCGCAGAACATCGATCACGCCGGCGTCGGTATCATCAGCTATGACCTGCACGCTTTCCTGCAGGTGCTGAACGAGCAGCCCGAAGAGGCCGCCGCCACGCTCGACACGGCCCTGACGCGCTTCCCGAACGACGTTTCCAAGCTGACCGACGAAAGCGTCGTCGGCGCCCTGCTCGGCCTGGAGGCCAAAAACCCCGGCGCCGCCTCGCCGCTGCTCGACCACCTGGAGAAGCTGCGCTGGCAGGTCGACGACGTCACCCTGCGCATCGCCGTCGATTACCTGCGGCTCCAGGGCCTGCGCGCCGCCGTCAAGCGCCACGACCGCGTCGCCGACTTCTATCGCGCCGACCTGGCGACCAGCGCCGTTTTCTATATCGTCAGCCAGGGCGACGGCGATATCAGCGACGCCGCCGTGCCGCCGCTGCCCATCAAGCCGATCATCAAGAAGCAGATCAATGAGGTCGGCGCCTATGTCGCCGACAATCCCAATGAGCTGTTCGCGGTCGATTACCTGATCACCCTCGAACATATGAACGAGGACGACGATGTCGCCCTGGTCCAGATCGGCACCATCCTCGACCTGCTCAACGCCAATGGCCTCGACAAGTTCGACAGTCCGGAAAGCCTGCCCAGCCTGTTCGTCCATAAGGCCACCCTGCTGGCCCAGGCCGGCCGCGTCGACGCCGCCGCCCAGACCTACAAGGACGCGGCCGCCCGCATGTCCGGGGACGTATTCGACTTCACCACAAGCTACATGGATTTTCTGATCGACATCGGCCGCGATCAGGAGGCCCTGGCGCTGGAAAACCGCATCGACATCCTGGCCCTGACGCCGGAGCAGAGGCAGCATCTGGCGGCGACGGAAGCCTGCGCCTACGCCTATATGGGCGACACGGTCCGCTACCAGGCATCCCTGCGCCTGAGCCTGGGGGATGATGGGCTCAGCGAAATGCGCACCTATCTGTGCGCCGGCGACGTCGAACATGCCGCACAGGCGCTGATCCGCAACATCAACGACCCGGATAACCGCGACGGCGCGATCACGAAGATGCAGATCACCCTGCCGGACATTCCCTACAGCCCGCGCACCAAGGCCTATTACACCGCCTTCGCCGCGCTCAAGAAGCGCCCGGACGTCCAGGCCGCCGTCAAGGCGCAGAACATCGTCATCCGCAGCTGGTTGCTGCGGTTCTAAACGCCTACGCCGCGCCCGGGGCCTTGGCCAGATCGCAGGTGATGGCGACCGGCGCCGCCTGCGCTTTGGCCATGGTGCCGCGGAAGTGGCTGCAATCGATCAACTCGTCACGGACGCCCATCGCCGAAACGGCCGACGTGCTCAGCCATACATAGATGGTGCCCTCGTCGACGTGGGGCAGGGAAGTGGGGTCGGCGCCTTCGCCGGTTACCTTGACCTGGGTGGCGTCGAGGCCCATGGACGCCTTTGCGTCGCCCAGCGGAACCTGGCCCATGGCGTTGGCCTGGCTTTCCGAGCCCTTGGCCGGCATGCCGTAATAGTGGGCGGTGACGACGATATGGTCATCGGCAGCCTTGAGCTTGGCCAGCGCCGCCGGGCTGACGGTCACGGCAGCCTCGAAGCCGAATCTTGCCGGATCCGCGGCGACCTTTGCCTGGTCCATGGGCTGCCCGTCGCAGGCGGTCAGCCCTCCGAAGGCCAGGACGCCCAGCAGGGCGGCGACGGCGGTGGAACGAACGGTCTTCATGTGCAAAATCTCCCCCTCGAGAAGGCCTCTTTCATAATCCAATTCCCGCCGCCGCGCCAGCGCCGCGCAATGTAATTACTTACCTGCCAATCCTTAGGGTTTGACCCCGTCGCCGTCGAGGTCGGTGCGTTCGCGCACGATCTGGATGTCGTCGCCGACGTCCCGGACCTCGTAGAGCTTGCCGCGCGCGTTCTTGAACGGCCGGTGCAGGACCAGCATCAGTTGGCCGTCGAAGGTCTTGAACAGCATGCCGTGGCCGGAATCCTGCCACACCAGCGGCTCCAGCTGCGTCCACGGTCCTTGCAGGTCGCCCGACTCCGAGCGCGCGATCGACTGGACATAGCCCTTGTCGCTCCAGCTCGACCACAGCATCAGCAGGTCGTTGTTGAGCGTCCGGAAGAGCTCGGGGCCGTCGGTGACGTAGGAGACGTCGCCCTCGGGTTGCGGATTGGCCTTGGCCCACTTGGCGTCCGACGCCTTGAACAGGGTGATCGGGGCGCCGACGGCCTTCAGGTTGTCGTCCAGCGGCACGGCCTCCATGGTGCCGTCGGTCTGCTGCAGCCACTCGTGCGCATAGACCTCCCACGGCTTGCCGGCCGGATCGACGTACAGCGTGCCGTCGAGCGTCATGCGGTCGGCGGGCGCCACCGGTTCGCCGCCATTGACCAGTTCAAACGGTCCTTCCGGTGAATCGGCGCGCGCCAGCACCGTGCCGCGGCGGTAGGGATGGCGCTTGGAATTGGGCGGCGGCGGCAGCGGCGACCCTTCGTTGGCGACGGTGGTGAACAGGTAGTACTTGCCCTGCCACTTGTGCACCTCGGGCGCCCAGCCGCCGCTGTTGGCCCACGACTCCTTGGGCAGGCGGAAGACGATCTTCGGCGGCGTCCAGTTGAGCAGGTCCTTGCTTTCATAGACCATGATGCCGGTGACACGCTCGCCGGTCAGCTGGCCGACGTTGGAGGTATACAGATAGTAGGTCTTGCTGGCCGGATCGGCGACGATGAACGGATCATGCAAAGGCATGTCGGGCAGCTTCAGCATCTTCGGCGCGGCGGCCGGAGCGGGCGCCGGATCGGCGGCGTGCGCGGCCAGTGGGACGGTGGCCAGGAGCAGCCCGGCGGTCAGGGCGACGCCAAGGCGTCCTTTAAAAGCTTTCATGATGGGCTTCCTCCTGTGGCATTTTTCGGTCTCTGATCGGACTATATATGCACGCGGGGGGCAGGTAAAACCGTCGTTGCGCAGCCGTGTTTGCCATCCCGGGAAATGCGTCCTATAACCGGTACGGGAGTCAACGAGTCCGGCCAAAGAATCTGGAATGGCCGGGCAGGAGAGGGCATAGCTTTGGCGCGCAAGCTGAGTCGCCGCAGCGGCAATATCGTCACCATTCACGACGTGGCCCGCCATGTCGGCGTTTCGCCCATGACCGTGTCGCGCGTCATCAACGGCGAGAAGAACGTGCGCGAGGAAACCCGCGCCCGTGTCCTGGCGTCCGTAGAGGCCCTAAGATATTCGCCCAACCTGGCGGCGCGCTCGCTGGCGACGCAGGATTCGGCGCGCATCGGCCTGCTCTATTCCAACCCGTCCGTGGCTTTCCTGAGCGAATTCCTGCTCGGCATTCTCAATGAAAGCTCGCAGAGCGGCACGCAGCTGCTGATCGAATCGTGCGAGGGTCCGGAAGGCGCCACCACGGCCCTGGAAAAACTCAAGGCCAGCGGTTGTGACGGCGTCATCCTGTCGCCGCCGCTGTCGGATTCGGCGCGCGTCGCCAAGATTCTCAAGGACATGAACCTGCCGTTCGTCGGCGTCGCCGCCGCCCGGCCGGCGCCGGATGTCTGCGCCGTGTCGATCGACGATTTCAAGGCGGCCTACACCATGACCCGCCGCCTGATCGAACTGGGCCACCACAATATCGGCTTCATCAAGGGCCACCCCAACGCCTACGCCAGCCAGCTGCGCCTCGAAGGCTTCGAGGCGGCCATGGCCAAGGCCGGCCTCAGGGTCGATCCGCAAGCCGTGGCGCAGGGCTATTTCACCTATCGCTCCGGCTTCGACGCCGCCGAACGCATCCTCAGCCAGACGCCGCGCCCGACGGCGATCTTCGCCAGCAATGACGACATGGCCGCCGGCGCGGTGGCTACGGCGCACCGCCTGGGCCTGGAGGTGCCGGACCATGTCACCATCGTCGGCTTCGACGACACCGCCATGGCGTCGTCTGTGTGGCCGGAACTGACCACGGTGCGCCAGCCGATTTCGGACATGGCGGCGCTAAGCGTGCGGCTGCTGCTCGACCAGATCCGCGCCCGCCGGGCCGGCCGCCCCCTGGCGCCGGTGCGTGAAGTGCGCGATTTCTCGCTGATCGAACGCCAGTCTTCGGCCGAAGTGTCGAAAATTGTCCTGGCCAAGGAGGGGGCCAACGACGGCATCGCCAAGGCCCGCCCGGCTTCCGACAAGTCGAATTGACACGCCGCCACACATAGAGATACGCATCCACCGCTGATTTTCCTTGACATCCGGCGGTTCGTGCTCAATGTGTTAGCGGTAACAAATATAAACGTCCGGCCGGAAATTGGTCAGACAAAGCAGGTTGAGGGTTGATTTGCGTCCCCGGACGCTTCAAGCTGGCTACATCCCGGTCGACCGGGATCAAGGAGACGAGTGATGTCCGAATTTCTGCCCAAGGATTGGCAACAAGCCACTCTGGTCGGGCGGCTGCAAACCGAAGCGGGCCCAACCCCGATAATGGTCAAGGGCGGCGAAGTCTTCGATATGAGCCGCGTCGCGCCGACCGTGTCGCAGCTGCTGGCGGCCTGGCCCGAAAAGGGTGTTCCGGCGGGCGGCGTCAATATAGGTCAGATCGATTCCTTTGGTTTTGGTAAGACCTGGGCCAAAGACGGAAGTGCCGACGCGCGCAAGGGCGCGCAACTGCTGTCGCCCATCGACCTGCAATGCGTCAAGGCGGCCGGCGTCACCTTCGCCGTCTCGGCGGTCGAACGCGTCATCGAGGAGCGCGCCCGTGGCGATGCCGACAAGGCGCAATCGATCCGCAATGCCCTGGCCGAACGGGTCGGCGCCGATATCCGCTCCGTCAAGCCGGGCTCGCCGGAATCGGCCAAGCTCAAGGACGCCCTGATCAATGACGGCCTGTGGTCGCAATATCTTGAGGTCGCCATCGGCCCCGACGCCGAGGTCTTCACCAAGGCGCCGGTCCTGTCGTCGGTCGGCTGGGGCGAGGAGGTCGGCGTCCGTTCCGACTCGACCTGGAACAACCCGGAACCCGAAGTGGTCATGGTCGTCGATCCGAAGGGCCGCGCCGTCGGCGCCATGCTGGGCAACGACGTCAACCTGCGCTGCTTCGAAGGCCGTTCGGCGCTGCTGCTCGGCAAGGCCAAGGACAACAACGCCTCGTGCGCGCTCGGGCCGTTCATCCGGGTGTTCGACGACGGCTTCACCATCGACGATGTGCGCACCGCCGTGCTCGACCTGAAGATCGACGGCCCGGAAGGCTACGAACTGGTCGGCCGTTCGACCATGAGCGAGATCAGCCGCGACCCGCTCGAACTGGTCCGCCAGGCGATGAGCGAACACCACTATCCCGACGGCTTCGTCCTGATGCTCGGCACGCTGTTTGCGCCCACACAGGACCGCGACGTTCCCGGCCGTGGCTTCACGCACAAGGTCGGCGACGTCGTCAAGGTGTCGACGCCGAAACTCGGCTGCCTGGAGAATCGCGTGGTCTTTTCCAAGGACGCCCGCCACTGGACGTTCGGCATCGCCGGGCTTATGCAGAACCTGGCCGAACGCGGCCTGCTGCAGGCGCGCGCCGCCGAACCTCAAGCTATAGCATCGTAAAATCCTGAAGTATGGAAGCGTAAACGGCATGTCCTCCGCTATTTATCCCAGCCTCAAGGGGCGCAAGGTCCTGATCACCGGCGGTGGCTCCGGCATCGGCGCCGGGCTGGT
>CAYULN010000145.1:0-18380 GCA_964445605.1 uncultured Caulobacteraceae bacterium | reverse complement strand
CCTGCACCTTGTAGCCGATCTTGATCATGATCTCGGCGATGCCGCTCATGCCGATGCCGCCGATGCCGACGAAATGCACCGGGCCGAGATCGAAGGGGGTCGGACGGACTTTGGAGAGAGAGGCCATGCGCGCGAGTCACTGCAAAAAAGAGGGGAAAAGCCGGATTTAGACCATGCCGGGCGGGCTGTCACCCGCGTTTTTCACGCCGGTGGCTCAGGCGGTTTCCGCGTCCTTCTCGGCGTCACGGTTATCGAGATAGCGCCGCGTCAGGGTGTACAGAACCACCGTCATCGGCATGGCGTAGAGCACGCCCATCGGCCCGATCAGCCCGGCAAAGCCCAGCACGGCGAACAGGGTCAGCACCATCGGCACCTCGGCGATGCGTCTCTGCACCATCGGCGTGATGAAATTGGCTTCGGTCTGCGACACGGCCGTATAAATGAGCAGCGTCCACAGGAACGGCTCAATGCCGCCAAGGCCCGCCAGCAGCAGGCCCAAACCGGCCGAAACGGTCGGCCCGACCAACGGCACGAACTGCGCCAGCCCAGCCAGCAAGCCGAGCGCCAAGGCCGACGGCAAGCCCTCGATCGACAAGCCGATACTGATCAGGGTGCCGACGATGACCATCGAAATGAACTGGCCGATAAACCACAGCCTGAGCGCCTGCCCCGCCCCATTCATCGCCTCGCGGATCCAGTTGTGGTGATCGGTTGGGAACAGCCGCACCACCCCGTCGCGATACTTGCCTGGGTGCATGGCCAGGATAACGCCGCCGATCAACGCCACCAACGTATCAGCGACGCCGGACAACACGTTGCCGGCGATCACCGGCAGGCTCGACACCACCCCGCCGGCTTGCTGGCCCAGGGTGGCGATATGATCTTGGACCGTGCGGCCGATGGCCGTGCTTTGCAGCTTGGCCTGCAGCGCCGCCCAGGCCAGCGGCACCTGCTGCGACAGGGTCTGGGCTTGATCGGCCAGCACCCGCCCGAACAGATAGAAGGTCGTGGCGAACAAGCCCAGCACCGCCACCACCACGATCAACACGGCGAAGGTCGGCGACAGCGGCGTATAACGCAGCAACGGCTCGGCCAGGCCGCGCAGGATAACGGCGAACACGATGGCGCCGAAGATCAGCAACCACAGATTGATCAGCTTGAAGGCCAGGAAGCTGAGCGCCAGCGCCAGGATGACGAACAGGACGCGCTGGATGAAACCGGTCGTCAGCATATCTTGCGGTTTCGCGGCCATGAACCCTCCCGAAATTTCCGCAACTATGCCAGCGGTTTAAGGAAAAGGCTACCCCTTGACCGCCTTGACGGTCCGCTCCACCAGATCGGCCAGTTGCTTGGCGGCGTCCGGCCGCGCCACCGACTTTGCGGCCGCCGCCCGCATCGGCAGCAAGGCCGAGGCTTCGAGCAGTTCGCGGATTTCCGCCGCCAATCGTTCCGCCGTAACGTCCTCTTCCTTGAGAACCACGGCGGCCTTGGCCTCCTTCAGCACTTCGGCATTGTAGGTCTGGTGGTCGTCAGCGGCGATCTTGAGCGGGATCAGCAGCGACGGCTTGCCGGCCACGGCCAGCTCGCAGACGGTCGAAGCCCCGGCCCGGCCGATGACCAGATGCGCCCGACCCAGGCGGTCGGCCATATCGGAAAAGAACGGCGCGATCTCAGCCTCGATCTCGGCATCCTTATAGATCTTGGTCGCCGCCTCGATGTTCTCGGCGCGCGTCTGTTGCTCGACCCGGAGCGCGATGCGCAGCGACATCGGCAGCATGGCCAGGGCCTGCGGCACGGTTTCGGACAGGATCTTGGCGCCCTGCGAACCGCCGGTCACCAGAATGCGGATGGTCTTGCCGATCTCGGGATAGGGCTGATCATACAGCGCGCGGATGTCCGGCCGCACCGGGTTACCGACCACCTGCACCCGGCCCTCCAGCTCGCGCGGCGCCATGCGCAACACGGGAAAAGCGCACGCCACCGCGTCGACTTTCGCCGCCAGTTTACGGTTCGACCGGCCAAGCACCGAATTCTGCTCGTGGATCAGGGTCACGTCCTTGCGCTGCAACGCCGCCGTCAGGGCCGGAAACGACGGATAACCGCCGAAGCCGATCACCGCCCACGGCTTCAAACGCTTGAACGCCTTGCGCGCCTGCAGGACGCCAAGGCCGATCTTGACCGCCGCCCGCGCCATGCCGATCGGGTCGCCGTTCTTGAAGGTCGCAGCCTCCAACGACAGCCGCTCAATGGCCGGGAATTTTTCGGCATAGGCAGCGCCGCGCGAGTCCGAGGCCAGCACCACCTGCCAGCCGCGTTCGATCAGTTCGCGCGCCAAGGCCTCGGCCGGGAACATATGCCCGCCCGTGCCACCGGCGGCGACCACCGCCAGAGGCGTTTCGGAAAAGGAAGAAGCCTTGCGGCGCGGTTTGGAGGAGGCCAAGCGGAATCTCGCCTTGAAAAGGATCGGTCCCCGCTTTTAGGCCGGAATCGCCACGCCTCGCAACAGGCGCTTATTTCAGCGCCAGCACCACCGGCCCGGACGCCGGATCGGTGACGCCCAGCCCGCCGCCCAGGTCCTCGAGCGTGTCGCGGAAGCTGTCGAGTGTGGCGATCATCTCCGGCCGCGCCGCCGCCAGGGCGTCCATGCTGTCCCACTCGGCGATGACGCAATAGGTCCGGTCGCCGGTCTGGATCATGTTGACATGGCGCAGGCCGGGCCAATTGACGGCCCTGTTTTTGTGCGCGTCGAGAAAGTCCTTGTCCCGGCCGGGCTTCACCCGGAATCGCACGGCATTGAACGCGGTCATGCTTCAGCTCTCCATTTTCATAACAATGTTATGCGGATGGCTATAATAGGGCTTTCACCGCCCGGAACAAGCGCGTTTTAAATCACCACTTGGTCGGGTCGTCGGCCTCGGGCTCTTCCTGTCGTCGTCGCGTCAGGGCCAGGATGAAGCCCAGGCTCAGCCCCATGGCCAGCATCGACGAACCGCCATAGGAGATGAACGGCAGGGTCATGCCCTTGGGCGGGATCAAGCCGAGATTGACGCTGACATTGATCAGCACCTGCATGCCCAGCATGATGTACAGGCCCGAGGTGGCGATCTGGCGGAACGGGTCCTGCATCGCCATGGCCTTGACCAGGCCGCGAATGACGATGAAACCGAAGATGCCGATCAGGATCAGGGTCAGCCACAGGCCGTATTCCTCAGCGACCACCGAATAGATGAAGTCGGTGTGCAGGTCGGGAATGTGCCGCTTCATCACCCCTTCGTTCAGGCCGACCCCCCAGAAGCCGCCATTGGCGATGGCCGCCTTGGCGCTGTTGACCTGGTAGCCGGAGTCGGCATCGGGCTGGATGAATCCGAGGATGCGGTTGCGGAAGTGCGGCTGGATGAAGAACAGCCCGACCAGGCCGGTGCCGGCGGTCGCCAGCATGCCCATGATCCAGCGGAACGGTACGCCCGATATAAAGAAACAAGCGCCGAACGCCACCGTGATCAGGATGCTCTGGCCGACGTCGGGCTGGATCAGCAACAGGAAGATGGCGGCGACATAGAGACAGAAAGCGACGGTCACGCCCGGCACGCCCCTGCCCTTCTGGCCTTCGGAAAACATCCAGGAAATCAGGATGATCAGCGCCGGTTTGAGGAACTCCGACGGCTGCAGGGCCACCGGCCCCAGCTCGAGCCAGCGCCGGCCGCCCTTGGCCGCGTGGCCGATCAGCGGCAGCATGGCCATCACCCCGATGGCGCACGTATAGACCAGGACGCTCACCCGCTTGACGCCCTTGAGCGACAGCATGGACACGGCGATCATGAACACCGCCGTCGCCAGGGCGAAGACGAAGTGGCGCTTGGTATAATAGAACGGGTCATAAGACGCCGTGTGCGGCGCCGCCACGGGGCTGGATGAAAACGAGAAGAAGAAGCCGAGCACCAGCAGGACCAGCACCAGGGCCAGCGTCACGCGGTCGAGCGTCCACCACCACATGGCGGTCGGCGACCGGTCGGTACGGGTGAACGGGTGGGCATAGGCCTGAGGCATGCGGAATCCCTGGGCGGTTCACGAAAAACGCGTGACCAAGGATTCACCAAAACGCGGTTAATATTCGTTTAACCGTGCCTGCCCACAGGCAGGATTTGTTTACTTCCGACCGCCCAGTTCGAGCCAGGCGCCGAGCGCAAAGACGCCCATCAGCAGGTACATCAGCCACCAGCTGCCGAGCGCCGAAACCACGCAGGCGCTCAGGTGGATACCAAGGACCGTCGCGCCGTTATCCGGCATGGCCATGCCGGGCATGTCGGCCATATGGGTGGTCTTGGCGTTGAGCACATAGGTCAGCCAGGCCATGACAAAAAACACCGGCGCGGCGAGATAGCGCAAAAGCGCGCGCACAAAAGACATGTATTTCCCCCTATATCGTTGTTATCGCGCCACTATGCCAAGACGACCGGCCACGGTCCAGCCTTTACGCCTGAGAGCAGGCGTCAGCGGCACTTAGGATTTGGCATCCGTCCCGGCCACCGCCGCCGACTGGCCGATTTCCGCCACCGCCTGCTTGAAGGCGTCGCCGCGCGCCTCGAAATCGGCGAACTGATCGAAGCTGGCGCAGGCCGGCGAGAACAACACGATCTCTTCCTTACCGGTCTTTTCGGCCGCCGCATAAGCCTGGGCGACCGCCGTGAACAGCAGGCGCGACTGCGTGCACTTGGCCGCCTTGCCGATGGTCTTTTCGAACAGTTCCGCCGCTTCGCCGATCAGGTAGGCGTGCTTGACGCGCGGGAACAGGTCCCGCAACTCCTCGATGCCGCCGGCCTTGGCCTTGCCGCCGGCGATCCAGAAGAAGCCGTCGAAGCTCGACATCGCCTGGCGCGCCGCATCGGCATTGGTCGCCTTGGAATCGTTGATGAAGCGCACCTTGCCGATGCGGCCGATCTCCTGCATGCGGTGGTCGAGGCCGGGAAAGGAACGCATGCCCGCGACGATGGCTTCGACGTCTAGCCCCAGGGCCTTGCACGCCGCATAGGCCGCCGCCGCGTTCTGCCAGTTGTGCCGGCCGGTCAGGGTCCGCACGGTCTTCAGGTCGATGATCTGCCGCGCTCGCGCCTCGGTGCCGTCAAACAGCAGGCCGTTGATGGCATAGACTCCGTCGCCGACATTGCGCCGCGACGAGATCGGCACTACCTTGACCGGCGACTTGGCGCGCAGCTCGGTGATGACCGCCGAGGAGAACTCGTCATCGGCACCGACCACCGCCGTCTGGTCGGCGGTCTGGTTCATGAAGATGCGTTTCTTGGCGGCGATATAGCCTTCCATGCCGCCGTGCCGGTCGAGATGGTCCGGCGAGAAGTTCATCAGCACCGCCACGTCCGGCCGGAAGGTGTGCGTCAGGTCGAGCTGATAGGACGAGGTTTCGATGACGTAATAGCTGCCAGCGTGCATTTCCGGCAGGTCGAGGACGCCGATGCCGATATTGCCGCCGACATGGGTGTCCTTGCCCGCGGATTTCAGGATATGGCCGATCAGCGCCGTCGTCGTCGACTTGCCGTTGGTGCCGGTGATCGCCACCGTCTTCGGCCGCTTGCGTTCCGGCAAGGCGGCCAGCGTCCGCGCGAACAACTCGATATCGCCGAGGATCGGCACCCCAGCCTTGTGCGCCAGGGGGACCGTCCAGTGCGGCTCGGGGTGGGTGAGCGGCACACCCGGCGACAGCATCAGGGCGTCGATTTCCGACCAGTCGGTGTTTTTCAGGTTCTCAGCCGTGAAGCCTTCCTTGTGCGCCACCATGACCGACTGCGGCTTGTCGTCCCACAGTACCGGTTCCGCCCCGCCTGCCTTGAGCGCGCGCGCCGCCGACAGGCCGGACCGGCCCAGGCCGAAAATGGCGACACGCTTGCCTTCGAAGCCTTTAACGGGGATCACCGATACTCTTCCTTAGCGCAGTTTTAGGGTCGCCAGGCCGACCAGGGCCAGCATGGCGGCGACGATCCAGAAGCGGACGACGACGGTCGATTCCGGCCAGCCCAGCTTCTCGAAATGGTGGTGGATCGGCGCCATCAGGAAGACCCGCTTCTTGGTCAGCTTGAAATAGCCGATCTGGATCATCACCGACAAGGCTTCCATGACGAACAGGCCGCCGATGATGGCCAGGACCAGTTCGTGCTTGACCGCCACGGCCACAGCGCCGAGGCCGCCGCCGAGCGCCAGCGACCCGGTGTCGCCCATGAAGATCTTGGCCGGCGGCGCGTTGTACCACAGGAAGCCCATGCCGCCACCGATGATGGCGGCGCAGATCACCGCCACTTCACCGGCATTTGGCACATAATGGATGAACAGGTATTCGGCGAATTTCGTATTGCCCACCAGATAGGCGATGATGGCGAAAGCGCCGGCGGCGATCATCACCGGCACGATGGCCAGTCCGTCCAGGCCATCCGTCAGATTAACGGCGTTCGACGCCCCGACCATGACGATGACGCCGACGATGACGAAGGCATAGCCGAAGTCAAACATGACGTTCTTGAAGATCGGCACGACCAGCGACGTCGGCAAGTGCGGCGCGTCAGTGGGCGCCGGCGAGTAATACATCAGGATCAGGGTGGCGGCGACGGCGATGGCGATCTGGCAGATCAGCTTTTGGATCGAGGTCAGGCCCGCCGAGGTCTGCTTGGTCACCTTGGCGTAGTCGTCGACGAAGCCGAGCACGCCGTACAGCATGGTGACGCCGAACACGACCCAGGCCGAGGCCGAATGCGGATTGGCCCACAATATGGTCGACACCGCGATGCCGGCCAGGATCATCAGGCCGCCCATGGTCGGCGTGCCTTTCTTGGTCAGCAGGTGCGACGCCGGGCCGTCCTCGCGGATCGGCTGGCCCTTGCCCTGCTTGGCGCGCATCCAGTTGATGAAGCGGCTGCCCATGCTGACGGCGACGATCATGGCGGTGAGCAGCGACAACGCCATGCGCACCGTCTGGTAGCGCATCAGGTTGATCAGAGGCCAGTGCTGATGCAGGCTGTTGACGTGTTCATACAGAAGATAGAACATGCGGCCTTTACGTCCTTAATCCCTTCCCGGGGGTTTGATTATAAGGTGAGAAGCGCTTTTGCCACGACACCGGCCTTCGAGCCGTTCGAGCCCTTTACCATGATTACATCCCCGCCTTGCAAGTCCGCAATCACGGCATCGGTCAATTCGGCGGCACCGGCGGCATATTTTCCGCGTAACCGCTCCGGCAAGGCGTCCCACAGATGTTTCATCAGCGGCCCGGCCAGGTAGACCCGGTCGATATCCAGGCCTTCGATCACCGGCGCCAGCGCCGCGTGCTGGCTGGCCTCGTCGGGCCCAAGTTCCAGCATGTCGGTCAGCACCACCAGCTTGCGGCCAGTCTTGGCGCGATCGCCCAACGATTTAAGTGTTGCCGTCATCGACACCGGATTGGCGTTATAACTTTCGTCGATCAGGGTGACTTGGCTGTTTCTGATCAGGCTGACCTTACCGCGGCCGTCGAGCGCCTGCGCCCCCTCCAGGGCGGCGATCGAGGTATCGAGATCGACATCCAGCGCCTCGAGCATCAGCAGCACCGCCATGGCGTTGAGCGCCTGGTGCCGGCCGGTGTGATCGAGCGAGAAGGCAATATCGCGACCGTGGAATCGCGCCGCCACCCGCGCCCGGCCGCCGTCAACTACATGCGACACCAGTTGCGCGTCATTGCCGCCGTTTTCGCCGAAGGCCGCCACCAGCGCCCCGGCCCCGCGCGCCTCACGCTGCAAGAAGTCGAACCATTGATTGTCGGCATTGAGAATGGCGAGGCCGCCCGGCTGCAAACCGTCGAATATCTCCGCTTTTGCCCTGGCGACACCGGCCTCGCCGTCCGGGAAGTTCTCCGTGTGCACGGCGCCGACCGTGGTGATGATGACGGCGTGCGGCGCCACGAATTCCGACAGCGGCGTGATCTCGTCGGCATGGTTCATGCCAATCTCGAACACTGCGCGTTCGGTGTCGCGCGGCATCCGCGCCAGGGTCAGCGGCACGCCGATATGGTTGTTGAAGCTCTTGATCGCCGAATGGGCCCGACCTTTTCCTAACGACTCGGCGCGCATCAGACCCTGCATCACCATCTGGGTGACGCTGGTCTTACCGACGCTGCCGGTCACCGCGCCGCGCTTCGCCTTGGCCGCCCGGTCGCGGGCAAACACCGCCAGGTCTTCCAGCGCGCCCTGCACATCGGGCACCAGCAGGCACGGCCCGCCTTCGACCGGCCTCCGGGTGATGGCGACCGCCGCCCCCGACTGAAAGGCCTGCGGCACGAAGTCGTGGCCGTCGCGGACGCCTTTCAGCGCCAGGAAGATGTCGCCCGGCTCCAAAGCACGGCTGTCGAAATTGAGGCCCGACGCCTCGCGCACGCCGCCCGTCCCCACACCCATAAAGGTGCCGCCGGTGGCCTGAGCCAGTTCCTCAAACGTCCAGAGAGCCGTCATTACGCCAAGAGTCCTACGCGAAATCCCGTACACATCGAAAAGGGACTATGAGACTGACTCTCGGGCGTTTGGCAAGGTTCACTTGGCGGCTTTGACGCTCGTCAGGGCGACGCCGATGGAAAGCATCTGATAGCCACACTCGCCGTTGCCATGGACGAAGCGGCCGGAGAGGCGCACCATCTGCCGCATCTTCAGTTTCGCGACAGCCGGATACAGCGGATCGGACTTCTGCATGACCTCTTCGAGCTTGATGCCGTAACCGACATCGAAGCTGATATCGATGGCGCCGTTGACCGTCGAGGTCTGGACGTCGTCGACCTTGGCGGACCAGTCGCTGAAACCCGGCACCTTCTGGAACATAACGCAGTAATCTGGATTTCTGGCGCCTTTGATGACGTCTATCTGTTCCGGAGGCGACGCCGGCATGGTCACGGGCATGCGGATCGCCGGCTCATAGGCCTTGACCGGACTGGCCAAGCTCAGCAACCCGATACATGCCGCTATAGCTGCCCTGTGTTGCATGATGTCCCTCAATAGATCGTGCATTCCATCAGCCTGAAGGCGCGCGCCGTGCGGCGATAAACCTCGACGCCCTGCGAATCCGGGCCGCTGCTGTCCGTGCACCCGGATTCGGATATCGACGCGTAGCTCGACCTGAGCTTGACGCCGTCGTCCTTCAGCTCGGCATCGACGATTTCATAGCCGCTGGTGACGCGGCCATAGCCGGGGCGGCTGAGGGTGACGAAGGTTGCCGACTTGCGCTTCATGGCTTTGAGCGCGTCGGTTGCCGGGCCGGCGCAGCCGCCGCCGCTGCAGTTGAGGATGTCGTATTCCTGGCCATAGACCATGAACAGCGCCGTCGGCACCGGCGCGGCCGGCGCGCCGCAACGGCTCATCGCCTTTTCGGTAATGTCGAGCCCGTCCGGCACCGCGCCGACATACCAGCGCACCGGCTCGGATGACCAGCAGCCGTTGCCGTCGGTGAACATCGACTTGGCGAACCAGCGGCCGTCAGCCTTGTAGCCCTTGCTGTTGCGCTTCATCACCCATTGCTTGAGGTCCTTGTCGCCGAGGACATCGTCCGCCTTGACCGGCGCCAGGGCCGCGACCAGGTCCAGTTCCTTGACGTCCGGATTGGCGTTCATGTAGACGACCGCCGGCTTGGCGCAGTAGCTGTCGCGAATGACATAGGCCGGATCGCACGACGAATCCGGCACCGCCAGGTAACGGTGCTGTCCCTCGGCCAGCACGGTCTGGCTGGGGCCCCACCCACCCGAATCCGACCGCATGACCGGCCCGGACGGCCGATACGGCCCACGCGGGCTGTCGGGACCGCCGTCGCAGATGACGTACTGGCTTTCCTGCGCCACCGCCGCGCCATTGACGGTGTCGAGGACATAACCGACATCCTCGCCGTTCAGCTTGTAGCAGCCACGCGGCACGCGAACGTCCGAGGTGGGCAGCGGCAGCGTGCGCGCCTCGATCCCCTTGGCGCCCTGACGCACCTCATAGAGCTGGAAATCGCGGCCGTATTCACCGGTGACCCGTTCGCCGGAGCGGTAGTGAGCAAGCAGGGTCAGGACGCGCTGCGGCGTCGCCGTCGCCTTGATCGTATCGAAGCACGGCCCGTCAGCCATCGGCTTCGCGGCCGCCGGACAGTTATCGCGGGCGGCGACAAGCGGCAGGTCGTCGCCGACCACTTCGCGCACCCTGCCGAATATTGGCGGCCGGAGCATCTGGCCGCGTTCGGCAAAGGCTATCGCGGGTGCAAGCGCGGCCGCAACGACAAGACTGCCTATGATGATATGTTTCATGCCCGCCCCCTTTTGACCACAGCCCGTGGTATCCGGAGACGTTAACCCTATGCACGGCGGGTAATCAAGACCCGATCAGCCGACAAGCGCCGCCTTGACCACGCTGACGTCGTCGAACGGTAATACCTGGCCACCGACGATCTGGCCCTGTTCGTGGCCCTTGCCGGCCACCACCAGCACGTCACCCGCCTTGAGGTCGGCCACAGCCTCGAAGATCGCCTGCTTGCGATCGCCGATTTCGGTCGCGCCTTTCGCCATGCCGCCCATCACTTCGGCCCGGATGGTCGCCGGGTCTTCGGAGCGCGGATTGTCGTCGGTGACGATGGCCCGGTCGGCCAGCTTCTGGGCGATGGCGCCCATCTGCGGCCGCTTGCCCTTGTCGCGGTCGCCGCCGCAGCCGAACACGCAGACCAGCTTGCCGTGCGTATGCGGGCGCAGGGCCTTCAGCACGGTTTCCAGTCCGTCCGGCGTATGCGCGTAGTCGACATAGACCTCGGCGCCGTTTGCCTTGGCGCCGACCCGTTCCAGCCGCCCGCGCGCCCCATGCAGTTGCGACAAAGCGCCGATCACATCGTCGGCCTTCTCGCCCGTGGCAATGGCCAGACCCGCCGCCACCAGGGCGTTCGACGCCTGGAACAGCCCGGCCAGCGGCAGCTTGGTCTCGTATTTCCGGCCCTGGTAGTCGAGATACAATATCTGCCCGTCGACGGTCAGGTCACGGCCGGTCAGGCACAGGTGCTGCGACCGCTCGCCAACCGTCATGACATTCAGGCCCGACAGGATCGACATGGCGGCAAAGGCGTTATAGCTGTCGGAATCGGCATTGAGCACCGCCGTCCGGCCACGCGGTAGCAGGCTGTCGAACAGGCGCAGCTTGGCGGCCCGATACTGTTCCATGGTGGCGTGGTAGTCGAGATGGTCCTGTGTCAGGTTGGTGAAGCCGGCCGCCGTCAACGACACGCCGTCCAGCCGCCGCTGATCGATGCCGTGCGACGACGCCTCAAGCGCCAGGTGGGTCACGCCGTCTTCCGCCAGGTCGGCCAGATGCTTGGCCAGGTCAGCGGCATCCGGCGTGGTCAGGCCGGGGCCGGTCAGCGGGATTTCATGGCCATCCGGGCTTTGCTTGACCACCCCCAGCGTGCCCATGCTGGCCGACTTGTGTCCCAGCAACGCGAATATCTGCCGGCAGAAAGTTGCCACGCTCGTCTTGCCGTTGGTGCCGGTGATGGCCACGCAGGTCTTCGGCTGCACGCCATAGAACGCCTTGGCCGCCAGCGCATAGGCCCGGCGCACGTCGTGCACCTTGACCAGCACCGACGAGGCCATATCGACATCTTTAAGATCGTCCGGCGCCAGCACCGCCGCCGCCCCCTTGGCCAGGGCCTGCGGGATAAAGTCGCGGCCGTCGGCGCCGGCGCCCGGCTTCAGACCCGGCAGGGCGCAGAACAGCGTGCCCTGGTCGACCTTGCGGCTGTCGGCGGTCACTCCGGTGACGAACGGGTCCTGATCCAGGTCCCGGCGCAGGATGTCCGATAGGCGCAGGTGGGTCTGACGGACGATGTTCCCGGAGTTTGGCATTTAATGGTCTTCTCCGGTCACGTCTTCACTCTGGATGGGCGCCTTGTCCCATTGCGGCGTGGTGAACTTGTCTTCCTTGCGCGCGACGCCCAAAAACGGCGCGATGCGGTCGATGACCCGTCCGGCCACCGGCGCGGCGACGGCGCCGCCCAGGCGGCCGCCGTTGCTCATCGGCGAACCGTGCGGGGAATCGAACATAATCTGCACCAGATAGCGGTCGCCGTCGATAGGCCCGTCTGTGGGAAACACCGCCGCGAACGAAGAAATCAGCGCCGTCGCGTCGTAACCGCCCTTGGCCGGCTTCTGCGCCGAGCCGGTCTTGCCACCGACGCGCAGACCGGGGGCATTGGCGCGGCCGCCGGTGCCTTTGAGCACGTTCTCACGCATCAGGTCGAGCATGGTCCGCGACGTCGCCGCCGAGAACACTCGGTTACAGGCAAGCGGCGTGGTGCCATCGTATTTTTTCAGGGTCAGCGGCCGCAGACAACCGCCATTCAGAACGGCGCCGACGGCTTCGGCATAGGACAGCGGCGTAATGGCCATGCCCTGGCCGAAGGCGCTCTGGGCCAGGGTCAGCTGCGACCAGTCCTTCGGGTTCTTGGTGTAGATCGGCGCCGCCGGTTCGCTCAGCTCGATGTCGGCTGAACGGAACAGGCCTAGGGCGTCGTAATAACGCGTCATGGAATCGACGCCGGCGTTCAGCGCCACCCGCGACGTGCCGATGTTCGACGACTGGATGAACACGTCCTCCAGGCTGTAGACCGGCGCCTTGTTGTGCAGGTCGTGGATCTTGCGCGTGCCGATGACCAGCGGCTGGCTGACGTCATAGGTCGAGCTTAGCGACGCCGTGCCGGTATCCAGGCCGATGGCCAGCGAGATCGTCTTGAAGATCGAGCCGACTTCGTAGCGGTCGACGGCGGCATGGTTGCGCTTGTGCGCTTCGTCAAAGCTGCCCGGCCGATTGAGGTCGAACTCCGGCCAGCTGGCCATGGCCAGCACTTCGCCGGTGCGCACATTGGTGACGATGCCGACGGCGCCCAGCGAATTGGTGTCGACCGCCATGGCGCGCATCTCGTTTTCCAGCGCGCCCTGGACGCGCAGGTCCATGGCCACCTGCACCGGCTCGTTCTTGGCGGCATTGGTGGCGATCTGGTCCTGGAAGGCCTTTTCGACGCCGGACATGCCCTCGCCCGCCCGCTTGGTCATGCCGATATAAAAGGCGCCCGTCGAGTCCAGCGGATAGGCGCGCACGCGCTGCGCCTCGAAAGTGATGCCGGGCAGGCCGTAGTTGAGAATGCGGTCGCGGTCGCCACCCTTCAGCATCGGCACCAGCAAGGTGCGGCCGTCGCCCTTGAACGCCTTGTCGAGCAGGTCGCGCGACACGGTCGGGAATATCTGGGCCAGGGCATTGCGCACATAGGTGCGATCCGGGCCGGTCATGTCGGTCGGGTCGATGAACAGGTCGTAATCGTTGACGTCGGTCGCCAGCAGTTCGCCGTTGCGGTCGACAATCTGCGCCCGCGCCCCGGTCTGGCCGGTCAGGGCGGCGATCTGGCTCGGCGAATTGAGCAGCGAGGCGCTGCCCGCCGCGATCATCAGGCAGACATAAGCCATGCTCAGGCCGACCAGGATGGCGAAGATGCGCATGCGCGCGCTGCGTGCCTTGGCGCCGCTGGCATTGGCGCGCTCAAACGCGTGTTCGACTTTCCAGACGCGGTCGGCCACCCACTGGAAGCCGGACTGGGTCGAGGACAGGAACGGCAGGCTGACCCGCATCAACGGCCTCCTTTCGGCGCCGGCGAATAGACGCTGTCGGCCTTGGCCACTTGCGATGCCGGCGCTTTCGCGGCGCTAACCGAGATCAGATCGTCGCCTGACGCAGCGGCCGGGGCTGTCGGGGCCGGGGCGGCTTCGGCGGGCGCAACAGGCGCGGTCACCTGCACCGGACGCGACGTCGTGCCGGAGATTTCGCCCAGACTGTCGAGACGGACCTCATGGCTCGAATCCACCGGCTTCATGCCGAGAAACCCAGCCGCCAGGGCTTCAAGCCGGGCCGGGCGTTCCAGTTGCGCCACCTTGATCTTGAGCGCCGCAACATTGTCCGTTTCCTCGGAGATCTGCTGGTTGAGCAGATTGAGCCGCCGCACGTCTTCGGTTTCGCGCGCCTTCGACAGGCAGACCCAGAAGATCATGCCGAGCGCCAGGGTGATGCCGATCACCTCGATCAGGCGGACACCGCGGATACGTTGTTCGAAAAGGCTCAGAAAGGCTTTCATCGCTTGGCTTTCCCAGTGGCTTTTAGGGGGACGGAGGGCGCGGAAGTACGCCGCGCCGCCCGCAGCTTGGCGGACCGGGCGCGCGGATTGGCGGCGATTTCGGTGTCGGACGCCGCCACCGCCTTGGGGGTGATCAGGGTGTAGACGGACGGCGTCAGGTCGACGCGCTGCGGGGCGTGGCGCGACCCGGACGGCAGCTTGCCGGCCTTCTCGTTGAAGAAGGTCTTGACGATCCGGTCCTCGAGCGAATGGAAAGTCACCACCGCCAGCACGCCGTCGGGCTTGAGCAGGGTCTCGGCGACATCGAGCGCCCGTTCCAGTTCGCCCAGTTCATCATTGACCGCAATGCGCAAGCCCTGGAAGGTCCGCGTCGCTGGATGGACCGGCGCGCCCCCCCCTTTTTTCCATCTCCGGCCGCCGAGGGCCTTTTCCACCACTTCGGCCAGGTCGACCGTGCGTTCAAACGGCCTTTCCGTCCGGCGGCGGACGATGGCGGCGGCGATGGCGCGCGACTTGTGCTCCTCGCCGTACAGCCACAGCACATGGGCAATATCGTCCTTGTCGTCCTCGTTGACGATATCGGTGGCGCTGCGGCCCGTCGTCGCCATGCGCATGTCCAGGGGCCCGTCACGCATAAAGGAAAAGCCACGTTCGGCCTCGTCGAGCTGCATCGACGACACGCCGATATCGAGTACGATGGCGTCGCAGCTGTCGTGGCCCAGCTCCGCCAGGCCTTCCTTCATTTCGGAGAAGGCGCGGTTGACCCACTGAAAGCGGTCGGGAAATTCGCCACACAGCGCCTCGACATAAGGCTTCACCCGCGCGTCGCGGTCAAACGCGATCACCCGCGCCCCGCCGGTCAGGAAGGCGCGCGAATAGCCCCCGGCGCCAAAGGTGCCGTCGACGATCAGCTTGTCCTCAAGGTTACCCAACACGGTTAACACCTCGGGCAGCAGGACGGGAATATGCGGCGCGGCCTGGGTCATGTCAGTTTGCCCCTCCGCGTTGCGCGAAGGCCGCCTCGACAAGTTTGTCCTGCTCTGCGGCGTAGGCTTCATAGGCCTTGGGGTTCCAGATCTGGAAGGAGTCGCCCAGGCCGGCCAGCACGACGTCGCCGCTCAGGCCAAATTGCTCGCACAGCTTTTCCGGCAGGGTAATCCGGCCCGCCGTATCGAAACTCAGACGCATCATCGACGCATAGAAACGGCGCTGCATGGCGGTCCGTGTCGGCGACATTGCGGGATATTCATTGATCACGTCGCGATACCCCGCAAAGAAAGCGGCCCCGCCGCATTCCAGGCAGGCCGCATTAACCGCAGCGATGCAATAGACGCCTTCGAAGACTTCGAGGCCGGGATAGGCCTGCATAGCATAGGCGCGGAAATCCTGCGGGACCAGCAGCCGCCGTTTCGCGTCCAGTTGTTTCTCGTGACTCGAGAGAAACACCCCATGCCCGGACCCCGCTCGGCCCGCTCCCTGCTGTTCTTCATGTGCGCATCTGCCAGCCGCCCGCTGTGCCGCGCTGACCCTTGCAGGGTTAACATGGGATTAAATGGGATGCAACGACTCTTAATGACACTAAGGGGTAATTCAAGCGCAAAAAACCGTTTAAAATCAACGGATCGAAACATACAGAGAACAAGATTAATGTGCACAGAAGCGCTTTGTGGCGAAAAAACGGCCGATCCGCCTGCCAAGTGTTATCAATTAAGGTTAACAACAGGTTTGCTTGTTCGGAAATGAACAACGTCCAAGCATCGCCGGCCTGAGCGGCGAAAAATATTACCAGACGGCCTGTAAGCCGGGTTCTGTACGGCCCCAATCTTGCGATGGGAGCCGTGGCGATCATTCCTCTTGGCCGGCCATTGCTGGACGGCTCGCGCAACCTACCCGAACGGTCCGGGGCGGCAATGCCCTGTCCGGAGTTGCCCCAAAGGACTTTTCCGGACGCGCCGTTCCTATTTGGTTTTGCTCCTGGCGAGGCTTGCCATGCCGCTTCCGTTACCGGCCGCGCGGTGCGCTCTTACCGCACCCTTTCACCCTTACCCTGTCAGACAGGGCGGTCTGCTCTCTGTGGCGCTGTCTCTGGGGTCGCCCCCGGCGGGCGTTACCCGCCGCCATATTGCCGTGGAGCCCGGACTTTCCTCGAGCGGGGCCCGAACCTCATGCCAAAAAGTGGTCGCCACTTTTTGGATTAACATGAGGTGTCAAAACTCCTCCCGCGACCGCCCGGCCGTCTGGTCCGGCGGTTGTGCGCCCAAATGTCTGTGAAATCAAGCCTTAACGAGCGCTGCGATCGCCAGGCCGAGCCAGCCCAATATGGCCAACCCGCCGCCTATCGGCGCCAGGAGCCCGAACGCGGTGACGCCCGTTGTCACATGCAGAACGATCTCAAGCGCGAACAATCCGCTGCCGGTCAGCATCAGCGCCATCGGCGCCGCACGCCGCCAGCCATTCAGCAGCTGTGTATTCAGCAATGCCAGCACCGCCGCGGCATGGAACAGCAGGAACTGCCCGCCGGTCGCCAGCAGGCCGGTCTGCGGCGGATGCGATCCGGCCGCCAGCATGATCACACCTGCCAATCCCCACAGGGCGGTGATGGCCAACAGGATGCGCTGTCCGGCGGGTTCCATCAGACCTCCGTCAGACTGATATGCCGCAACAAAGCCATCAGCGTCACGCGCAACCGCGCATCGGCGCGGCCTTCCACCGCGCTGCCGATCTGGTCCGGCAGCCAGTGGCGCTGAAAGGCGCGGACAATCGTTGCGGTGTCCTCGTCGAACGGCCCACCCGGCAGGACATTGTAGCCAAGCTTGCCCAGGGCGCCCTGCAGCGAAAACACGCCAAGCCCCTCGTCGCCCGGGCCGAGCGGCGGGCCCATCACGTTGTCTGGCGGCAGGTCCGGCTCGACCCACAGCCCGTGGCCGTGTTCCGCCAAAGCCTTCCACGGAAACTTCTCGCCGGGATCGATCTTGCGGCCGGGTGCGACGTCGGAATGCCCGAGAATACGGTGATCCGGAATCTCCCAACGCTCGCGAGTGCCATCCAGCAAACCGATCACCGCGTCGATCTGAGCCGCCGGAAAATCGTGATAGCCCAGTTCATGGCCGGGATTGACGATCTCGATGCCGATCGAACAGCTGTTGATGTCGGTATCGCCCTTCCAGAACGACACCCCGGCGTGCCAGGCGCGCCGCTCTTCCGGGACCAGGCGATAAACCGTGCCGTCTTCATCGACGCAATAATGACTGGAGACCTGCGCCGCCGGATCGCACAAACGGTCCAGCGCCGCTTTCGCGGAAACCATGCCGGTATAGTGCAGCACCGCCATGTCGGGCGGCCCCTTGCGTTCGTTGAAATTGGGCGAAGGCAATTCGATCATGGCCATCACCTAAACCAAGATATCAGCCTTTCCAAGCCGCAAAAGCAAACCCCGCAGCGGCGGACCGATGCGGGGCGAAATCTCTTGGATTGTTGGCGCTTTAGTAGACGCTCCAGGTCGAGCCCTTTTTGCGCGCCTCGTAGATACCCTTGCCGTTGTCATGGTCGCGGGTACGGACGAAGATGCGCGCCGGCTTACGGGCTATGAAGGCGCCGAGTGTGAACAGGGCCAGAACCGCGGCGCCCACAACCATGATCGTGGTGGTAAAGATGGCCAGCACCACCAACGCGCCAATAACCGCCAGGCCAAGCACCGTCAGGCTGAGGATGTGAAGAATACGGGTCATAAGATTCTGCCGGCGCACCTGCCCCCACGGGCGGTAGCTGCGATTGAACGACACGAAGGACGTATCACGGTCTGTCATTTACTCTAACCACTTCAGCACTGGAAAGGAACAATTACGCGCCCCAATGACGATCAGATTGGCACGAAATAGCGCCGCGTCAACCTCCCCAGCAGTAAACGGGCCATATTTTAATTTTTTTTTAAGCACAATGACAAAAAGGACGCCCCCACATTCGCTTTCCGGGTGACACAAAGCCTTTGCGGACAACCTCACAGAAATGTGCGCAAAAGCCTCATGCCAAAACGTGCATGACTGATACGCGCACTTTTTGGATAAACATGGGGCGTCAAACTTAAAGACCCCGCTCCACAACGATCTGGTCGTAGGCCAGATTGATGCGCGCCGTCTTCTGCGTGTACAGCACCTCAAAGTCGGCCGGCAGGCCGCGCGCTCGGATACGGTCCGGGTGGAAATCGCTCAAACGCGCCCGCCGTGCCGACC
>CAYULN010000144.1:0-9928 GCA_964445605.1 uncultured Caulobacteraceae bacterium | reverse complement strand
CTTCATCGAAGGCCTGCAGATGCTGCGCCGTAAGAAGACGTAAGCTGTATATTAAGCCTGTCCTGTTACAGTCCGGACATATTTCAGCAGAAGGCTGACGGGCTATGGACACCGCTATCCGCACCAATTCGGGCGCACCGCTGATCACACCGTGGTCGGCGCGCGGCATGTCGAACGACAAGTATGCCGCCATGGCCGCCGTCAGCGCGCGCAAAAGCGAGGTCGAGTCCGCCGCGCAAAAGGCCTTCGACACGCCGGTGATGAAAGCCGCCGACAAGGACAAGGACTATATCCGTCAGCGCATCGAGGGCATCAAGCAGCGCCTGAAGATCCTGCAGAAGATGTACTCCGGCAATCCGAAGCAGATGGCCCACGCCCTGGCCCAGGTGTTCAAGGAACTGAAGGCCGCCCTCAAGGACTACAAGGCCGCCGTCGACAAGGAATTGGGCGCCAGCCGCTCAGCGACCGACGCCGCCCTGACAGCCGGTGTGCCGGCGGAACCGGCCGCTCCGCAGGCCGACAGCGACAAGGACGAGACGAAGAAAGACGCCGCGCCCACCGATGCGGACGCCGCCCAAACGGCTGAAAAGGCCGCCGATCCGGTTCAAGCCGAAACGCCTGCCCCGCCCGAAGCCCAGACCCCGGATGCCCCTCAGCCGCAGGCCGCCGATACCGGCCTGTACACGTCCGTTGCCCGCAAGGTGCAGGAAATGGCCGGCGCCGACGGCCTCGACTTCGTCAAGGAGATCAAGGGCCTGGCCCAGTGGATCGAGGACAAGCTGCTGGCCCCCGCCCGCATCCAGAAGGCGGCGCAGAAGCCCGACAAATTCACCGACAACGCCTTCGAGGACGTCGAGAAGACGCTGAAAGACCTGCGCCACGACATGGAAGACATGGAACGCGACATCAAACAGGTCGCGCCCGGCGTCGGCCAGAACCTCGACGTCGCGGCTTAGACTATCTCTCCTCCCCACTTGTGGGGAGGTGGCGCGCTTGTCGCGCCGGAGGGGTCACTTGCCGGAGAAGATACCCCTCCGTCATCCGCCGCTTGGCAGCGGTGTCTGCCACCTCCCCATGGAATGGGGAGGAGAAGTGGCGCAAAACCGCCTACAAAAAACTATACGGATCGATATCGACGATCAGCCGGACGGCATTTGGCCGCTTGATCGCCCCCAGCCAATGGGTCAGGAACGCCTGCAGATCGCGGTTGCGATCCGCCCGTACCAGAAAGCGCTTGCGCCACTGCCCGCGTACCAGGGCCAAAGGCGCGTCGGCCGGGCCCCAGACATCGATGCCGTCGCTGTTCGGGATGAACAGGGCCAGTTCGCGGCAAAACCGAGTGAGCAGGCCCTGGTCCTTGGCCGACAGGATCACCGCTCCCAGACGGCCGAACGGCGGAAATTTCGCTATTTCACGAACCATGGACTCGTAGGCGTAGAACGCCTCGCGATCCTGGCGCATCAGGGCCTGCATGACCGGGTGTTCCGGCGTGTAGGTCTGGATCAGGGCGCGGCCCGGTTTTACCTTGCGCCCGGCCCGTCCGGTGGCCTGCGCCAACAGCTGGAACGTCCGCTCCGCCGCGCGCAGGTCGCCGCCCTTCAGCCCCAGGTCGGCATCGACAATTCCGACAAGTGTCAGATTCGGGAAATTATGTCCCTTGGCCGCCGCCTGGGTGGCGATGACGATATCGACCTCGTGCTCTTCGATGCGTTTGATCAAGGACGCCGAGCTTTCGGCATCCGGCACGGTGTCCGACGAAAACACCTCCGCCCGCGCCTCCGGGAAGCGGCTCTGCACCTCCTCCAGGATGCGCTCCACCCCCGGCCCGATCGAGGTCAGCCCGTCCTTGGCGCCGCAATGCGGACAAGCCGCCGGTTTACGCATCGAAAAGCCGGTCAGATGGCAGACCAGCCGCCCCGACGCGCGATGTTCGACCAGCCAGCTGTCGGTATTGGGCGCGCTCATCTTCTCGCCGCACGCCTTGCACAGCACCAGCGGCGCATAGCCCCGCCGGTTGAGGAACAGCATGACCTGCTCCTTGCGCTGTAACGTCGCCAGAATCTCGCCGACCAGCGGATCGGACAGCCAATAACCTTTGTCCGGTGGCGACGCCTTCATGTCGATCAGGCCGATGTCCGGCAACTGCGCCTCGCCGTGCCGTCGCTCCAGCCTGATCCAGGCGTAGCGGCCGTTCTGGGCATTTGTCAGGGTCTCCAGCGACGGTGTCGCCGACGCCAGGATGGCCATGGCGCCATCCAGCCGCGCCCGGAACACAGCCAGGTCACGCGCGTGATAGCGCACGCCGTCATCCTGTTTATAGGAGCTGTCGTGCTCCTCATCGACCACCACCAAACCCAACCTTTGGAAAGGCAGGAACAACGCCGACCGCGCCCCGACCACCAATCGGATACGGCCGGTCGCCACGCCTTCCCACGTCTTGCGTCGGACGCTGTTGGCGATGTTGTTGTGCCACTGCGCCACCTCGACGCCGAAGCGTTGTTTCAGCCGGCCGATCACCGCCTGGGTCAAGGCGATTTCCGGCAGCAGGACTAGCACCTGCGCTTCCCGGTCGTTGCGCAGCACATCGGCCACGGTTTCCAGATAGACCTCGGTCTTGCCCGACCCGGTCACGCCGTCGAGCAGCACCGGCGCGAACGCCCCCTTCGCGGCCTCGTTACGCAGCAGAATCTGCGCCGCCGCCTGGCTTTCATTGAGCCGCGCCGGGGCGAAATCCGGGTCGGGCGCGACCGGGCCGCTGTCGTCCTTCATCTCGACCTTGACCAGGGCGCCGTCCTTTTCCAGCGCCGTCACCACGCCCGGCGACACTCCGGCCGCCAGGGCCAGGTCGCCCAGTCCCATCGGCAGCAAGGCGGTTTCCAAAACCCGCTCCCGCGCCTTGGTCATCCGGGCGGGCGCCTGCTCCGACCGCACATAGCCCTGTCGCGCCGCGCCTTTGGCCGCCCGCAAGGCCCGCAAACATCCGTTCAAGAACACCCCCGGCGGCGTCAGCGTCCACTGCGCCGCCCATAGCCAGAAATTCAAGGACGCCTCCGGCACCGGCGGATCGTCAAGCCTTGCAAAGATGGCCTTGAGCTTGTGCTCGCCGCTGTCGGCCTCGAAACCGACCACCAGACCGCGCACCTTGGTCGCCCCCAGCGGCACCACCACATGCTCGCCAGCCGCCAGTCGCCAACCGTCCGGCACCAGGTAATCCAGCGCCTCGGCCATCGGCGCCAACACCGCGACCTTGGCCACGATGCGGGTCTCCTGACGCTGAAGGGGGAATTCGGACACATCCAGACTCATCGATAAGCCTGTAACACGAATCCCGTCGTTTTGTCATAAGCCAGCCATAAAACCCGCTTCACAGATGGCCGCCGCCGAACTAAAGTGACGACCTAAGCGCGTTTTGACGGTCGCCAATTGACCGCCGGGGGTTTGATGAGTTCGGAAAGCGGAAGTTCCACGCTTGACCTCGACGACTGGCAGGCCCTGCGCCGTCACCTGCTTAACCATGCTTCCGAATTTGCCCGCGACCTGGCCCAGGACAAGGCGCTGCTCGACGCCCTGGGGTTGCAGACCAGATCCAAGCACCTGATCGATTTCGGCCCCGCCGCCTTGTCGCGATTGGAAGCCCGCGCGCTCAAGGATTTCGATGTCCGCCGGCAGCTCGAAATGACCGCCAAGGCCAATTTCGACGCCCAGAACCAGACGCACAGCCTGGTCCTCAGCCTGCTTGAGGCGCGCAACCACTCCGACCTGGCGCGCCGCCTCAATGAGGAAGTGCGCAACCGGTTCGGCCTGGTCGCCGCCACCATCGCGCTCGAGGAAACCGCGCCGGTGCCGCTCGGCTGGAAGCTGCTCGATGACGGCGGCGTCGACTACATCATCGGCGAAAAGGGCCTGTCCCTGCTCGGGCCGGAAGGCGTCTGCCGCGTCCTGTTCGACGACGATGTGACGCGCATCAAATCGGCCGCCGTGCTGCGCATTGCCTTATGGCGCGAGGGCCGGCCCGGCTTGGTCGCCTTCGGGTCGTCGGACTTCGACGGCTTCTCAGCCGACATGGGCGCCGAACTGGTCGCCTTCGTAGCGCGAGTGGTCGAAAGGGTCGCCGACCGCTGGCCGGTTCTGGCGTAATGCCCGCCCCGGTAACGGACGCTTAGCATTTCTTTACATATTCTGATCCTTAACTTATCCACAGCTTCCCCTTTATGAGGTATAAGCGTGGGGTTGAGCCGCGCCTTTGAGGTCTCCCTCCCCGACCACAAAAGGTTCTGTTTGGAGTAAGCCCTCTCACCGTCTCCCTCTATCTTCGAGGCGGGGCAGGGAGGCCGCCCAATCGCGCGGCGTCAATCCCGCGCCTGATCCGCGCCTATGATCGAATTGAGCAATGCGCAACACCAATGGCTGGACTGGCTGAAAGGCCAGCGCCGGTGTTCGCCGCGCACGGTCGAAGCTTATGCCCATGCCCTGCGTTATTACCTGGCGCACCTGACGCGCACCGTTTCCGCCGAATTGACCCTGGCCGATGTCGTGGCCGTGACCTCCGCCGATGTGCGCGGTTGGATGGCGCACCTCCGCGGCAAGGAGCCGCCCCTGTCGGCGCGGTCATTGGCCCAGCACCTGTCGGCGATCAAGTCATTCCATAACTGGCTGGATGTCCATCTCGACATGGGCAATGCCCAGGTGGCGATGATGCGCGGCCCGCGCCTGAAAGCCACCCTGCCGCGCCCCTTGAACGAGGATCAGGCGGCCGGTCTGCTGGCCGAAACCCGGATGGACGCCGACCGCGACGCCTGGGAAAATGCCCGCGACGAAGCGGTTTATTCATTGCTGTACGGCCTGGGGCTGCGGATTTCCGAGGCCTTGTCGCTGACCGTCGCCGACACGCCGCTGAGCGAAAGCCTGCGCATCACCGGCAAGGGCAACAAGATGCGCACCCTGCCCGTCCTGCCCGCCGTCCGCGACGCCGTCGAGGCTTACAAGGCGCAGGTGCCGTTCCCCCTGACGCCGGAGATGAAGCTGTTCCGCGCCAAACGCGGCGGCGAGTTGAGCCCGCGCCACGTCCAGGCCAGCCTGCAACACATGCGTTCCCGCCTCGGCCTGAGCGACCGGGCGACGCCACATGCCCTGCGCCATTCGTTCGCCACGCATTTGCTCGGCTCCGGCGCCGACCTGCGCTCGATCCAGGAATTGCTGGGCCACGTGTCGCTGTCGACGACGCAGAAATACACCCAGGTGGATACGGAAAAACTGCTCACGGCCTACGCCGCGGCGCATCCGAAGGGGTAAAACTTAAGGTCTTAACGCAGCAATTAGTTCGTCCGCTTTGCGTAGGCGTAACTGAACGCGGCGCTTCTCGCCGTGGGTTTGAAAGGTAATGTTCACCAGCGACCCTAAAAGCCCCGGCTTTTTCGTTGCCGAAATGACATTGCCTAAAGGAATATTGTGCTCGAGATCGTAAATTTCCGGCAAAAACAATAGATTAAACGGAAATGAGGGCACAATGCTCAGGGTCGTATCTGTTACCGCCACCAATAGACAATTTTTTGCGCCACCAATGCGTGACATAAGGTTCTTGTCTGAGAACCCCGATAGCCGGGCTCGAGCAAACCGGGCATTGTGAGGCAGGGCTGGAAAAATCGGCTTTCGTCGTGACCTTCGGTAAAACACCGACAGGGTCAGCCAGAAGCCAATCCAGGCCACAGACAATAGGAATACCGCACCAAAGGCCAGATTCGGGTCCGACAAGACCGGTAAGCGCATATCTCCCCCGACATCCCTATCCCTGGAAAAGTATTTCGGCCCAGGCCTGTCCTGGGCCGATAACTTTTCCATGAGTTCTACATCTGCATCGTCCAGCCTTCGACGCCCATGGCCGCCTGGCGCACCGCTTCCGAGCGCGTCGGGTGCGGGTGGCAGGTCCGCGCCAGGTCTTCCGACGCGCCGCCAAAGGCCATCAGCACGCAGGCTTCGCCGATCATTTCACCGACCTGCGGGCCCATCATGTGCACGCCCAGCACCTTGTCGGTCTTCGCGTCGGCCAGGAACTTCACGAAGCCCTCGGTCTCATGGTTGATATTGGCGCGGCTGTTGGCCGTGAACGGGAACTTGCCCGTCTTGTACTGCACGCCCGCCGCCTTGAGCTGCTCCTCGGTCTGGCCGACCCAAGCGACTTCCGGCGAGGTGTAGACGACGCTCGGCACCAGGTTGTAGTCGACGTGACCCGCCTTGCCGGCGATGAACTCGATACAGGCAACCGCGTCTTCTTCCGCCTTGTGCGCCAGCATCGGCCCGAGGATGACGTCGCCGATCGCCCAGATGCCCGGTACGGCGGTCTTGAAATGATTGGTCGGGATAAAGCCGCGCTGGTCGGTCGAGAGACCCACCGACTCCAGTCCCAGGCCCTTGGTGAACGGGCGGCGGCCGATGGCCACCAGCACCACGTCGGCCGTGACCTTTTCGGCCGCGCCGCCTGCGGCAGGTTCCAACGTCAGCTCGACGCCCTTGGCGCCCGGCTTGGCCGAGGTCACCTTGGTGCCGAGCTTGAAGGTCATGCCCTGCTTGACCAAAGCCTTCTGGAAGGCGGTGGCGACTTCGGTATCCATGCCCGGCGTGATGCGGTCGAGGAATTCGACGACCGTGACCTGCGCGCCGAGACGACGCCACACCGAACCGAGTTCGAGGCCGATGATGCCCGCACCCACGACAACCAGCGACTTGGGCACCGACGGCAGCGACAGCGCACCGGTCGAGTCGACGATCTGCTTCTGGTCGACATCGACGCCCGGCAGCGGAGTCGGTTCGGAACCGGTGGCGATGACGATGTTCTTGGTGATCAGGGTCTGGCTGGAGCCGTCATTGCCGGCGACTGTCACGCGACCTTGCCCGGCGATGGTGCCGCGCCCAGCGAAATAGGTCACCTTGTTCTTTTTCATCAGGAACTCGACGCCCTTGGTCAGGGCGGTGACGCTGTCCTGCTTGGCCTTCATCATCTGGACCAGGTTGAGTTTCGGCGCCGGCACCTCGATGCCGATATTGACGAATTCATGCGTCGTCGCCTCGAACAGTTCCGAGGCGTGCAGCAGGGCCTTCGACGGCATGCAGCCGACGTTCAGGCAGGTGCCGCCCAGCACGCCGCGCGACTCGACGATCGCCGTCTTCAGGCCGAGCTGACCGGCGCGCACCGCGGCGTTGTAGCCGCCCGGGCCGCCGCCGATGATCACTACGTCGAAATTGTCGTCGGCCATGCCTGAAGCCCCTTCGTCTCAAGGAAAAATAGCTAGCAGTCAGGTAAGAGGCCGGGGCCCGCCGGTCAAGTCAAAACGTCCCGAAAGACGCGAATCCGGCGCCTCTGCGGCTACTCGGCCTCGGCCGGCAACAGACGTTTCTGGCGCGATACGAAAAACAGGAAACCGAGCACCAGCGCCACCAGGGTCAGGACATAGCGCGGGTCCCATCCGGACAGGATGTCGAGAATCTTGTCGTAGATCCCGCCCTCCTTGTTGCCGTTGGTCAGGTAGGTCAGGATCAGGTCGCCGACAAAGCCCAGCCCATAAACGATGGCCGAACGGATATTGCCGTTGGCGTGCAGCAGCGCCGCCGTGATGTAGAGCAGGATGACCGCGCCCCACAGCAGGACCACCGGCGTATTGTGCGTCTGGATGGCCTGCACGGCCGTATCGCCCTGGATGGAGTCCGGCACGGCCTCGCCGGAGGTATCATGCATCTCGGACGTCAGGCCGCCGGAATAATCGCCGCTGTCGGTGCTGAACGACGGAACCGCCGCGCCGGTATCGACCGGGAACAAGAAGGCCTTGACCACCGGAAAGGCAATCCATGCGGTGTAGAGCACCACGACCACCACCATGAACCAGCGCAGATACTTCATCGCATATTCCCCCGGCCCGCACCGAGCGGGCGTTAACCAATCCTAACCCAAAGCCGGGTTTTTGGCAAAAGCGGAGATTCGGAGGCCGGTTAAGGCTATGGCAAAGCCCGCCTAGGGTTTGGGGCTCTCATCCGCGGCTTTGTCAAGCGACGCCAGGGTCAGCTTCGGATCGTTCGGATAGGCGCCGAGCTGGCCGAGATAATTATCAGCGAATGCCGACACGGTATCGAACATTTCCTGGCCGCCGCAAGCCTGCGGACCCAGGTGCGCGGTAAGGCGATAGATACGCACAGCCTCTTTGCGATCATTGGCCAATTCGTCCGGCGTCAGTTTCGGCAAGGCCGCGGCGTCGATGAGCTGCACCTTCTTCATCTGATCGAAAGCCCGCGCATACATCGCACACGACTGCGATGCATAGACCATATAGCGGCCCAGCACGGCCGGACCGCTCAGATCGTAATTGCCCTGGCTGAATTCACCGTCGTCCCAGTCGATGCTTGAAAAACTCAAGGCTCCGCCCGGCGTGAACCCGCCATCCGTGCTCAAGGTGCCCCCCGCATTGAACGCTTGCTGTCGTTCATGCCGCGCCAGGTTCTTGGCCAGTATGATCCAGAAATCGGGCTCCTTGAGCAGCGCTTCTTCGTGGCCGGTCAGGGTGACATTGTCGCGAAGGTCGGTATTGGCATTGAGGAACGCCGCGAACGCGGATTGGACACGTTTCGCCTGACGCTCGCTCAGCGTCTCCGCCGGACGGCCCAGTTCCAGCGCTAGACCGTATTCCAGCACGGCGTCGGGATCGAATTGCGTCGCCTTATCAACCAGTTCGGCCATCGGCCGGTTCATGGCGCCCTGCAGGCGTGGCCAGGCTTTTTTCGAGGCGGCTGTATCGAACTTGCCCGTCAGGTTGAGCTTGCTCTTGGTCTCCGCGTCGGCCGGTGCGGCAAAAACCAAGCCCGCCGCCAGAACGACCCCCAGGGCCGCGCCGAACTTGAAAAGCTCCATTTGAAATCCCCCTTATGGCCAACCGGGCCGATATATTATTGCATTACCACATCTTACCACCCCGGGAGGTCCCGTTCACCTGAAAAGTGCGTAATGAAAAAGCCCCGCGGCAGGCCGCGCGGCTTTTCTTTTAGGGTTTGTTGGGCCGCATCATCAACAGGGTCATAATCATCAGAATGATGACCAGGTGCCAGATGCTCAGGGCGTGCATGGCAACCTCCCGATTTTAGACGTCGAGCACGAAGCGCTGCGGGTCTTCCAGGCCTTCCTTGACGCGGACCAGGAAGGTCACCGCTTCCTTGCCGTCGACGATTCGGTGGTCGTAGGACAGCGCCAGGTACATCATCGGCCGGATGACCACCTGGCCGTTGACCGCCATCGGCCGCTCCTTGATGGCGTGCATGCCGAGGATGCCGACCTGCGGCATGTTGAGGATCGGCGTCGACATCAGCGAGCCGTAGATGCCGCCGTTGGTGATGGTGAAGGTGCCGCCCTGCAGCTGATCGATGCTCAGCGTGCCGTCGCGCGCCTGCTTGCCGAGGGCGGCGATGCCCTTTTCGATGCCGGCCAGCGACAGCCCGTCGACATCGCGCAGGACCGGCACGACCAGGCCCTTTTCAGTGCCGACGGCGACGCCCAGGTCGTAGTGGTTCTTGTAGATGATGTCGGTGCCTTCGATCTCGGCATTGACCGCCGGGATGTCCTTCAGCGCCGCCACCACTGCCTTGGCGAAGAACGACATGAAGCCGAGCTTGACGCCATGACGCTTTTCGAAGGCGTCCTTGTAGGCGTTGCGTAAGGCCATGATCGTCGTCATGTCGACTTCGTTGAACGTGGTCAGCTGCGCCGCCGTGTTCTGCGATTCCTTGAGGCGACGGGCGATGGTCTGACGCAGGCGCGTCATCTTCACGCGTTCCTCATGCGGACCGACGGCGCGCGGCGTCACCGGCGCGGTGGCCGGAACCGACGGGGCCGGAGTCACGGGCGCGTTGCCGAGCGCGGCCAGGGCGTCGCCCTTGGTGATGCGGCCGTCCT
>CAYULN010000143.1:0-21967 GCA_964445605.1 uncultured Caulobacteraceae bacterium | reverse complement strand
CGCGGCGACTGGTAACTATTACGGCTCGCTGAGCACCAGCGGCGGTTCGCAGGAACACGAAACCCACCAATCACAGGACGGCCAGACGATTTCGCGGGCCGAACTATTCGGCGGCAATGTCTGGTATTCGACGGCGCAATCGACGGCCGTGGCCAATAATGTCGACCTGCAGAACCAGGGCGGTTCGCTGGTCATCAGCAACGACCAGGCGCATACCGGCTATGTTCAGTCGCAGGCCTTTATCCAGGCGGACCAGTACAGCACCTCAGATGCCACGGCGACCGGCGTCGGCAACAAGCTGGCGGTCGGCAATAACGACGTCTATGTCCGCGTCGACAACAGCCAGATATCTTCCGGCGGGGTTGACGTGTCGGCGGAATTCGACGGCAACAGCGGCTTCGACGGCACGGCCACGGCCGATGCCACCGGCAACCAGGTGCTGGCCTATGCCTGTTCGGAATGCAAGGCCGATATCGGCGTCAACTCCAACCAGGTCAACAATTCCGATGTCTCGGCGACCGCGACCTCGGTAATCAGCCAGGGCCGCTCGGCCATTTCGACGGCCCGCGCCACTGGCAACAGCGCCACCTTCTACGTCTCGGGCGGCCACGGCGCGCAGTAAGCGCCAAATTTCCCTTACCTCTTGCAAAGGCGGCGCTGAAAAGCGCCGCCTTTCGCGTGACCAGATAAATTTTAACTTTATTCGGCCGCAAATCTTTGTCAGGGTCGCCGCGCAACATCAAAAGGGCGCATCATGAATGCGCTGCGGGGAAACACATCCATGCTGTCCAAGACATTCGCCCTCAGGGCCCTGACGATTCTCGCCCTGACCTCCACCGCCCTGACGCCGCTCAGCAGCCCCGCAACCACGATCAAGCCGGTTTCCAAGGCGGCGCCGGCCAAGACGGCCCCCGCCAAAACCGGTAAGGCCCCTGCCCCGGCCGCCTTCACGCCGATGATGCAGGACCCTGCCAAGCCGGTCCACTTCGCCCAGGACTATTCCGACATCAAGCCGGATCCGGCGGTGCGCTTCGGACGGCTGGCCAACGGCATGACCTACGCCATCATGAAAAACGCCACGCCGCCGGGCACCGCGTCGGTGCGCCTGCGCATAGGCGGCGGCTCGATGATGGAAACCGAGGAACAGCGCGGTCTGGCCCACTTTATCGAGCACATGGCCTTCAACGGCTCGAAGAACGTGCCCGAAGGCGAGATGGTCAAGATCCTGGAACGCCACGGCCTGAAATTCGGCCCGGACACCAACGCCTTCACCAGCTTCGATCAGACGGTCTATCAGCTCGACCTGCCGACCGTCAGCAGCGACGACCTCGACACCGCCCTGATGCTGATGCGCGAAACGGCGGGTAACCTGCTGCTCACCGACGACGCCATCGACCGCGAACGCGGCGTCATCCTGGGCGAGGAACGCCTGCGCGACAGCCCGGACATGCACGATTTCAAGAAATGGTCGGCCATGACCTTTGCCGGACAGAAATATCCGGAGCGGTTGCCGATCGGACTGGTCGACGTCATCAAGAACGCCAAGCGTGACCGTTTCGTCGATTTCTACAATGCCTTCTATCGGCCGGAACTGGCTACCCTGGTCGTCGTCGGCGATATCGACGTCAACGCCATGGAAGCGCGTATCAAGGCCAAGTTCTCCGACTGGAAACCGGCCGGTGGCGCCGACATCCGCCGCACCGAATTCGGCGCCTATAAGCCGAAGGGCACGCTTGGCGACGCCTACAGCGAAACCGGCCTGGCCGACAGCGTATCGATGACCTGGGCCAAGCCGAAGAACGAAGCCTACCAGACGGTCAGAAAGAACACGGACGACGTCATCGACCAGGTTCGTATGACCATCCTCAATGACCGCCTGGAACGCCAGGCCAAGCTCCCGGATACGGCCTTCGCCGCCGCGGGTGCCGGCAAGAACGATGTCGAACATACGGCCGATGTGGTGCAGCTCAATGTGACGCCGAAGCCAGGCCAGGACAAGAAGGCGCTCGACCAGGCCTATCGCACCACCCGGCAATATGTCGAATTCGGCGCCGACCAGGCGGAACTCGACCGCACGCTGGCCGATATGGAATCGGGCTTCAAGACCGCCCTGCAAGGCGAAAAGACGCGCAACAACCGTGACCTGGCCGACGCATTGGCGGGCGTGGTTGAAAGCGGTGAAGTCTTCACGTCGCCGGCTCAGGATTATGCTTATTTCGAAAGCATCAAGCCGAAGATTACCCTGGCCACGGTCAATGCCGGCCTGAAGCCGCTGTTCGGCGGCGACGGCCCCATTTTGTGGCACAGCGGGGAAAACACCGGTGACCTCGATAAGACCGCCCTGGCCGCCACCTATTCCGATGTCCAGAACGCCAAGCTGGCCAAGGCCGAGGCCCATGTCAACAAGCCGTGGCCCTACACCCAGTTCGGCACGGCCTCGGCCATCGTCAAGCGCGAGGAGATCAAGGACCTCGGCATTACCGAGCTGACCTATGCCAACGGCTTGAAGGCGATCATCAAGCCGACCAAGTTCAAGGAGAACGAAATCGGCGTCACGGTCCGCTTCTCGGGCGGTCTGTCGTCCTTGTCGCCGGCCAGCCATCCGCCAGTATTCGAAGCCTCGGCGCAAGGCGTTTCCGAGGGTGGCCTGGGCAAGCTGACCGCGGCCGAGATCAAGGACGCCCTGACCGGCAAGATCGTCGGCATCGATTTTGGCGTCGGCGAAGATGCCGTGACTCTGAACGGCGGCACGCGTCCGGCCGATTTCGCCACCGAAATGCAGTTGCTGATGGCCTTCACCACCGACGCGGCCTATCGCGCCGATGCCTGGGAACGCCTGAAAGCGTTCGTGCCCAACTACTATACCTCGCTGTCGGCGACGCCGAGCGGTGTCTTCCAGATGAACGGCGCCTCGGTGCTGCATTCCGGCGATCCCCGCTTTGGCATTCCGCCGCAGGCCGATTTCCTGAAGGTGACGAACGACCAGATCAAGGGGCTGATCGACGGCGAATTCAAGACGGCGCCGGTCGAAATCACCATCGTCGGCGACATCACCGAAGCCCAGGCCGAGGCCGAGATCAACAAGACCTTCGCCGCGCTTAACAAG
The DNA here is from genome assembly GCA_964445605.1 of uncultured Caulobacteraceae bacterium. GTDB lineage: Bacteria > Pseudomonadota > Alphaproteobacteria > Caulobacterales > Caulobacteraceae > Asticcacaulis. The sequence goes on along the minus strand of CAYULN010000143.1, from coordinate 18,861 downwards.
CGTGACGACATGGCGCCGCCGGCGGACGCGGGTGCGGTCAAGTTCCCGACCGACAATCTCAACCGGGTGTTCGAACACCACGGCCGCGCCGACCAGAACCTGAGCTATGTCGCCTGGCCGACCACCGATACCTACGCCAACACGCAGCAGACGCGTGGCCTGGAGATGCTGGCGGAGGTGATGAGCCTGCGCCTGATCGACGTGGTGCGCGAGAACAAGGGCCTGAGCTACAGCCCCAATGCTGGCAGCCGCCCATCGGCGACGTTCAAGGGCTATGGCTACCTGGCGGTCTCAGCGGAAGTGCGGCCGGAACTTGATCAGACCTTCTATGATACCCTTGCCGGCATTGTGTCCGACCTGAAGGCCAAGCCGATCGGCGACGATGAGCTGCTGCGCGCCCGCAAGCCGACACTCGACAAGCTGGATAACGATCTGAAGACCAACGTCTACTGGAACGCGGTTCTGCCTGGCGCGGCGCGTGACCCGCGCCGCCTGGAGATGATCCGGACACGTCGCGCCCAGCTTGAGGCCATTACGCCGGCCGACCTGCAAAAGCTGGCCAATACCTATCTCGACATGTCGAAATCGGTACGCATCCAGGTCAAGCCCGCCGCCGACGCCAAGCCGGCCGCCGGCCCGGCTCCGGCGCAGTAAAACATATAGAGCAAATAAAAAACCCCGCCTCGATCGAGGCGGGGTTCTTCTTTTAGATAGTCGCCAGGCTTACTGGACGAAACCGCCGACGCCGCCGTCGAAGCTCATGGTCGTCGAGGCAACCGAGGTCGTCGACTTGGAACGCTGCTTCGACACCATTTCGGTGCGGGTCATGGTCAGGATCTTCACGCCGACGCCGTTCAGGCGCAGGAGCGAACGTTCGTTGCACTGGCGTTGCGGGATCTGAACCTTACAGGTCAGCGCGCCCTTTTCGAACCACAGGGCTTCGTTCTTGTTGCAGCTTACCGTCTTGCCACCATCGAAGCTGACGCGGCCGTCATAGTCGGCGTAGACCCACTGCATGTGAGTGCCGGCGATGCAGCGGTAGATTTCGCCGACATAACCGTTGTCGATGTTACGGTCCTTACGCAGTTGCGACGCCGGGTGCGGGACGCCGGTGTCGTCGATGCAGCTCGCCTGAATGATCACCGTCTTGGTGAAGCTCTGGCGTTCCGAATAGGATTCGAATTCGTCGCCGGTGACGACGGCCAGGCCGCCGGCGGGCTGCGGATAGCCCGGCGTTTGCGACCAGTTGCCGTAACCGCCGCTATAAACTGTGGCGCCCGCCGAAGCCGTGGCGCCGGCAAACGCCTGGGCGCGGACATTGGCGTTGATATTGATATTGCCGGTGCCGCAGTTACACGGCGTCGGATTGTGCGGCGGACTGGGCGGCGGCGGCGGCGGACAGCCGTGGTCGCAGGCCAGGACCTGTCCGGCGGCGCCCAGCAGGCCCACGCCCAGGACGGCGGCAATCAGAGTCTTCACTTGTGCGCGCATTCAACGCTCCCTCGCGGATTTTTCCGGCCCAAACTGGGCTTTCCCGCTTCGCCCGAGCAAGAACCATACCGCTGCAAACTTGCCTTTTCCTTAAACCTGTCCGGAAAAAGGTCAATCACACCCTTCCCGCGGCAGGTTTCTTGCGCATGGGCGCTGGAAGGAGACGCATGTGCCCCATTCCAGCACAGTTTCATTCTTGAGCTATTGGCGCGGACTGCAGCCCAGTCCCGACCGCGCGCCGGCGCGTGCCCGCTTCGACCCGGGCCAGCTCAAATCGCTTATTCCGCAGATGATCATGATCTCGGACGCTGCCGTCGGCTACCGCTTTCGCCTGGCGGGCGGGTTTCCCGTCGCCTTTCACGACCGGGAACTGAAGGACAGTTCGTTCCTCAGCCTGTTTCGCGCGCCGTTTCTCGATACGATACAAACGGCGATCGGCATGAGCCGGCGTCGCCAGCAACCGGTCATCCTCACCCTGTCGGCGCCGTGGCAAACCGAAAGCACCCTGTCCGGCGAGGCCGACCTGATGGCGTCCCAGGCTGAGACGGTGAGCTTTGAGGTCGTGCTGTGCCCGATGACCCAGGCCGAAGGCGGGGAAGTCGACCGCTTCGTCGGTATCTATCAGACGCTCAGCGCCGCCCCGAAAAACCCCAGGGGCAGCGTTGGCCGATACACGCTAATCTCGGCGCGCCTATATGAACCGAAGCGCGCCATCAAGGCCGCACACCTCCGCCTGGTTGCCGAAGACGGGCGAAACATCGCTTAATTTCGCTCAAGCGCCGCGGGGCTCGCGCAAACGTGCGCGGCGCGCAGTCGCGCTTGCCAAAGTTTCCTGAAGGCACTTTGGAATTTCCGCGCAATCACTTGTTTTTAAGTCCAAATTGCGCCACGCTTAGAGTCATTTCTCAAGCGAGGATCGCGCCATGGCCAAATCCGATTCCGACAAACAAGCCAAGAAGAAGGAAGCCGAGGAACGACTTGAACAGCTGCAGATCGCCTTGGTCGACGCCCAGATCTGGTCGATGAAAGAGGGCAAGAAGATCTGCATCATCTTCGAAGGACGCGACGCCGCGGGCAAGGACGGAGCCATCAAACGGCTAACCGAATGTCTGTCGATCCGGCAGACACGGATCGTCGCCCTGCCCAAGCCCAGCGATCGCGAAAAGGGCGAATGGTGGTTCCAGCGTTACGTGGCCGAACTGCCGTCGGCCGGCGAATGGACCGTCTTCAACCGTTCCTGGTACAACCGCGCCGGGGTCGAGCGGGTCATGGGCTTTTCGACACCCGAGGAGCAGGAGATATTCCTCCGCGATACGCCGGGCTTCGAGTCAATGATTGAACACAGCGGCATCATGCTCATCAAGCTATGGCTCGACATCTCCCGCGACGAACAGAAGGAACGGCTGGACGACCGGCGCGGCGATCCACGCAAACGCCTCAAGGTCAGCCCGCTCGACGCCGTTGCGCAGGACCGGTGGGACGACTATTCCGATGCGCGCGACGACATGTTGCGCCGGACCCATTCGGAACATGTGCCCTGGATCTGCGTCGCCACCGACTCCAAGACCAAGGCGCGCGAGAACATCATCCGCTATGTGTTGAAAACCATCGGCTGCCCCAGTTATTCGGTCGACGTGGACGGGCCCGATCCGGAGGTCGTTTTCAGCTACGACGCCGTCATCAACGGCAAGAAAAAGCTGGCCAAATGAGCCGCGGCGCGATCAGCGAAAAAATATCACGCGGAATCGCGCCTTGGTAACCAATTGTTGACCGTACTTTGCCAAGTTTCTGCCGGATTGGCCGACGCAAAGCCGCCGGCTCTGAACAGAAGGTTCACGAGGCAATGTCCAACCCGGTTTCATCCGGCAAGCGGGCCGATCTTAAGATATGCGGCGAATGCAACCTGTGTTGCAAGGTCTACGATATCGACGATTTCGAGAAAAAGGCCGGCGAGACCTGCATGCACACGCGCCCTGAGGGCGGCTGCGGCATCTGGGGATTGCACCCGAAAATCTGTCAGGAATTCAAATGCCTGTGGCTGAAACATGATGATATGGATGGCCGCTGGCGGCCCGATATCGCCGGTTTCGTGCTGCGGCTGGAACCGAACGGCACCACCCTGGCTATCGATGTCGATTACGACCGGCCGGACGCCTGGCGCGCCGAGCCCTATTATTCGCAGATCAAGCTGTGGTCCGAGATCATGCCGCGCAACGAAGGCCTGGTGCTGGTCTATGTGCCGGGCGGAATGTATGTCATTACACCGATGGAAGACCTGTATCTCAAGGCACCGAAACGCGGCGACATCCTGGAAACCGGTATGGAACAGAGTCTGTTCGGGCCGCGTCCTTTCGCCCGGGTGATACCGGCGCGGGAAGCCAAGCGCTCTCGCGACACCGAATTTCACTTCCATAAGCGCACCGGCTAATCATCTCAACTGTTGATCTTTTGGTCTGTCTTCGAGCTGGCAAATAGCGCTCGACAATTGCCCCGGCGCGGCTCATTGACAGGCCATGCGCACGCCTTCCGCTCCCCTGCCCGACGCCGCCAAGAGCAACTGGGTCGATCGCCTGGCTCCGGCCTCGCTACGGCCGTGGCTGAAGCTTGGGCGGTTCGACCGGCCGATCGGTATCTGGCTGCTGTTCCTGCCGGGTGCCATGGGCCTGGCCTTCGCCGTGGCGCATCCGTATTTCATCCCCGATCCCCTGCATCCCGGCGTGTCGCACCTCGATCCGCGCGGTATCCTGCATTTCCCGCTCTATAAGCTGCTGCTGTTCTTCATCGGCGCGGCCCTGATGCGAGCCGCCGGCTGCGCCTATAACGACTTTGTCGATCGCGATATCGACGCCCAGGTCGAACGGACGCGGGACCGGCCCATCCCGTCCGGCCAGATCAGCGCGAAACAAGCGATGACCTTCGTGATCGTGTGCAGTCTCATCAGTTTCGGTATTCTCGTCCAGTTGGGCCCGCTGACGATCTGCCTAGGCGTTGTGTCGCTGGCTTTGGTGGCCGCCTATCCGTTCATGAAACGCATCACCTGGTGGCCGCAGGCCTGGCTGGGCCTGACCTTCAACTGGGGCTTCCTGATGGGCTTCGCAACGGTTGACAATACGCTCACCCTGCCCGCCGCCCTCTTCTATGCCGGCCTGGTTTTCTGGACGCTCGGCTACGACACCATCTACGCGCTCCAGGACATCGAGGACGACGCCATGATCGGCGTCAAATCGTCGGCGCGACGGCTGGGCCGACATGTCGTCAATGGGGTCAGCCTCTTCTATAGCCTGGCCGTTGTCCTGACCGGTCTGGCGGGGCATTTGGCCGGCCTGCCGCCGCTCTTTTTCGGTGGACTTTTCTTGGTAGCTTTGCATCTATTCAGCCAGATTGCGCGCCTGCGACTCGATAACGGGCCGTTGGCGCTCAAGCTATTCAAGGCCAACCGGACCACGGGTTTGCTGTGGCTGGCCGGCCTTCTTCTGGTGCACGCCACCGTGTAGGGAGACGGGTCATGGCCGGACGTTTTCGTGGATTTCAAACGCTGAGCCTCGTCGCCCTGACTATGACGGCAGGCGCCGCCCTGAACGGCTGCCATTCCAAGCCAAAATCGGAAGGCCAGGGCGACAAGCCGCCGGTGACAATGGCGCCGCTCGGCTTTTCCAAATCCGATCCCGACGCGCAGGTAACCCTGTCCCTGCCCGACGCCATCAAGGTCTATCCGGCTCTGCATACACAGCTTTACAATGAGGGCGAACAGACGCTGAAGGCCTTCATGGCCCAGGCCCACAAGGACCGTAGCGAGCAGAAGGCTGACGGCATCGACGTGCCGGCCTACTCACACACCATCACATGGAAGATCGCCGGCCAGAACCCGCGCCTGCTGTCGTTGTTCGCCGAGGAAGATGACTATCAGGGCGGCGCGCACCCCAGCAGCACCTTCCAGGTCCGGCTGTGGGACAAAAAAAGCAACGGCCTGGTCCCAGCGGCAAGCCTGCTGGCGCCCGGCGCCGATCTGCGCGCCGTCGACGCCTATGTCTGCCACCAGGTCGAAGCCGAACGGTCGAAGCGCGAAGGCACGCCAACCACGCAGGCGGCCTCCGGATTTTCCTGCCCGAAATTCGCCGACAGCCGCCTGATCCTGATCCCGGCGCAAAAGGGCGACGTGTTCGGCGCCATAGACGCGCTCTATGCACCCTATGAGGTCGGCCCCTATTCGGAAGGCACGTTCGAAATCCGCGTGCCGCAATCGATGTTGAAGGGTTTGATCAATCCCGACTATGCCAATCAATTTGGCGGTGAACCTGTCAAGGACATGGCCCTCTCTAATGGCGACGATAGCGGAATGTAGTCGACAGGAAATTAGATGAGCAAAATTCACCACAATATTGATTATGTTGAATTTCCAGCTGGAAATTTAAACCAGATCAAGGATTTTTACGGCAAGGCCTTCGGCTGGAGCTTCGCGGACTATGGTCCTGATTATATTGCCCCAACCAATGCCGGGCTCGACGGCGGCTTTCAGGCCGACAGGGATGAAGCGCCGGCCAAGCCGCTGCTCATCCTTTACAGTATCGATCTCGAACATTCCCTTGAAGCGGTGACGAAAAACGGCGGCAAGATAACGGAATCGATTTTCGATTTCCCCGGCGGACGCCGTTTTCATTTTACCGATCCGTCCGGCAATGAACTGGCGGTCTGGTCGGATAAATAAGACGGCTAAGGCGCGGGCGGGTCGCTTTTGAAATCCGGTCTAAATGCCTGCGGTGCGTACCCGAAATCACGTGCCGCCGGCGACGCATCGAACCATAGATCCTGGTTCATGCGCAGCACCATGTGGATATTGCGCTTGAGGGCCCTTCGTGGCCGCACCCCGTCAAGCACTGAAAAACCAAAGCGCCAGAGCCACGCCGGCAAGGCGACAATGACCGGTCTGCGGCCAAGGCCGGCAAAAATGCGTTCGACCATGTTCCGATAGGTCAGGCTGTCGCCACCGCTCAGATTATAGGCCTTGTTGAAGCTTCCCGGCGCCGAAATGGCCTGAAGCGCGGCCCGCGCCAGGTCACGGCTATGTACCGGCTGACGCAACCCATTAGCGGGGGCACAGATCGGAAAAAAGCCGAGCTTTCGGATCAGGCTGGCGATGCGGCTGACGTTCTCGTCGTGGCCTTCGTCGTAGATCAGAGTCGGCCGAAGTACCGTCCAGGCGACGGCGTGGGCCGAACAATAGTCAATAATGGATTTTTCACCTTCGGCCAGTTTCCGGACCACTTCGCGTTCTTCCTCAGTTCCGGAAGTCTCCTTGGTAAACAGGCTGGTCGAGGAGAAGGCGATCAGGCGGCGCATACCCAACGCAAACAGTTTATTTAAAAGGCTCTCCGATGCCAGCCAAACCGGCGTACACAGGACAACCGTGGCGAATTCGAAGCCCGGATCGAAGGCCTCGAGATGGTTAAAATCCAGTATCAATGATTGACCAGAAAGCGGGCTGCGAGAGGTGAAGCGCACCTCGCCCGGCCAGCCGTCCGCTCCAGAAATGGCCTCGCGCAGGCGCCGTCCGACCAGCGACCGCGCCCCGATAATCAGCAATCCGCCCCTGTTCGAATCCATTTTCGCCGCCTTCGTCAGGTCGCAAAGCTTAGCGGCCTGTCCTCCAAATGCAAAGGCAGGACGCGGCGTCACGCCGCATTTGCTTTGCACGCGAAAGCGGCTTATGTCACCTCCCGGTCGAAAGGCACAAAGATGAGCGCATACAAATCCTTACGGGACTTCATTGCCAAACTGGAGGCGGCCGGCGAACTGGTGCGCGTCAAGACGCCCGTCTCGACACACTTGGAAATGACCGAGATTCAGTTGCGCCTGCTGGCGGAAAAAGGCCCGGCAGTGCTTTTCGAGCATGTTTTGCTGCCGGATGGGTCGAAATCCAGCATGCCGGTGCTGGTCAACCTGTTTGGCAATGTCAAACGGGTGGCCATGGGCGTGACCCTCGACGGCAAGGAACGGACGACGGGGGCGGAATTGCGCGAGGTCGGTGAATTACTGGCCTTTCTACGCCAGCCGGAACCGCCGCGCGGCCTGAAGGATGCGGTTGATCTGTTGCCGCTGGCGCAAACCGTGCTCAGCATGCGGCCCAAAACGGTAAAAAGCGCGCCGGTTCAAGAGGTTGTGCTCAAAGGTGAGGACATCGACCTGACCCGCCTGCCTGTACAAGGATGCTGGCCCGGAGAGCCGGCGCCGCTGATCACCTGGCCGCTGATCGTCACCAAGGGCCCATCAGAAAGCCGCGAGGACGATTACAATCTCGGCATCTACCGCATGCAAGTGCTGGATAAATCGACCACCATCATGCGCTGGCTGGCCCATCGCGGCGGTGCCCAGCATCATCGGCGCTGGAAAGCGGGTGGGAAACGGGAGCCTTTGCCCGCCTGTGCCGTGCTCGGAGCTGACCCTGGTTTGATCCTGGCCGCCGTAACACCAGTGCCTGAAACCCTTTCGGAATATCAGTTTGCCGGGCTTTTGCGCGGCCAGAAGGCCGAACTAGTACAGGCGAAGACCGTGCCTCTGCTGGTACCCGCTCAGGCCGAGATCATCATCGAAGGCCACGTCATGCTGGATGAATATGCCGATGAAGGGCCGTACGGCGATCATACCGGCTATTACAACAGCGTCGAAAAATTTCCGGTGTTCAAAGTCACGGCCATCACCCACCGCCGCGATCCGATTTATCTGTCAACGTTTACGGGGCGGCCGCCGGACGAACCTTCCGTGCTCGGCGAAGCCCTGAATGAGGTGTTTATCCCTCTGATTCAGCAGCAATTTCCCGAAATCGTCGACTTCTGGCTGCCGCCGGAAGGCTGCTCCTATCGCATAGCCGTGATTTCGATGAAGAAGGCCTATCCCGGCCATGCCAAGCGCGTGATGATGGGCGCCTGGTCCTATTTGCGTCAGTTCATGTACACCAAATGGGTCATTGTCGTGGATGACGATATCAATGCCCGTGATTGGAAAGACGTGATGTGGGCGCTATCGACACGCATGGACCCGGCGCGGGACATTACGGTGATCGAAAACACGCCCATCGATTATCTCGACTTCGCCTCGCCGGAAAGCGGCCTGGGCAGCAAGATCGGACTCGACGCGACCAATAAGTGGCTACCGGAAACGCATCGCGAATGGGGTGAAAAACTCTATATGGAACAAGAGATTATTGACCGCGTTTCGGCAAAGTGGGCCGAGATGGGCCTGCCCGGCAGCGGTAAATCTATTTGGAAATGAAGTCGAGAAAGGCCTGCGGCATCTGCGCTGTCAGATTATACGGCGGTTCATCGGCACGCAGATCGAGATAAAGACCGACAGCCGCTTCCAGCGCCTCACGGATGGCTTCGCCGTTGTGACCGGGGGTTGTTGCCAGCAGCCGCGCCATAGCTAAATCGCCCAATTGCTCGATCCGGCGGACGCCGCGCTGTATTTTGCCAGCTCTGCGGGCTAACATTGGGCCTAATATCTGCTCGCGCAGGAAGGCCAACATACCGATCGCTTCGAACCACTCACCGCGCTGCCATTTGGTTGCGCCATAGTGCAGCCAAACCCAGACACGTACTTCAAACCATTCTGGCGGTCGGTTTGGCCAAGCGATGCTTGCACGTTCCAACACTTGTTCAATCGAACGATCCGACCATAAAGCGATCGGTTTTTCAACTAACTGGCTTAAATCCAACAATCGTATAAACTTGAAATCGACATGCAGAAGAGGCCGTTCGTACAAACAGATGAGTAAACGCGTCTCGCCTACATGCTCACCTGTAAAGGCTGACAACAGTCCGCCTAACGATGCGGCAAACACTTCACGTGCCGCCATGACATCGGCGTAGTCGCTTTCTTCGACCACGAGCGTGAAGTCGAGATCGGACCAGACATCGAAACCGCCGTGGATCATCGATCCGCAGCCCAGCAAGGCGATAAAGCGCGCATCGTCGCGCAGAGCCGCAATCAAGCGGTCGAGAAAGGCTTGGTGCAAATCGGGCAGAACGGGCATCATGGACCTTCAAATACGCTTCAGCCGCCTGGAACAAAAGGCACAACTGATCAAACTTCCGATACACCGCGGGAGGCGCAAAATACCCTTCCCGCTTGACGGAAATGTCACAAACGAGGCTTGCCTAAGCCCGGCGCGCGGGCCTATAGATTGGCCATGTTGCAAACGCGAAGCAAACCCGATCTTACCGCTTTCGACCGCCTGCACGACTTGATCAAGTCGGCCCGCGCCGCCGGAGCCGACGCTGCCGAAGCTGTCCTGGCCGAGAGCCGCGCCTTGAGCGTTGGCGTGCGCAAAGGCGAATTGGAACAGGTCGAACGCGACGAGACAACCGACCTGGGGTTGCGAGTATTTGTCGGCGCCAAGCAAGCCGTTGTTTCCGTTTCTGAATTTTCACCACAAACGCTGACGCGAACCGTGGAGCGCGCCGTCGCCATGGCCAAGCTGGCGCCCGACGATCCCTATGCCAGCCTGGCAGATCCTGCCCTGCTGTACGGCGGCAGTAGGTCCGAAGCCGACCTGCAGATCTTCGACGAAACGACGATTTCCGCCGAAAGCCTGCAGCGCAAGGCGCTGGACATCGAGGCTACCGGCCTGGCGCTCGACAGTAAGATTCAAAGCGACGCCGCCAATGCCGGCTATTCACAGAACGTCTGGCACATGGTGACATCGGGCGGCTTCGAGGGCTCCCACAAGACCAGCCTGTTCTTCCAATCGGGACGCTTTATCGCACAAGGCCCTGATGGCGCCATGGAACGCGACGGCGAAGGCCGCTCGGTGCGCTTCGTGGCCGATCTGCCCTCACTGGAAGAAACCGGTCGTATCGCCGCCGAACGGGCCTTGGCCGCCTTGGGCGCACGAAAGATCGAGACGCAAAAGGCCGCCGTCGTGTTCGACCGGCGGATCGCCAAGTCGCTGATCGGGCAGTTTCTGGGGGCGATTTCGGGAACGGCCATCGCGCGCGGCTCCAGTTTCCTGAAGGGAAAACTGGGCGAGCAACTGTTCGATGCGTCCATTCAAATCATTGACGATCCCCTGCGCGTGCGTGGCCTCGGCTCCTGCCACTTCGATGACGAAGGCGTTGCCGTCCGGAAAACGGCGCTGATCGACAACGGCGTGCTGACCACCTGGCTGCTGAACACGGCGTCCGCCAAGCAACTCGGCCTGACGTCGACTGGCCATGCGTCGCGCGGCTTGGCCAGCCCCGCGGGGGTTTCGGCCCATAACATCACGCTTTCGTCCGGGCCACAAAGCGTCGAAGCGTTACGTAAAAGCGTCGGCAAGGGCGTGGTCATCACCTCGATGTTCGGCCCGAGTGTCAATCACGATACCGGCGACTGGTCGGCCGGCGCGTCGGGCTTCTGGTTCGAAAACGGTGAAATCGCCTATCCGGTCAATGAGTTGACCGTGGCCGGAAATCTGATCGACATGTTCCGCCGCATGGTTCCGGCCAGCGACCTGGAAATCCGCGGCACGCTGGATGCGCCGAGCGTTCTGATCGAGGGCCTGAGCCTGGGTGGCAAATGATGGCGACCTCGGGGCGGGCATCGGATCTTGAGCTGATCGTCGACAAAGTACGCCGGGCGGGCGCTTTGGCGCAGCATGTCAAGGCGCACGGTCTGATCACCAGCTTCAAGGCCGATGGCTCCATCGTCACCAATGCCGATACCGAAGTCAATTTGTGGCTCAAGGAAGCGCTGATGGAAGCGCGGCCTGACTACGGCTGGCAGAGCGAGGAAGAGGCCGATAACGATGAGCGCCTGGGGGCGCGGCGGATATTCGTCCTTGATCCGATCGACGGCACCATGGGATTGTCGAAGGGCAGCCCTTACTGGACCATCGCCCTAGCCATCGTCGAGGCCAACAAACCGGTGGCCGCCATCGTCTACGCGCCGGACTCAAGCGAGCTGTTCAGTGCCGCCGTCGGCCAGGGCGCCACGCTTAACGGCAATCGCATCCACGTCAGTAATCGCGACACATTGGAAGATGCCGAAGTGGTCGGCGATTCCCGGCTGTTCGGTCGTGATATCTGGCCGGAACCATGGCCACACCTGAATGTCCATTCAAGGCCGTCGGTGGCCTATCGCATGTGCAGCGTCGCCGCCGGGCGGGCCGATTTCACCATGGCCCTGACGCCGAAGCGCGACTGGGACGTGGCCGCGGCCACCCTGATCGCCCAGGAAGCCGGCGCCGTGGTCAGCGATCATTTAGGCAATCCTTACGGTTTCAATGCTAAGGACAGCCTGAAACCCAGCTTGATCTGTTCGGGACCGGTGCTATTTCCGGAGATCATCCGGCGATGTGCCCACCTGCTGACGCTGGAGCGGCCTTAGTTTTTTTGAGGAACGGCACGATGAGCGACAAACAACTTCTGCATATCGTGGTCGGCGGTGAGCTGAGCGATCTCAACACCACCACCTTCAAGGACCTGAGCAAGCTCGAATTCGTCGGCGCCTATCCGAACAATGCCGAGGCCGTAAAAGCCTGGCGGGCGAAAGCGCAATCGACGGTCGACAACGCGTTGATGCGCTATTTCGTCATCCATGCGCACAAGCTAATCGATCCAGACAACGATCACGATCATCACGATCATTAAACGACGGATGCGCCCGGCCTGAAGCGTTTCATCCAAGAATGCGGCATTAGTCCGCAGCCCCTGGAGGACCTTGCCGATGCCCCGTTCCCTGTCCCGCCGCTCCCTGTTCTTCGCCGCCGGCAGCGTGGCCCTGATGAGCACCGCCCTGCCCGGCCTGGCCATAGCCGCCGACAAGCCGGCCTTGTTCCTGATCGGCGACTCGACCACGCGTAACGGCACACGCGACAATGGTGAAACAGCCGGGCAGTTCGGCTGGGGCCACATGCTGCATTATTATTTCGACACCTCGCGCATTTCGGTCGTCAACGACGCCATGGGCGGCACATCGTCGCGCAGCTTCCAGGTGTCGCCGAAGCTGTGGCCGCTGGTGGTGCAGATGATCCGGCCCGGCGATTATGTGTTGATGGCCTTCGGGCACAACGATTCGAGGGGTTCGCTGCCCGGCAATGGCGAAGACACTGCGCCTGTACCACCGCCGCCTCCGCGCCGCGTGCCCAATGCCGCGCCAGGTACGACACCGGCCGCGCCCGGGACCCCTCCGGCCGCAGCCACTTCGACGACGCCCACGACCAATGATGCGCCAATCAATCCCGCCGCCGCGGCTCCAGCCTCCACCCCGGCGGGCCCGCCTGAGATGATGCATTCCTTCGGCTGGTACATGCGGCAATATATCGAGCAGGTGAAGGCCAAGGGGGCGACGCCGATCGTGCTGTCGCTGATCCCGCGCAACCGCTGGACGGACGGCAAGGTCAACCGCAACGACAAGGACTACGCGCTGTGGGCACAGCAGGCCGCCGAGCAGGAACACGTCCAGTTCATCCCGCTCAACGACATGATCGCCGACGTTTATGACAAGCTCGGGCAGGAAAAGGTGCAGGCCGAGTTGTTCCCGCCGAACGAAGCCGTCCACCCGAATTGGGCGGGCGCAGCGCTCAATGCGTCGATCGTCGTCGAGGGCCTCAAGAAGCTCGACACGCCGCTCAAGAAATATCTGCTGAAAAATCCGCAGGTTCCGGCGACGCCCGACGTCGTTCCGCCCGCCGTCGGCGAAATGGGTCCGGCCGCCATGGCGCCGGCCGACCGGACGCCTACTCCCGCCGCAACACCCGCTCCGTAAGCAGGTTGCCCCACCACGAAGCGTGGAACTCGGCCTTGAGCTTGTGCGGATCGTAGGCGTCGCTTTGCACCCAGTCGATGAAGCTGATGCCCTGCGGTTCGATGTCGGCGAGGTAGACGTCGAATAGGTGATCGAGCACGCCGGTGGCGCCGGCCTTCATGTGTAGGTACTTGAAGCTCAGCTGCTGGCGGGCCTGGCGGATCGGCTGGCCGAGATGCAGATGGCAGTAAAGCACGCTCATGATGCCGGCCCGGTCGGCGCCCGACTTGCAGTGCAGCAGGGCCGGATATTCGATACGCTCGAACAGGTCCCTGGCGGCCAGGATTTCGTCGCGCGACGGGATGGACCGCGAGCTGAGGCCGAAGTTTTCCAACCTCAGACCAAGCGTCTCGCAGGCATATTTTTCGAGATAGTAGAATGAGCCGAAGCCGCCGCGCAGATTGATGACCGTCTTCAGGCCCTTGCGCTTCCAGGCGGCCAGCTGAAACGGCCACGGCTGATTCGTGCGCAGCATCTGAGAATCGATCCAGTGGGCGTTGGTGAAGCCGATGCGTAAATAGGCGTGATCCGCCCACAGATAGTGCAGATAGGTCAGGAACCGTTCCCAGCGCGTTGCCGTCGGAAACGGCTTGGTATGAATTTTCTTGGGAAACAGCTTCATTACTAAGTGCTCAAGCGCCGCAGGGCTCGCGCACCAGGCTCTTTAAAGACTGGGCGCGACGGGCAGTCGCCCTCGCCGCGAAAAGTTCGCGGAATCTGTCGGCGGCTACGACAGAAGGCGCGCAGTTAACACATAAATGCGCGACAGGCTTACAGAAATAACGCATAAACCTATATAAACGCGGACGTTTGTATTACCAGAATCCGCGCCGAAGAAACGCACAGAGACCGCCCGCCGCAATGCCGCCCGTGGAGACACCACCGCCCGTCGATGAAATGAGCGCCAAGGCTCTGATCGCCCGGGTGTGGGCGGATTATCTGTCGAAGCAGAAGCGTCGACTGGCCGTGGCCGTCGCAAGCTGCATCTTGGTGGTGGTGTCGACCACTCTGCTGGGCATTTTGCTTGATCCTGCGGTCAATCTTCTGCTTCGTATCCCAGCGACGGATGACGTGACACGGGCAATGCCCGTGATTATCAAAGCCTCTCCGTTGATTTGGCTGCCAGCCTGTTTCGTTGTTATTACGGTTTTTCGTTTCGTCGGCCAACGCGGCACGACGATATCGCTTAACCGGATCGGCAACAGCCTGGTGGGACGGATTCAGGCTCAGTTGTTTTCGCGTCTCGTCCATGCCGACCTTGGCCGCCTGCAGCAGCAGCATTCCGGTCAATACCTGTCGTCCGTGCTTTATGATGCCGACCTTGTGCGTGAAGCGGCCTCCTCCGCCGTCGTGCAATACGTCCAGTGCTCGTTGCAGGTGATCGGCATGCTCGTGGTCATGTTCAAGATGGACTGGCTCATGACGCTGATCGTGTTGATCATCGGCCCGGTGCTTGCCGTTATCATGGATCGCTACCTGAAACTGACGCGGAAAGCCGCGAAAGGGGCAATGGCGGAAACATCCAGCCTGTCGACGGCGATCATGGAAAGCCTGGACGGTATCAAGATCATTAAAATTTCTAACCAGGAAACGGCGGAAGAAGCCCGTGTCGGGGAAGTCATCGAGCGCCGGCAGGGTCATATTATCAAGGGGGCCAACGCCCGGACCATGGTGGCGCCGGCTACCGAGCTCCTGACCGGGCTGATGCTTGCCGGTCTGCTCGGTTATGTCGGTTGGCGTGCTGCGCACCACGGCTTTACGGCTGGCGGCCTGATCAGCTTTTTGACGGCTTTCGGCGTCGCGGGTCAGAATCTGCGCCAGCTTTCCGGACTGCAAGGCACCTTCAGCCAGGGGATGACGGCGGCGCGGCGGCTGTTCGCGGCACTGGATATTCGCCCGGAAATCACCGATATGGCGGATGCCAAGCCACTACCGCGCGATTTCAAGGTCTTGAACTTCGAGCATGCCGGGTTCAGTTACGATGCTGCCGGAGCGGTACTGAAAGACGTCACCTTCACGGCCAAGGCGGGCCAGAACATTGCCCTGGTCGGGCCATCGGGCTCGGGCAAGTCAACCCTGCTCAACCTGATTCCGCGGTTCTTTGATCTGACGGCGGGAACCATCCGGTTCGATGGCCTGAGCCATCGCGAGATTTCGCTCAAATCGTTGCGCGACGGCATTGCCCTGGTCACCCAGGATCCGTTCCTGTTCGACGACACCATCCGCGCCAATATCGCTTACGGCAATCCGGACGCCACACTGGAGCAGATCGAACAGGCCGCCAAAGACGCCGCCGCCGACGAATTCATCGCCCAGCTGCCGGGTGGTTATAACATGCGTGTCGGCGAAGCCGGAGCGCGGCTGTCCGGCGGCCAGAAACAGCGTATTGCCATCGCCCGCGCCTTCCTGAAAAACGCCCCGCTTCTGCTGCTCGATGAAGCGACTTCGGCGCTCGACACGCAGTCGGAAATCAAGGTACAACAGGCGTTGGAACGTCTCATGAAAGGCCGGACGACCTTTGTCGTGGCGCATCGGCTGTCGACCATCCGCCATGCCGATCAGATCCTGGTGCTCGATAAAGGCGAGATCGTTGAACGCGGCACGCACGATATGCTTATGAAAGCGAACGGTCTCTATGCCCGGCTGGCGGCGACGCAGTTCGGCGCGCCCTTGCCGGTCGAAGCGGAGGGCAGCGTATGAAAAAGCTGCTCAATACCTCGTGGCTGCAAATCCTGATCGCCTTCGTTGCTTCCACCTATCTGAGACTGTGCTACGCCACCACTCGCTGGGAAAATGAGGGTCGCGAAGCCGCTGAGGCGGTGTGGGCGAAAAAAGGCCCGGTCATCATCATGTTCTGGCATGAACGCCTGAACTACGGCTATGCCTGCTGGCCTCTGGACGTCGCGCAACCGATGGCGGTCCTGAGTTCGACGTCAAAGTTCGGCGACGTCATGCAGCGCATGTCGAAATCGTTCCATTTCCACACGATTCGCGGGTCTTCGGCCAAGAAGTCCAACCGCGGCAAGGACAAGCGCGGCGCGCCGGCGTTCCGCGACCTGCTGCGCTGGCTACGCGACAATAACGGCGCCGCGACGACGCCGGACGGCCCGCGCGGTCCGTCGCGGATCATGACCGAGGGCAGCCTGAAGCTGTCGCAGATGAGCGGCGCCGATATCATCTGCATCGGCCAGTCGAGCACGCGCTATCTCCAGTTCAACACCTGGGACCATATGCGCCTGCCGCTGCCGTTCGCACGCGGCGCCATGGTGTGGAAAGTGTTGCCGCCGGTACCGCTCGATATCGACCCGGCCGGGTTCGAGACCTATCGGCAGACCGCGGAAAGTACACTCAGTGAAGTCACCGACCGGGCTGACGATCTGCTCGGCATGCCACGCGGCGTTGCCGGCAGCGCTCATGTCAGCTGGAAAGAGGGGCATCAGGATGCCGAGCCAGATTCTGAGGACCACGCGGCATGACGGCGATGCTTGCCGCCTATCGCGCCGGCATGCGGCTGTTCCATGCTTTTGCACCGGGTATTCTCAAAGGCCGCGCCGCCAAGGGCAAGGAAGATCCGGCGCGGTTTCGCGAACGGCTGGGCGAGACACAAACGGCGCGGCCGGGTGGACCCGTGGTCTGGCTGCACGGCGTCAGTGTGGGCGAAAGTCTGTCCGCCCTGCCGGTAATCGAGCGGCTACGTAAGGAACGGCCGGATATTACAGTCGTTGTCACCACCGCCACGACCACCTCGGCGGAGATACTGGCCAAGCGCCTGCCGGACGGCGTGATCCATCAATTCGCGCCGATCGACACGCCCCCGGCGGTGATGGCGTTTCTCGACCATTGGCGGCCGGGCCTGGCGGTATTTATCGAAAGCGATATCTGGCCGAACTGGTTGGGTGAACTGGCGGGGCGCGGTATTCCGCATGCGTTGCTATCGGCACGGATCACCGAGAAGAGCTTCAACGGCTGGCAGACTTTCCGAGAGTCGATGTCGCGACTGCTGAAGGGTTATGCCCTGGTCATGGCGCAGGATGAAACCAGCGACGACCGGTTGCGACGCATGGGCGTAACGCCCGGCCCGCAAGCGAACCTCAAGACGGCCGGCGCCGCTCTGGAGGTCGACGAAACGGCGCTGGCGGCGCTGCAAGCGCTGACCGGCGGACGACGGGTGATCGTCGCCGCCAGCACACATTATGGCGAAGACAATATCCTGGCCAAGGCGCTGGAAGGCTTTGTCCGCGAAGGCGACCTGCTGGTGCTGGTGCCGCGCCATCCGATCAAGGCCGGCGACATCCGGCTCGACCTGGAAAGCCTTGGTTTGCATGTGGCGCAACGCTCCTTGAAAGAGCCCATCAACGAAGGCGTCCAGGTCTATTTGGCCGATACGCTCGGCGAACTGGGGCTGTTTTTCCGGCTCGCCGACCTGGTGGTGATGGGCGGTAGTTTTCTGACCAGTATCGGCGGGCACAACCCCTTGGAAGCGGCGCGGCTGGGCAAGGCGGTGATCACCGGGCCGGATATCGGCAACTGGCAGGGCGTATTTCAGTCGCTGCTGACAGCAGGTGCCGGCTGGGAAGTGAACGGACCGACCGAGCTGCGTTTCCTGGTCGAGCAGTTGCGTCAGGCGCCGGCGGCGGTGCGCGCGGCCGATGAAGCAGCCTTGCGAGCAAGTCGCGAGGAAGCCGGAACGCTGAACCGCGTGTGGGCGGCCTTGCTGCCACTGTTGCCGCGATGAGTTTGCAAACCCCTGCCTGGTGGTATCGCAAGGGCGCGCAAGGGGCGCCGTGGTGGCGATTCGCGTTGTGGCCACTGTCTTTGCTCTGGCGGGCGGTCAATGCGGTCAAGCGCGCCAACGCCAAACCTTACCGGTCGTCACTGTTCGTTATCAGCGTCGGTAATCTGACGCTCGGCGGGTCGGGCAAGACGCCGGTGGCGGCGGAAATCCTGCGCCTGTTGGGGAATAAAGCCGTGGGATTGTCCAAGGGGTATGGCGGCAGCCTGGACGGGCCAGTGCTGGTCGATCCGGCGAAACATACAGCGGCCGAGGTCGGCGATGAGCCGCTTATGCTGGCGCAGTCGGCGGATTTCGTCGTGGCCAAGGAGCGAGCGGCAGGCCTGCGGCTGATCGAAACCACCGACGCGCAGATTGCCGTGGTTGATGACGCGCATCAGAACCTCAAGATCGTCAAGGACCTGCACGTGCTGGTGGTCGACGGGGATACGCGCAACGGCGCCTGGCCGTTCGGTGATGGCGGTGTTTGTCCTTACGGGCCGATGCGCGAGCCGTTCGACGACGGCCTAGCACGAGCCGATGTGGTGGTGCTATGGTTGCCGGATGGCGAGGCTAAGGCCGATCCGGAATTATTGGCGCTGTTCAAGG
This sequence comes from uncultured Caulobacteraceae bacterium, assembly GCA_964445605.1. Taxonomy (GTDB): domain Bacteria; phylum Pseudomonadota; class Alphaproteobacteria; order Caulobacterales; family Caulobacteraceae; genus Asticcacaulis. The sequence goes on along the minus strand of CAYULN010000143.1, from coordinate 212 downwards.
GCAAACCGGTGTTCGCGGCCCGGCTGGAAGCCGAAAAGCCGCCGATTGCGGGGCCGGTCGTCGGTTTCGCCGGCATCGCCAAGCCGTGGAAATTCGAGGCGACCTTGAAAAGCCTGGGATTTAACGTGGCCGGGTTCCAGGGCTTTCCGGATCACGCCGCCCTGCCCGCCGCCGAGCTCGAAACCTTGGCCACGCGGGCACAGGCGTCAGGC
>CAYULN010000142.1:0-30559 GCA_964445605.1 uncultured Caulobacteraceae bacterium | reverse complement strand
GCCAAGGACCCGATCCGCATGGCGGTGGCGATGAAGCATGCTGTTATCGCTGGGCGCGAGGCCTATCTCGCCGGCCGGATGCCGAAGAAGCTCTATGCCGATCCGTCGTCTCCTTTGGCGGGTTTGATCTAATTTTTGCTTTGTCGCGATGTTTAAGCGAAAAACCGCAAACACTTTTTCGCACATCGCTCGGAGCGTGCCTGCCTGGTTGTCGGCGCGGCGGCTTTGGGCTGCCATCGTAATGATCGTCGTCAGCCTGCCGGTGCTGGCGGTGCCGATGCCGCCGCTGCTCGACTATCCCAATCATGTGGTCCGGTTCTGGCTGCTCAGCGGTGGCGCGCAGGCCGCACCGGTGTCGCGGTTTTTCGCCGTCGACTGGAGCCACACCGCCACCAATATCGGCATGGATGCTTTTGCCGCCATACTGGGACGGATATTGCCGGCGGAGATCGTCGGGCGGGTTATTCTCGGCTTGGCTGGCGTACTGCCGCCCATTGGCGCTTGTCTAGTCGCCCGACGGCTGTTTGGTCGGTTGACGGGATGGCATGTTCTGTTCGGTCTGGTGGCGTGGCCGCAGGTGCTGCTCACCGGGTTTATGAGCCTGCAACTCGGATTGGGCGCGGCTTTGATTGCCGTCTGGCTGGATCTGAAGCTCGCAGATCAGCCGTGGCAATGGCGGTTGGCGCGACAGGTCGGGCAGGGGCTTATGGTCCTGCTGATCCATCCCTTCGGAATTATCCTGTATCTGGTTTTGCTGAGCGGCCTGACAGTTGGTAAGTCCGCGGCGGTGTTGCTCGATCGAGCCGCCTGGCTGGCTCTTCTTCGACGGCTGGCGATGGGCTGCGTACCGGCCATTCTGGCGTTGGGGGTGATCGGTCTGCGGCTGCTTCTGTTCCGGCAACCCGGTGAAGCTTCCAGTGGAGTGCCGGAACTGTCGTGGTACGGCGTCTCCTGGGCCTGGCTGGGCCTGGAGCGTGTCTTCTGGTCGGTGATTACGCCGTACCGTTCCTATCGGTTGGACGTCGATCTGCTTTTCTTTGTCCTGTTGTGGGTGCCTGTGGCTATCGCCCTTTGGCGGAAAAGCCTGGAGGTACATGGCGGTCTATTGGTCGCCGGCGTACTCTTGTTCCTGATCAGCGTTGTCTGTCCGCAAGGCATAGGCTCGACCAGCATGGTCGATATCCGGCTGCAGACCATGGCAGCCCTCGTTTTGCCAATGGCCGTCTTGCCGGATGTCCGGCTCGGCAAACGCTCCGGCTTGATCCTGGCGGGCTTTGCCTTGGCTGTCGTCGCAGGTCGGTCGGCCTGGTTGACCGGTATCTGGATGCAGCGGCAGGCGGATATCCGCTCGCTCTACGCCACGCTGGATCAGATGCCCATTGGCGCGCGGCTATTGCCGACGGTTGCCGTTCGTGATCCCGCCACCGAACCGATTGGCCGTTATCTCGACGGCCTGAGCGAAAGCTATCTGCACCAGGCGACCTTGGCGGTGATGCGGCGGCAGGCCTATGTGCCGACCGTGTTTGCTGAAAGCGGCAAGCAGCCGTTGCGTGTCCTGCCGCCGTTCGATGAAATCCATGAGATGAGTGGCGGCCTGCCGGTTACGATCGATGACCTGCAATCCGGCAATACCGGCGCGGCCAATTTCCTGAGCGATTGGCAGGACGATTTTGACTATGTCCTGGTGGTCAATGGCGACGAAGCGCCCGTCGAGCCGGAAATCGTTCCCGGCGTCTGTCTGGTGGCCAACCATGGTTTTGCGCGACTTTATCGTATCGCCAAAGCGGCGACTCCGTGTCCCGCCTGACTCATCAGATTTATGTTGAACATTGTTCAAGATTAATTTAGAAGCGTCGTATCTTCAATCGGAGGGGGATGGAAATGCGGCTCAAATCGTTTGTCGTTGTTGGCTTGGCGTGCGCCCTGTCGTGCAGTCTGAGCGGCTGTTATTTGTTGTTGATGGATGGCGGGACCGACGCCAAGCCGTGTCCACCGGCGCAGGAAAAATGCAGCAAGGATTCCGATAGCCGGGCGTTGACGCAGCGCTGAGCGTATTAGCCGGCCTTCTTACTGGCTGCTCTCTGGGCCTGGACAGCGTTCTGCAGGGCGGTGATGTCGGCGCCATTGACCATCTGGTCGCCAACGATAAAGGTCGGCGTGCCGTTAATGCCCAGGCTGATGCCGAGATTGATCGTCCGGTTGATCTGTTCCTGGATAGCTGGATCCTTCATGCTTTCCTTGAGCGCCGCCGGATCGAGCCCTGCCTTGGCCGTGATCGCGTCAACGTCGCCGGCGATCCGGGCATTGGGGATTTCCGGATGGAAGTCATGGCCCAGGAAGCCGTAATGCACGGCTTCGTATTTGCCGGCGCGCGACGCCGCGATGGCCAAAGCGGCCAAGGCGGCGGAGTTGTCCGGGTGGACGATCGGATATTCCTTGACCACCAGTTGCACGTCCGGATTTTCCGCCAGAAAGTCCCGGACGGCCGGCGTCGCCGCCCGGCAATAGGCGCACTGGTAGTCGAGGAATTCGACCACCTTGATTGGGCCCTTGCCGATGACCGGGTCGCTCTTGTCGTTGAAGATCGACTCACGGTGGGCGTTGATCGCCAGGCGGTCGGCCTTGGCGGACTGCGCCATCTGTTGCTTCTGCAGGGCCTTGCTGGCGTCGACCAGAACGGTGGGGCGCGCCATCAGGCCCTTTTCCACCTGCCAGGACTGAAGCTGTGGCACCATATACGGTGCGCCGGCTAACACGACCGCCAAAACGGCCAGTGCGGTCGTGATATTGGCCTGGGTGAACAGGCTGGACTTCGCCAGCTCAGGCGCAGGATTTTCAGACATTTTCGTCTCTTGGGGCGTGTCTGGATCGGTCATTTAACAACTATGAAAAAACGGAAAATCAGGTGCCGCCGCCGGGACGGCGCGACCGCTTGGTCTCACCTTCGACCGGCAATACACCCAATTCGGACGACGTGGCCATGACAATGTCGCGGGCGCGGCGGAATTCCGGCGACGAGGCGTCGAAATATTTCTGCGACCAGACGGCCGAGGTGCGGGCGGCATTGTAGTCGCCTTCGTAGAATTGCGCTTCCGCCGTGGCCAGGCGGGCCATGCCGGGCTGTTTCAACGCGTCATAGGCCTGGGCGAGTTGTTCCCAGGCGAAACCGTCGTCTTCCTCGTATTTGACCGATTCATTCAGATGCATGACGGCTTCATTGAGGTCATCCTTATCCCCAAGCGCAATCAGGGTCTGGCCGAGATTGACGCGCAGCAGGGGCGCCGTCGGCATCAAGGCCACCGACTTTTCGTGGGCGGGCTTGGCCAGGGCCGGACGGCCGGTCTCAAAATAGATCTGGCCCTTCAGCTCCCACAGGAAGGGATTGTCCGGCTGCTCCTGGAGCAAACCATCGAGCTGCTTAAGCGCGTCATCCCACTTACCCTGCTTATAAGTGGCGATCACCCGGGCATAGCGTGCCGGATAGGAGGTGTCGGTTTCCGGATAAAGCTGGAAGGTCTTTAGCGGATCGTTAAGGAAGCCGGACAGCTTGGCCTTGACGATGGCGAACTTGGCGATGGTTTCGGGGCTGTCGACCTGGCTGTAGTGGGGCTGCTTGCGCACGAAGCCGTCGAGCGCCTGGATGCGTTCGCGCGACAGTGGGTGGGTGCGGAAGAACTCGTACCGCTCGGCGTGGCTGAAGGTTTCGACGTTGCGGAACTTGTAGAAGAAGTCGACCAGACCCTTGCCCGACATGCCGGCGCGTTCCATGGCCTTGGCGCCGGCGATGTCGGCAGCAGATTCCTCGGTCTGCATATAGTGCAAGGCGTTGAGGGCGCCGAACTGCGAGGAACTGGCGGCCAGGGCCATGCCGGCGTCGCCGGCGCCGGCCATGGCGGCGATGATGCCCAAGCCCAGTGAAATCGCCGTCGGCGCCCGTGCGGCGCGTTCGACCTCGTCGGTGCGCATCATGTGGCCGCCGCTGAGGTGGCCGGTTTCGTGGGCGATGACGCCGAACAGCTGGTTCGGCGTATCGGCCTCCATGATCAGGCCGGTATTGAGGCCGATGACCAGACGGAAGGTGGAAAAGGCATTGAGATCATTGCTTGCGATCAGCAAGTAATGCACCTTGTCCGGATCGAGCCCGGCGGCGGTCAGCACCGGCTTGGTCTGGTCCTTGAGGAACATCTCGACTTCGGTGTCGCGGATGACGCTTTGCGTTTCACCGTCGTCATCCTGGGCAAAGGCTGCGTGCGGCGCGGCGGCGAAGGTCAGGCTGAAACTCAAAACCACGGCCGTGGCGGTGCGCAGGGTCTTGCGAAGAAAAGCCTTGGCTGCGGTTGGCTTGCGAGCGTCGAACATTCGGTCTGACCCTGACAGCGGCGATCCCTGCCGCGCATAGACGTGTCTAGGCGGCAAGCATGACAAATCTAAGGCGTGCGCCGGGGCGGTTTGTAACGCCCCGGCAAGAGCTTTTGCCTGTCGCGCTTTTTATCAAAGCGCGTATTACCGCCGCCACCAGCCGCGCTTGGGCTTTTCCGGCGCGCCGACGATCTCGTTCGGATCGATTTCCGGCACGGCAGGTTCCAGCTGCTTTTCGGCGACCGGTTGCACCGTCGGTTCCGGCGCAACGATCACCGGCTTGAGCGTCTCGACCTGCGTTTCCTGGGCTTCGGCAATCGGCGTTTCGGCCGCGGCCTTGCGCGACCGGCCCTTGCGCGCCGGAGCCGGAGCTTCAGCGGCGGGCGTCTCGATCGCGGCTTCGGCGACGGCTGCCTTGCGCGAGCGGGTCTTCTTGACGGTAACCGGTGGCAGTTCCTCGGCGGCGACCTCGACGTCGGCAGGCTGCGTTATCACCTCAGCGCCCGCTTCCGGTGCCTCGCTGGCGACATTGCGACCGCGGCGTGGCGGCCGCTGACGCTTGGGTGCCGGCTGGTTGCGCAGCTCTTCCGGCACAAGCGAAGTCGGTTGCGTATTTTCCGCGCCGAGCGCCGACGTACCCTTTACCGAAGGCGCGCCTTCGCGGAAATCGGCCGGCGCTTCGTTACGCGCCGGGCGCTGCTCGAAGCGGCGCTGCTGCTCATCGAACGGATCGATCCAGACATAGGGCGCCTCAAGCGACGGCGTGCGGGCGCGCACCCAGCTGTAGGGTTCGCGCGGTCGGTTTTCGAAGCCCGAACGGCGGCCGCCCCGGCGGCCCCGGCGGCGGCGTCCACGACCGCGACGGAAATCGCCGTCGTCATCGCCTTCACCCGCTTCGTCTCCGTCTTCATCCTCTTCGCCGTCGGCGGAAGCGGCTTCGGCTTCGCTGTCACGATCGCGGTCGCGACCGCCACGGCGGCGGCGGCGGCGGTTGCGGCCCCGACCGCCTTCGCGGCCCTCGCGGCTTTCCAGCCGTTCAGACGCCTCGTCGTCGTCGGTGTCCTCGCGTTCGATGGCGGCTTCGTCTTCGTCGGCCTCGTCATCCTCCACGCCATCGTCGATCGAGGTGTCGAAGGCCACCGGCTCCGGCCGGACGGGCGGAACGAAATCGACTTCGGAAGCATGCACGGTGCGGACGATTTGCAGGTCGGTGTGGCTGAGGTCGGTGTCGATCTCGATATTGACCTTCAGGCCCCATTCGGTGCGCAGCCGCGCCAGGTGGGCCTGCTTTTCATTAAGGATGTACAGTGCCACGGCCATGGGCAGCTTGACCGTGATGGCGCCGGCGCCGTTCTGCATGGCCTCAAGATCGATGGTGCGCATGGCCGACAGGGCGGCGGAATCGACGCTGCGGATACGGCCCTGGCCTTCGCAGTGCGGGCAGGGGACCGTGGTGCCTTCCAGCACGCCGGTGCGGCGGCGCTGGCGGCTGATTTCCATCAGGCCAAAGCCGGAGATCTTGCCCATCTGGATGCGGGCGCGGTCCTCGGCCAGGGCGTCCTTGAGCTTCTTCTCGACGGCGCGGTTGTTCTTGGCTTCATCCATGTCGATGAAGTCAATGACCACCAGGCCGGCCAGGTCGCGCAGGCGCATCTGGCGCGCCGCTTCTTCGGCGGCTTCGAGGTTGGTCTTGAGCGCTGTCGCCTCGATATTACGTTCCTTGGTCGACTTGCCCGAGTTGACGTCGATGGCGACCAAGGCCTCGGTCTGGTTGATGACCAGATAGCCGCCCGATTTCAGCGGCACGACCGGCGAATAGATCTTCGAGATCAGATCTTCGACGCCGTAACGCGCGAACAGCGGCGAATTGGCCTTGTACAGCTGGATCTTCTTGGCCTGGGACGGCATGATCATGCGCATGAATTCACGCGCCGAGCGGTAGCCTTCCTCGCCTTCGACCAGCACGCCGTCGAAATCCTTGTCGAACAGGTCGCGAATGGCGCGCTTGACGAGGTCTTCCTCCTCGTAGATCAACGCCGGCGCGTTGGATTTCAGCGTCCGCTCGCGAATGGTTTCCCAAACCCGCAGCAGGTAATCATAGTCACGCTTGATCTCGATCTTGGTCCGCTTGGCGCCGGCGGTGCGGACGATCAGGCCCATGCCGTGCGGAACGTCGAGCGAACCAGCCACGGCCTTGAGGCGCTTGCGGTCGGCGGCGTTGGTGATCTTGCGCGAAATGCCGCCGCCGCGCGCCGTATTCGGCATCAAGACGCAATAGCGGCCGGCGAGCGACAGATAGGTGGTGAGGGCTGCGCCCTTGTTGCCGCGCTCTTCCTTGACGACCTGGACGAGCAGAATCTGGCGGCGCTTGATGACTTCCTGGATCTTGTAGCGGCGGATCAGATGCTGGCGCAGGCGGCGCTCTTCGTCAGGCAGGTCGTCGCCGTGATCGTCTTCGTCCTCGTCCTCGTCGCCATCTTCATCATGGTTGTTGTTATGCGCGGCCTGCTGGGCCAGTTCGGCCATCAGCTTCTCGCGATCGGCGACCGGGATCTGGTAGTAATCCGGGTGGATTTCGTTGAAGGCCAGGAAGCCGTGGCGATTGCCGCCATATTCGACGAACGCCGCCTGCAGGGACGGTTCGACGCGGGTAACCTTGGCGAGATAGATATTGCCGCGAAGCTGTTTGCGGCTCAGGGATTCGAAGTCAAATTCTTCAACGCGGGCCTTGTTGTTCTCTTGGCCGTTGAGCACGACAACACGGGTCTCTTCCGTGTGCGTCGCGTCGATTAACATGGTTTTGGACATTAAAAGGATCTCCGGAGCGCCGGGACGCGGGCGCGGACCTTCCGGCGGACCGGAGGACGGCAAGGGCGGGGCGCTGATAGGGGGTTTTGCGGCGCGCAAACTTGACGGCAACGCAGCTACGCGGTGCTTCTAACCTTAAGAGGAGGGTCAAGGCGCTGGCCATAAGATATTGGTTCTACTCGGGTTTGCGCACGGCCGTTAAGGCTGCGCACTCAGATAACATCGTGATGTCCATGCCTGGACGAAATAACCGTCCCGGAGCCGCGTCCAAGGTTTCATCGCCACCGTGGTCCGCCGGACACCTGACAACGAGATAGTGTCGCAGGCCTGTCATCACAAGGTCCGCCGGTTTTGCGTCGGGGGTCAAGTCTGCGCTTTCGCCGGACGCGGGAACTGGCGGTACCGATTTGCAACATGTCGGCAAATTGCGTGGATCGTCAACCTATTTCTTGCGCTATTGCGAAAGCATCACACTGTGGTCGGGGCCTGAAGTGAGAGGGCGCGTCACACGAACGTCATTTTGTCCGCCGCCGTTAACCCATTAGCAAGCAATCTTGTTAAACTGGGGCTAACCATGCCTCTTAATCGTATCTCTACGCAGTTGAGGCATAGTGGTCCAACTTCAAAAAGAAGCTCGGCTATCAAAAACACAAAATATGTGCTGCGTGGGGTATCGAATGTTCCGTCGGCTGAAATTTTTCAACCGAAAACCTAAGATATGGTGGGCCTTTCTAGCCGCCGGTGTTCTCTCTACTTCATTTGGCGCCTGTGGCGCTTTCGCTGAGGCCAAGTCGGCCGGCGGCGACGTTGTGCGCGTCCGCATGGGCGGCAGCGGCTCGACCACCCGGGTGGTGATCGAACTGCAAAAGAGCGCCGCGGCCGACGCCGTGACCGATGACAGTGATCACGCCAAGCAGGTCTTGTCGCTGCAGAAGGTCCAGGTCAGCAAGACCATGACCGGCCAGGGCCAGGGTCTGGTCAGCGACTGGAAGCTGGAAAACCAGATGGGCGGCGTCAAACTGCGCCTCAATTTCAAGAGCGGGGCGCGTATCTATCGCCGCTTCCTGCTGCCGCCCGCGGACGGCATCAGCGTCTATCGCTACGTCATCGACGTGGTGCCGCAGGATGCCGACACCAATGCCTTGCCGGCCGCGCCGGTCCCGGCCGTGACGACGCCGTCGCCGACCGCCGATCAGGTGTTCGCCGCCGCCACGCGTCCGGCCAAGAAGATCGTCGTTATCGACGCCGGCCATGGCGGCAAGGATTCCGGCGCCATCGGCAAGAACATCATGGAAAAGGACGTCAACCTCGCTGCGGCCAAGGCGCTGCGTGACGCCCTGGAAAAGACCGGCCGCTACACGGTCATCATGACGCGCGACACCGACAGCTTCGTCGACCTGCCGGCCCGGGTGCGCATCGCCCGCACGGCCAATGCTGACCTGTTCATCTCGCTGCACTCGGACTCGGGCGGCAACGGCCAGACCAGCGGCGCTTCGATCTACACTTTGTCGGATTCCGGCACGGAACGCGCCGCCAAGAAGGCGCAAGCCGTCAAGGGTGACTGGTCTCTCGCCGATCTGCCGTCGGATCAGGTGGTCAAGAGTATCCTGATTGACCTGACGCAACGCGCTACCAAGAACCGTTCGGCAACCTTCGCCCAGCTGGTCATGGACCATATCGGCGACTCGACGCCGCTGCTGAAGACCAATCTGCGCCAGGCCGGCTTCGTCGTCTTGCTGGCGCCGGACGTTCCGGCGGTGTTGCTGGAGATGGGCTTCGTCAACAACGCCAATGACGAGCAGATGCTGGCCGATTCGCGCCACCGCGAGGTGATGATGGGGCAGGTGGCCAAGGCGATCGATCAGTATTTCGCCAACGACGTCAAATATGCTTCGCTTGCAGGATTGCGTTAACGAGAGCCGCCAACGGCCAGAAAAAATACAAAATTGGGAACGCCTGTTGAGAAAGCCCTGCCGGAAACGGTGGGGCTTTTCCTTTGACGCAGAGTGTCCGGCGCCATGGCCATTTCGCCACAGCGGCGAAGCCTTGCGGAAATTTCGCGGAATAGCTTTGCCTTGATAGGCTCTTTTGCTACACAGTTGTTTGACGCGCATCTTATCCGAAAACCGCGTCACACTTTTCGGATGCGCTTTAAGACGTAGCAGATGGCGGACCGTGCGACGGCGCGCGCGGCGGGTGCGGAGGTCCTTTGGTCAAGACGTATGAGCGCTGGTTTGCGATGGCGGGCGTCGCCGTGATGACCGCCGTGGCCATCGCCGGATTCGCCGTGGCCATTTACGCCGCATGGCTGTTCCATGACATGCCTGACGGTTCGCAACTGGCTGACTTCCACCCGACCACCTCGGCGCGCGTTTTCGCCTGGGACGGCACCTTAATCGGCGAATATGGCCAGGAACGGCGTATCTACGTTCCCTATAGCCGCATTCCACCGCAACTGGCCGAGGCTTTCCTGGCCGCCGAAGATCGCAACTTCTTCACCCATAACGGGGTGGACGTCGGCGGCGTGTCCCGCGCCATGGCCAAGAACATCTTTAACCTGCTGCGCGGTCGCCGCTTCGAGGGCGGCTCGACGATCACCCAGCAGGTCGCCAAGAACCTCTTGCTCAACAACGAACGGACCCTGGGCCGCAAGCTCAAGGAAGTCATTCTGGCGCGCCGGCTGGAAGCGTCGCTGAGCAAGGAGCAGATTCTCGAGCTCTATCTCAACGACATCTATCTCGGATATCGTTCCTATGGTGTCGGCGCCGCGGCATTCAACTATTTCGGCAAGTCGGTCGATGAGCTGACCCTGGCCCAGATGGCCTACCTCGGCGCTCTGCCGAAGGGCCCGGAAAATTACCGGCCGTCAAATCACAAGGAAGCGGCCATTGCCCGGCGCAACTGGGTGATCGGCGAAATGGACAAGGCCGGCTGGGTGACTCGTCAGCAGGCCATGGCGGCAATGCAGGAAGACCTGGTTATCCAGGCCAAGCCGGAGCGCGCCAAGTACCACGACGCCGACTATTTCGTTTCCGAGGTCGAGCGCCGCGCCAAGCTGTTGTTCGCCGATCACGACGCCATCTATACACAGGGCTATTACGTCAAGACCACCCTCGATCCGCGGCTGCAGACCATGGCCTTGCAGGCCCTGATGAACGGTCTGGAAACCTATGACCGTCGCCATGGCTGGCGCGGGGCGTGGGGCAATATTCCGGTGTCACAGAACTGGGAAAACGAGGCAGTGCGTTCAGAAGAAGCGCTGCCGGACAAGTCGCGCGCGCCGTCCGAGCGGCCGGACTGGCAAATCGCCATGGTCGAAAAAGGTGGCAGCGTACGCGCCATCGACGGCAGCTCCGGCGAGCTGCGCGGTGAAGACCTGGCCTGGGCGCAAGCCGGCAAGGGCCTGAAGACCGGCGACCTGATCTATGTCTCCCAGGAATCCAAAGGCGTTTACCGCCTGCATCAGGTGCCGATCGTCAACGGCGCGCTGGTGGTGCTCGATCCCTATTCCGGCCGCATCGAGGCCATGGTCGGCGGTTATTCCTACTCGCTGTCCAAGTTCAACCGCGCCACCCAGGCGCAGCGCCAGCCGGGCTCGTCGATCAAGCCGTTCGTTTATGCGACCGCGCTGGAGAAGGACTTCACGCCGGCCTCGATCGTTGATGATTCGCCGGTGTCGATGATGGGCGGCGACGGCAAGATGTGGACGCCGGAAAACTACGAGCACGACTATATGGGGCCACAGCCGATCCGCCGCGGTATCGAGCTGTCGCGCAACCTGATGACGGTGCACCTGGCGCAGAAGGTCGGCATCAAGCCGATCACCGACAAGATAGTCAACGACTTCGGCGTGCTCGACAGTATGCCGCCGGAAATGTCGATGGTGCTGGGGGCGGGTGAGGTGCAACCTTATCGCCTGGCCAACGCCTACTCGATGTTCGTCAACGGTGGCCGTCGGGTCAAGCCGCACCTAATCGACGAGGTCCAGGATCGCGACGGCAAGGTGATCTACAAGGCCGACGAGCGGACCTGTCCGGCGGCGTGCACCGATGCGTTTGACGGGCTGGAAAGCCCGCGCCTGTTGCCGCAAGGTGTCCAGGTCATGGATCCGATCACCTCCTATCAGATGAACAGCTTCCTGCAGGGCGTGACCATCCGCGGCACGGCGGCGGCGGCGCATTCGCTGGGCTTCCCGATCGGTGGCAAGACCGGCACGACTAATAATTACCGCTCGGCCTGGTTCATGGGCTTCACACCGGACCTGGTGGCCGGCGTCTATGTCGGGTTCGACGACAACCGTAGCCTGGGCGAACACGAAACCGGGGCGGTGGCCGCGCTGCCGATCCGGATCGACTTCATGCAGCACGCCTACGCCAACCGGCCGAAGCGCGACTTCAACCGGCCGAAGGATGCGGTCTATGTGACCATTCATGGTATTGAAGAGGCGTTCAAGCCGGGTACTGAGCCGCAAGTCGGCAGTTCGTCGTCGGATGAGGGCGGGCCGCGTCCCTACAATGACGCCTGGAAAGCCGGCACCGAGGAGAACGCGCCGCCGTCGCCGAGCGATGAGGCACCACCGCCGGAAACCGCCAAGAAGCCGGATGATCCGGCTAATCTCTACTAGGGACGAGGCGATCACGGCATCACAGGGAAGGGGGAATATCCTTGGAAAATGCGGTCGAGACAGAGGGATTGTCGAAGATTTACGGCCGGACAGCCGCCGTCAGCGATGTGGCTTTGCGCGTTCCGGCCCGCAGCGTCTATGGTTTCCTTGGGCCGAACGGCGCGGGCAAGACCACGACGATCCGCATGTTGCTGGGCCTGATCCGGCCGACCACAGGCAGGGCCGTCGTTTTCGGCCATGATGTAGCGCGTCAGCGCGGCGTTACAGCCGCCATGATCGGTTCGATGGTGGAGGCGCCGGCGCTTTATGAACGCCTGACCGGGCGGGAAAATCTCGAAGTGGCGCGGCTGTTGACGGGCGCCGGCCGCGAAGAGGTCGACCGGGTGCTGGAGGTGGTCGAACTGACCGCCGCCGCCGGCAAGATCGCCAAGACCTATTCGCAAGGCATGAAACAACGCTTGGGCCTCGCGCGCGCGCTCCTGGGCGGGCCGCGCCTGCTTATACTGGACGAACCGACCAATGGCCTCGACCCGGAGGGTATTCGGGCGTTCCGGGAACTGATTCGCGCCTTGCCCGCCCGGCAGGATGTAACGGTGTTCGTTTCAAGCCATCTGCTCGCGGAAGTCGAGGAGATCGCCTCGCATATCGGCATCCTCGACAAGGGGCGCCTGGTGATGCAGGGTGACATGGCGGCGCTCAAGCAGCAGTCGCAGCGCACAGCGTCGATTTCAGTGCAGGATTCGGCGGAGGCGGCGAAGCTTCTGGCCGCCAAGGGAATGAAGTGTGAAATCCGAGACGCCGAAACCGTGGTGCTCGAAGTCGCTGGTTCCGCGCCACCGCGAGACGTGTTGACGGATATCAACCGCTACCTGGTCGAAAACGGTTGCGTGCCCTTCGAAATCCGCATGCTCCGGACGACACTGGAAGACCTGTACATGCTGCGTGGCCCGCAGGGAGGGCAGTGATGCGACTTTTTCAGGCGGAATGGCTGAAACTGCGGCGGAGCAACGTGATCGGCGTCATTATTGGATTCCCGCTGCTCACAGTTGTCCTCATCGCCTTGCTTCAGATGTTCATTGTGCATGTCGCCCAATCGCCCCCGGTGCATCCCCGCGTGCATTTCACGGCGGCGCAGATCGCCGCGCAAGATGCGGCGCGCGCCAAGATCGTAGCGGCGGCATGGAGCTGGAAGCTGCTGTTCAGCTTGAGTTTGCGGGTGTGGGCGATTTTCATGTTTCCGATCATGGCGATGGCGGTCGCGACGATCGTTTCACAGGCGGAACACAGCACGCGAGCCTGGTCGTATGCCTTGTCGCTTCGAACCGCCTGGTGGCAGGTCTATGGCGCCAAGGCGATATTCATTTTGCTGGCCGTGGCGGGTTCGGCTGGGCTGCTTGGCCTAATGTTGCTGGGCGCCGGTGAAATCCACACCGTGTCCGGTCATCCTTACAACGACTCGGCTGATGTGAGGGAGCTGTTCACCAACGTCGGGCTGGTTCTGATGGGCGGGTTTTGGATGGTGGCGCTACAAGCCTGGGCTGGGCTGCGGTTCCAGTCGATGATTCCGTTGGTCATGCTCAGCGCGGGTTTGATCGTCATAGAAATCGCCGGCATGATCGCCGCGCCGATGATCGGGCCGGAAAAGGACTGGATGATGTTCATTCCGTCGATTACGCCCTATGCGACGCTCAGCCATGTCGATGCATGGGTCAACGCCAAATGGGTTGGGCTGACCGGCGGCGGAATTTGCCTGGGGCTGATGATCTTGCATCTTTCGCGCCGCGAAGTCCCCTGATCAAAGGCCTTGAAAACTGGCTTGAAATCTGGCGCGGCGCCCGTTACATCCGGCTCTCCCGCCGCGATGGCGTAAAGGATTTCAGGATTCCCCATGCGTTTGGATATCGAAAGCAGCGCTTCCGAGATCGAGCAGTCCATCGGTCTGCTCAGGAGGCGTCTTTGACTGGGATGTCGCTTTAAGACGTCTTGATGAGCTCAATGCCCGGGTCGAAGACCCGACACTGTGGGACAATCCGGAGCAGGCGCAGGCGGTGTCGCGTGAGCGGTCGAAGCTGTCGGCCTCCGTCGAAGCGGTTCAGACGATCGAGAAGGAACTGAAGGACGCCATCGAGTTCGCCGAACTGGGCGACCTGGAGGGTGACGAAAGCCTGATCGAGGAAGCGCGCGAAATGCTGAAGAAGCTTAAGACGCGCACCGATCGGGCGGAGCTTGAGGCCCTGCTATCGGGCGAAGCCGATGGCAATGACGCCTATCTCGAAATCAATTCCGGCGCCGGCGGCACCGAGTCCAACGATTGGGCCGGTATCCTGTTGCGCATGTATACGCGCTGGGCGGCGGCGCACGGCATGACCGTCGAGGTCGAAGAAGAAACGGTCGGGGAACAGGCCGGCATCAAGTCGGTTACGCTGCAGATCAAGGGCGAGAATGCCTATGGCTGGCTGAAGACCAGGCGGGCGTGCACCGGCTGGTGCGGATTTCGCCGTTCGATTCCAATGCGCGGCGGCATACGTCATTTGCTTCGGTGTGGGTCTATCCGGTTGTCGATGACGCCATTGTCATCGATATCAATCCGTCGGATGTGCGGACCGATACCTATCGCGCTTCGGGTGCCGGCGGTCAGCACATCAACAAGACGGATTCGGCCGTGCGTTTGACGCACCTCCCGACCGGGATCGCCGTGGCCTGTCAGGCCGGGCGGTCGCAGCACGCCAACCGCGACGAGGCTTGGAAGATGCTGCGCGCGCGGTTGTATGAAATGGAGCTGCAGAAGCGCGAGGCGGCCGCTCAGGCCTTGAACGATCAGAAGACCGATATCGGCTGGGGACACCAGATCCGGTCTTATGTCTTGCAACCGTATCAGATGGTCAAGGACCTGCGGACTGATGTCGAGACGTCGGATACGCAGGGGGTTCTGGATGGGGACCTGGATGCCTTCATGGCCGCGTCGCTGGCGCAACGGGTCGGGGTGACGCGGGATGCCGCCGAAGCTAACTAATGGGGTGTGGGGTCCGCGACCCCACAAAACCTTGTTTTCTTTCTTCCTCTTACCTCGCCCGAAGAGGCCGAGGTAAGAGGAAGAAAGAAAGGCCCGTTAGTTTTCCTTCGCGGTGTTCACCACCTTCTTCCGCCGGCCCCGTTTGAGCACGATCTGCCGGCCCATATACCGCGTATAGACCTGGGTAAATTCGGCGCCGATAAAGAAAATTTGCGCCGAATAATAGATCCAGACCAGCACGACGATCAGCGATCCAGCCGCGCCATAGGTCGAACTGAAGGCGCTCCGGCCGAGATACAACCCGATCAATTGCTTGCCGAAGGTGAACAGCAAGGCCGTGATGGCGGCGCCGATCCAGACATCCCGCCACTTGATGTCAACGTCAGGCAGAATCTTGAAGATCATGGCGAACAGTACAGTGATGACCGAAAACGACACGATCAGGTTCAGCAAGTGCAGAAGCACCTCCGGCATGATCCCGGCCAGCAAGGCGCTGATCGCCGCCAGGGCCGCCGAAATCACCAGTCCGACCAGCAGCAGGAAGCCGATCCCCAAAATCATGGCGAAGGACAGGATGCGCTTGCGGATGAAACTGGTGATGTCGGAATGAATATCACCATCGACATTCCAGATGGCGTTCAAGGCATCCTGAAGCTGGGCAAAAAACCCGGTCGCCGACACAACAAGCGTCACAACGCCTATCGCGGTCGCAATATAGCTGGTCTTCTGATTGTGCGAATTAGCCAGTATGTTGCGGATGGCATCGGCGCCGGGCTGGCCGACCAACCGCCGGATCTCGTCGAACATGTAGTTCGCCACCTGGTCGTGCTGGAACGCGGCGCTGGCCACCGAAATAACGATCAGCAGGAGCGGCCCGACCGACAACATGCTGTAGAACGCCAGCGCCGCCCCAAGCCGCGGCACCTTGTCGTCGTTCCATTCGCGCATCGTCTCCCGCAGGATGAAGCCGAGCGTCTGCAGGTTCAGGGGCGGGCGCTGATAGGGCGTGTCTTCGGGCATGCTCGGCTAACGGAAGCTGTGGCGGAATCGGGGCTACCATCGGCCCGGACCGGAAAATATGCAATGAAAAAGCCAGGGAGGATCAGGCCTTCCCCGGCTTGTTCGTCGACTATGTTCTTTTACGGCCTAACCGGAACCTAGTTCAGGTCCGACAGGGCGCTCATGTCGTAGTTCGACATGCCCGAACCCGATGCCGGGGTCGGCGTGCTGGTGGTGCTCGGCGCGGCGACGGGCGAGACGCCGTAGTCGTTGCCGACCTGAGCAGCCGGCGAGCTGACCGACTGCGATTCCGCCGGGCGGCGCTGCAGGCAGCGGCCCTGGAAGTAGGCGCCAACGTCGATCGCAAGGGTTTCGTGAGTGATGTCGCCTTCGACGTAAGCCGTGGCTTGCAGCTTGATCTGACGGCCCTGGATCGAACCGACGATGCGGCCACGGACTTCGATGGTTTCGGCCTCGACCTTGCCTTCGATATTGCCGGACTCACCGACCGTCAGATGGCTGACCTTGACGTCGCCCTTGACGGTGCCGTCGAGGTGCAAGTCACCTGAACCGGTGATGTTGCCGTCGACCATCAGGCCGGAACCGACGGAAGAGAACGGCTTGGCGCCGCCCATCGGGGTGGAGGTCGGCTTCTTGTTGAAGTTGACGTTCGGCGTGTCGACCGGCGCCACGGGGGCGGGCTTCGGCGCCGCGGCGGGTTGCGCGGGCTGCTTGTTAGTTTTGTTGAACATAGTCTCCTGCCTTCAAAAAGCGTGCGGGGTTTTGCGGGCGACCGTTGATCCACACTTCGTAGTGCAGATGGGTGCCGGTCGAACGGCCAGTATTGCCCATCGAGGCGATACGCTGATCAAGCGCGACGCGTTGACCCGGATGGACGATGTAGGAAGCGAGGTGGGCGTAGCGGGTAGTAAAACCGTTGCCGTGGTCGATTTCCACGACGTTGCCGTAGCCGGTCCGGACACCGACGAAGGACACGATGCCCGGGGCGGTGGCGTAGATCGGCGTCAGATAAGGCCCGGCGAAATCCTGGCCTTCATGCAGGTGCGGCGTATGGGTGAACGGATCGAGGCGCAGACCGAAACCCGACGTCTCACGCGTTCCGATGGTCGGACGGCCGAACGGAATGCGCTCGGAGCTCTGTTGCAGGCCGCGCATGTCGGAAAGATCGTTGGCGGCATTGCTGACGCGTTCGGCAAAGTCTTCGTCGACGCCAAGGATGGCTGCCAGCTGCTTGGCGTCATTGCCGGCGAGCGGGCCGCCCTGGTTGCTGTTGGAGAACGAGGCCGGGTTCAGGCCGGCCAGGCGGAAGGCCAGGCGCAGGCGCTCGGCGCGGGTCTTGGCGAAGATCTCGGCCTGGGTAACCATGCGTTCCTGTTCGGCGCGCACCGAATAGATGCGCTCGATCGGCGGCAGGCTGTCATCGATGGGGGCGGGGGCCAGGGCGGCGGCGGCGCCAGGCACGCCCTTGAAATCCTTAAGGATCGAGATCAACGCCTGGTGACGCTTGGTGACGGTGTTGGCCAGTTCGTCGAGCGAGCCGGAACTTTCCGAAAGGTGCTGGGTGGCGATGTCGAGGCGGGCCTGGCGATCGGCGACCCAGCGTTCCGACTGGGCCTTGAGCATCTTCATCTGGTTTTCGGAAGCGGCGCCTTGCGATGCGGCGAAGAATACAGTGAATCCGGTCGAGATGGCTAGCCAGGTCAAACCGGCAGCCAGCAAGAAGGCCAAGAAAAATTGTTTCCCCGGGCTTAGAACAAAGCCACGTGTTTCCCCGCCCGACCGTATGTAGAGGTGACGTTCCGGAAAGATCGACTCCATCCAGTCACCCAAGCGTTCGCTTGTTCTACGCATTACCGCCAACACCCTAAACCTTTTATTAAGTATGCCTTTGAGACGGCCGGTGCGCAAGGCGTAACTCGCGTCCGAATCGCGGCACTTCCCGAGATTTTCGGAAATTGCAACAAAAACAGTTGGTTCAAAGTCCTTATCCACACTTTGTTTTGTCGCTGTCCCATTATGAAAGTGCCGGTCCAATCCCGTTCAAGATTGGTGCCGTCACATCACCGTGAGAAATGGGTTACGGCCGTGTTACAGTTAGGCCACGCTTCCCGTCGGGCCGCCGAATAACTTGCCGCCTCGCTTCCGCTTTACGGGGAAGATGAGGATTTAGCCCGGAATTATGTCAGTAAGGTTTCAAGGGCGCTCAGCACGGCCTCGACATGCCCGTTGGTTCTGACCTTGCGCCATTCGGCGCGCACCATTCCCTCGGGATCGATGATGAAGGTCGACCGGTCGGTGCCCATATAGGTCCGGCCGTACAGGCTTTTTTCGCCCCACGACCCGAAGGCCGCTATGGTTTCGGTACTTTCATCCGATAATAAAGGCATTTTCAGGCCGTACTTGGCTGCAAACTTGCCATGATCTTTCAGCGTGTCTTTCGACAGACCATAAAGTTTCGCGCCCAGTGCCTTGAATTTCAAATAGGAATCTGAAAAGGCGCAGGCCTCCTTGGTGCAGGTTGGCGTGTCATCGGTCGGGTATAAAAAAAGCACGGTCCAGTGGCCCTTCAGGTCCCGGTCCGAGACAATTGTGCCGTCGCTCGCCGGAAGTTTGAACCCAGGCACGCTCCAAGGCGAAAAAGACGGGTCAGGAACCCACGAAGTTACGGTTTTTGTCGCTTTTGCCATGACATCGCCTCAGGTCTGTGCGTAAACAGCGGAAAAAGACATATTTGTCAGCCATCTTAACCCCGTTTTGGTGTGCGTCGTCTATGGTCTTCGGACCAGAACGGCAATGTGCTGGTGGGTAAAAAACGAAAAAAGAGCAGGCCGATTCCCGATACCGCCCCTTCCACGCGTGCGCCCGCCAAGGGACTGGCGTCCGTCAAGCGACTGTTCGAGGCGCTGGCCGGACGCCTGCGGCTGTTCGTGCTTGCCTGGGTGGTGGTCATGGTCGGCTTGCTAAGCTGGCGGCTGGCCTCGGGGCCGATCCGGGTCGACCTCATCAAGCCGATCATCATCAATCGCCTGGAAAGCCAGCTTCCGCACACGCACGCCAGCCTCAAGCATCTTGATCTGGTCTGGTTCAACGACGCCAAGGCGGTCGGCTTCCGCTTCGACGACCTGATCATCCTCGACAACAAGAACCGCATCATCGCCCGCGCCGGCAAGCTGGAAACGGCTCTGGCCGCCGATAGCCTGCTGCTGGCGCACTTTGCCCCGGCGCGGTTGACGGCCGAGGACTTCTTCGTCGCCGCATCGGTATCGCGCGAAGGCAAGTATGACTTGGGTTTCGAAGCGCATGGCAGCCCGGAAGCGGTCGGTGAACTGGGGCCAATGTTGATCGATCTGACGGGCCGGGAACAGCTCGGGCGGCCTGTCAGCTTCACCCGTCAGATCGTGCTGAAGAATGGTGAGTTCCGGCTGATCCAGGAGGGTGCGCCGCTGGACTGGACCGCCAAGGTCGCGACCATCGATTTTTCCAAGCTGCACGGCAAACTCAAGGCGCATCTTGACCTGACCATCGACAGCCTGGGCGGCCGAGCCTCGCTGCAAGCCGCCGCAGAGGGCAAGGTCGGGTTGAAATCGGCGGCGATCACCGCTGACATCCGCAACCTGATCCCGTCACGCGTTTTTCCATCCGCCGGGGTGACACATCACCTGGCGGCGGTTGACGCGCCGGTAAACGGCCGGGCGCGTGTCGAATACAGCGCCAAGAAGGGGTTCGAGGGCGCCTATGTCGACTTGGCGGCGGGCAGCGGCCATGTCGATCTCGGCCACACCCGCCAGGATTTCGACGGCGCCAACATCGTCGCCACCTATGCCAGCGCCACCCGCACCGTGGTGTTCCAGAAGTTCCGTCTGAAGGCGCACCTGCTTGATACCGACCTGCACGGCTGGGTGCAAATTTCGCCGGAAGACGTTAAAAAGAAAAAGGATCTCGATATCCTGTTCGACTTCGCCGGGCCGCGTGCCACGGGCCGCCTGGCCGACGATTTCGCCGCCCAGACCCTGACCAGCGCGCACTTTAAGGGTAATTTTACGCCGCGGTTGCGTCGTTTGCGCATCGATACCGGAACCGGCAACCTCAACGGCGCGCCATTTGAATCGCAAGGCATCGTCTATACCGACGATCAGGGCCGCCTCGGCGCCGACCTGACCGCCAAGATCAAGGGCCGTTTCACCAAAGATGAGGTGTTCGCCTTCTGGCCTGAGGACCTGTCACCGATCACGCGCAGCGATCTGATCGAGCGCATCAAGGGCGGCGATTTCTCCAACGCCAATTTCGTCCTGAAAGCCAAACCGGGCGAACTTAGCGACTTGAGCAACGACAATCTGCGCCTCGATTTTGATTTCCAGAACGTGCAACTGGGCATCGAGCACCGGATGCATGACGCGGAGGGCATGCAGGGCCACGGCATCCTGCTGGGCGACAGCTTCACCATGGACGTCAGCACCGGACGGTTGGTCGACGTGGTCCTCAGCCATGGCGCTCTGTCGGTGCCGAGCTTCCACGACCACGACAGCAAGACGCATATCTGGCTGGAAAGCGAAACGCCGGCGGTCAATGTCATCGAAGCGGTCGATCCATTGGCGGACAACCAGTTGGGGCCGCACGGCCTCAATCGCGAGCGCATGAGCGGCCTGGCCAAGGTGCGGGTCGATATCGAGTTCCCGACTTTCCACGACATTAATAGCCACACCTTCGGGCTGACGTTCGATGCTCACATTGCCGATGCTGGGCTGAAACAGGCGGCGCTCGGCTGGGACCTGAGCGGGGGTGAGTTGAACGTGCACGGCGACCTGCTGGCCGACAAGCTGGAAGTCAAGGGACCAGCAAAACTTGGTCCCTATACCGGCGACATTTCCTATACCACGCAATTTGTCCCGAAGGCCCAGCACGTCGATTTCAAGGGCAGCTTCAACGCCGCCCAGTTCGGTGGCAATCCGCACGTGCCTGTACCGATCAAGGGCAGTTTCGTGCTCAATGGCGGTAAGGGTCAGGGCACGGTCGAGGCCGATATCTTCCGCGGGAATGTCAGCTGGACCAACGAGGGCTCGGATGACCCCGATCGGCCGTCGCAGGTGATCATCGACGGCGTCACCCTGGCGTCGGGCATGGAGGCGCAGGGCGTGCCGATCTTCGAGCACCTGAAGCCGGAACTGCCGACCAAGATATCCCTTTTGCGGTCGGGGGAAATCTGGGGCGGCGAGATCGATGCCGAGGCGCTGACCGGTGATATCGCCTACGTCCAGGGCAAGACTCCGCGGCTGGTCTATCGCTCAACCATCACACCCGACGAAGCCCGTGAGCTGGGGTATGGCGCTCTGCCGGTGTTCCACCAGGATCGCCATCTGACCGTCAATATCGCGCTCGACGCCGATTCCAAGGAAGCCCTGATCAAGCTCGATCAGATGAACGCCGTGCTCGGCTGGTCGGAACAGCCCGGGACCGACGAACTGTTGCGTCGTTTGAAAATGACGGTGCAGCCGGATGATTGGGAGACACTGGGCCTGCCCAAGAGCTATTTCCTGCCCAAGGCACCGGTCGAGGTCACGGCCTTGTGGCGGCAGATACCAGGCCGCCTCGAAGGCACGGTGAAGATCGCCGGGCAAGACATTGATTTCACGATGCCGACGCGCGACCGTGGCGTCGCGGCCGAGGCCGACATGCCGTACAGCCTGCAGGTGCGCGGTACCTTGACCGATCAGTTGCGCGACATCATCGGGTATCGCCAGGACCCGGTGCGTATCAAGGGGCCGCTGGCCATGGTGTTTAGCCTGTACGACACGCCGGGCATGCCGGCGGCGGTGCTCAATGTCGATGCCGCCCAGGCCGAGCTGGGCGTAAGGGCTACCGACTGGACCAAGCCGGCAGGCGAGGCGGCGACGTTGGTCATCAGCTTCGACGATCAAGGCAATGACAGCCAGGGCCAGCCAATCAAGGGTGTCAACCTGTCGCGCATCCTTGGCCAGGGCGCGCGCGTCCAGATCGACGGGCGGGCGTCTTTCGATGGCGACGGCAACTTGCAATTCGCCGACTTTTCAAATGTCTATTTGAAGGACTTCATCGACGCGACGTTCAAATACTACGTTTTGCCCGGCCAGGAGACCAATGTCATGGCGATCAGCGGCAGCCAACTCGACCTGCGGCCGTGGCTGCAAGGCGAAGCGCCGGACCAGGCGCACCTGATCATGGCGACGGCGCAAGCCGCTCCGACCAAGCCTGAGCCGCAGACGCCGACCCATATGGTGGTCAATCTCGACCGTTTGCAGACCTCAGCGGAGGGCGCGTTCACCGGCCTAAAACTCGATATCAACTGGGACGGCAAGAACGGCCTGGACGGGCAGGGAACGGCGCGTACGCTCGACGGCAGCCCTATCGCGTTGGCCCTGCGCTCGGAAAAAACTTACAGCCTGTTCAGCTTGCGCACAGACAATTTTGGCAACGCCGTGCGTACGCTTAGCGGCGTGACCAACCTGCGCGGCGGTGAAGGCACCATTGAAGGCGCCTATCAGGACGGCCAGATCGACGCCGATATCCGCGGCGAGAATATCCGTCTCCTGCGCATCCCGGTCCTGGCCCAGTTGCTGACCGTCGCGTCAATGACCGGTCTGAACGATACCCTGACCGGCGAAGGCATCGCCTTTACCGACTTCGATTTTCCGGTGCGCTATCGTGACAATGTCGTGTTCGTGCGCAATGGCTGGGCGAAGGGCAAGGCGCTGGGGATCAATGTCTGGGGCACCACTGATTTCAAGCGGCAGGGCCTGGCGCTTAACGGCACGCTGATCCCGGCCTATCGCGTGAATGCCCTGTTTGGTGACGTGCGCTCCAACGGCCTGGGCCTGGTCGGCCTGCACTACGACGTCAACGGCGCCTTCAAGACGCCCCAAGTCGGCGTCAATCCCCTGTCGGTGATCATGCCTGGTTTCATCAAGGTGGCGGCGCAATCCGGCCGCAAGGATGCCATCAAGGCGCTCGACCTGCCGTCGATCAAGGACAAGCTGGCCCAGTTGCGCAACGAAACGCGTTTGCCTTCCGGCAATTAGGCGGAAGGTCTAAACCGGTTTGACCAGCAGGATCTTCTTCTTGCCCTGCGAGACCTTGATCACACCGTCGCCGTTCAGGTCCGAGGCGGTCACCAGTTGGTTGCCGTCGTTGATCGCCACGTCGTTGACGCGCAGCCCGCCGCCCTGGGCCAGGCGCCGGGCCTCGCCGTTCGACTGGGTCAGGCCGATGCGGGTGGCCAAGGCCGCCAGCATGATGCCTTCGTCCAGGGCCTGGCGCTCTATCTCGACGGTCGGCAGGTCGGCCGATAGTACGCCCTGTTCGAAGGCCTTTTGGGCGGTGTCGCGGGCGGTCTGCGCCGCGTCGGCGCCGTGCAGCAGGCGGGTGGCTTCGTCGGCCAGCACCTTCTTGGCGTCGTTGATCTCGGCGCCCTGCAAAGCCTCGAGGCGGGCAATCTCGTCGAGGGGCAGGTCGGTGTACAGTTTGAGGAAGCGACCGACGTCGCCGTCTTCGGTGTTGCGCCAGAACTGCCAGTAGTCATATGGGCTCAGCATGTCGGCATTGAGCCACATGGCGCCGGCGGCGGTCTTGCCCATCTTGGCGCCGGACGCCGTGGTCAGGAGCGGCGTCGTCAGGCCGAAGGCCTGGGCCTGGTCAACGCGCCGGATCAGTTCGACGCCGTTGATGATGTTGCCCCACTGGTCCGAGCCGCCCATCTGCAAGGAGCAGCCCAGGTGGCGGTTGAGATGCAGGAAATCGGTCGCCTGCATTAGCATGTAGTTAAACTCGAGGAAGGTCAGGGGTTGTTCGCGCTCAAGGCGCAGCTTGACCGAATCGAAGGTCAGCATGCGGTTGATGGTGAAATGCGGGCCGTATTCGCGCAGGAAATCGATATAGCCTAGTCCGGCCAGCCAGTCGTTATTGTTGACGAGCATGGCATCGGTCGGCCCGTCGCCGAAAGTCAGGTAGCGCTCGAACGCCGTCTTGATGCTGTTGAGATTGGCGTCGATATCGGCCTCGGTCAGCATCTTGCGGCTTTCGTCCTTGCCGGACGGGTCGCCGACCTTGGTCGTCGCGCCGCCGATCAGGACGATCGGCTTGTGACCGGTTTGCTGCAGGCGGCGCAGCATCATGATCGAGATCAGATTGCCGACATGCAGGCTGGAGGCGGTGGCGTCATAGCCAACATAGGCGGAAATGACCGAGCCGGCGGCGCGTTCGTCGAGCGCGCTCTCGTCGGTGCATTGATGGATGTAGCCGCGCTCTTGAAGCGTACGCAGAAAATCGGATTTGAAAGAGGCGCTCATGATCGGTATCGTCGCTTTAAAAGGGTGGCCGTGTGTGCCCTCTAAAACCGCCGGGCGTCAAGAGCAGGGAGCTAAACATGCTCAAAGTTTTGGGTTTTATGACCGGAACGTCGCTCGACGGCGTCGATATGGCGGTTATAGACACGGATGGCGAGGCGCAACTCGAATTCGGACCGTGGGCGGAAGCGCCGATGCCGGCGGCGACGCGGGCCGTGCTGGAAGAAACCATCCGGGCAGCCTTGCAGTGGCCACGCGGAGCGGCGGAGCCAGCGATCTTCGACGAAGCGCGGCGGGTTATCGTCCGCACCCATCTTGAGGCGGCGGATCCATTCCTGCGGGCAAATGGTCTGAAATACAGCGATTTCGACGCCATCGGCGTGCATGGCCAGACCGTGCTACACGAGCGGCCCAAGCAGGGTGTCATCGGCCGGACGGTGCAGTTGTTCGACGGCCAGGCCTTCGCCGATGCCACCGGCGCGACCGTGGTCTGCGATTTTCGCCAGGCCGACGTGCATGCCGGCGGTGAGGGCGCGCCGCTGGCGCCTGTTTATCACCGGGCGCTGGCGCAGAAGGCGGGACTGGAACTGCCTGTCATCGTGGTCAATCTCGGTGGGGTGGCCAATATCACCCGTATCGGCGAAGACCTGGGCCTGACGGCACTGGATACTGGCCCGGCCAATGGGTTGATGGACCAATGGATGCGCAAGCACGGGCGGGGCGACTTCGATCATGAAGGGCGGATCGCGGCGGCGGGCCGGGCCAACGCCGACGTGCTGGCGGCCTATATGGCGCACCCCTATTTCCAGGCGTCGGCGCCGAAGTCGCTCGACCGCTATGATTTCAATCTCGACGGCGTGGCCGCCCTGTCGTGCGAGGACGGCATGGCGACGCTCAGCGCCTTCACGGCGCAGAGCCTGCTGGCGGGGATCGCCGCCACTGGTCCGGCGCCGAAGTCGGTCATCCTGGCTGGCGGCGGGCGGCAGAATACCTTCCTGGTTGACCGCATCCGGGCGGCGCTTCAGCCTGCCAAGGTCGTAACCGCCGAGGATTTGGGCTGGCGCGGCGGCGCCATCGAAGCGGAGGCCTTCGCCTATATGGCGGCGCGCTCGCTGAAGGGGCTGGCGATTTCGTTCCCCGGTACAACCGGCGTCAAGCGGCCGCTAACCGGCGGGGTCACCTACCGGCCGCACCGGGCGCAGTCGCTGGCGAGTTAAAGGTAGCGTGTTTCTGGTGGCGTGTGGAACCAGTCGTTGTCCCGGCCGTTCATGAAGCGCACCGGCGCATTGACCAGCTCGTCCTCGCTCATGTCGTCGAGCACCGACAGCTTGACCGACACGTAGTCGCCGCCGATTTCCGGTATATGGCCATGACCGTGGGTGTTGATGCCGCAGGTCTTGCAGAAGCGGTGATGGCCGCTCATCGTGCCAAATTGATAGTCGCCGAGATTGTCCTCACCCGAAAGCAGGCGAAAATCAGCGGGTTTCAAACCGATCGACCAATTGCGCTGCTTCCTGCAGATCGAGCAGTTGCACCGGCCGGTGCCATGGCTGAGATCGATATCGACCTCGAAACGAACCGCCTTGCAATGGCAACTGCCGTGATAGGTCTTTTTCATGAGGAACCTCCTGTGATTGGATCGGTTTAACGCCGCCTGCTGCCAATATATGGCAGCAGGATCAGTTGCGACCCATAAGGCTAATAGGACTGAAACAGCCGAGGATCAGGCGCGAGGCGTCGAATGGCGGTTCACCGTCGAAGTCGAGCGCACCGTCGGCGTGCATCCGGGTTTCGGCGGCGTCTAGGCTTTCCTTGTCGGGCCAGACCTGCCAGGTGAAGACGATCTTCTCGCCGGGTTTTGCCGCCACGGCTTTGCGGAAATCGGTGTGCTTGCCGTCGGGAACATGGTCCTCCCAGGACTCGACAATCTCAAGGCAGCCGTATTTCTTGAAAACAGCCGCGCCGTTCTCGGCCCATTGGCGATAGGCGTCCCGCTTGTCTTCGGGTACCGGAATGACCAGTCCACAAATGTACATGGTTCGACCTCCTCTGGCCTGCCCGGCTCGGCCGGTATAGCACAGAGTCAGGCGAGATGGTGCTCGATCAGGCTGACAATTTCCAGCGGCCGGGCGCGCACCAGGTCGTGTTCGCCGCCGGGCAATACATGCAGGCTTGCATCCGGCAAGTGGGTAGCCAGATACTTGCCGACCGCAAGCGGACTGATTGGATCGCTGTCGCCCCAGATCAGCAGGGCGGGCTGGCGGATGTCGGGAATCCGCGCGGAAACATCGGGGCGGTCGGATATCACCCAGTCGGCAACCTGAGGGAATTCGTGGCGGTATTCCGGCCGCCAATCAGTGGCGCCCAAAGCATCGATATCCATACCGCCGGCGGTCACGGCAAGGACCAGGCGCCGAACTTGGCGAGGATGCCGTAAGGCCAAGGTCATGGCGATGGCACCGCCCATGGATTGCGCCAGCAGGTCGACGGGTTCGCTTGTCTCCAGCAAGCGAACCTCGACCATCGCGATCAGGTCTTCGTAGGCATTGATGTTTGGATCGGGCGGATTACTGCCGAGGCCCGGCCAGCCGAAATAGGTTTTGCTCCAGTCACCGGGCAGCAGATCGCCCAGGCCGCGCCAGAAGTTCGGATCGCCGCCGACGCCCGGCAGGAAGAATAGTCTGCACACGCTTCATCGTCCCCGTTCCGGGCAGGTGCCCGTCGATCCGATTGCTGACGGTTCGGACGAGAATTGCAAGAGCAAATCTACGTGGAGCGGAGTTATGGCGTCATGGCGGTCCGCAATCGACCGCATGATCGGACTTACGGCCATAGTTTGTTGATGCGGTCGTTGTAAAACCCGAGGGCGCCGAACAGGATGATCAGGATGACGACAAGCGATAGCATAATCGCCAGCCAATAGAAGATGGGGCGGGCTTTCCTGTCTCCGCTCAAAAACCAGGGCGGATTGAAGTCGCCGGTCTTAAGCCCGACGTACAGGCTCTGGACGCCCCACACAAACCAGACAATGAAAGCCACGTTCAGCCAGGTGAAGCCGTTCTTTTCAACGACATGCAGGAAATTGGCCGCGTATTCCATCACGTCCCCCCAAATCTGTAGACCTAGCTCTTTTCGGCCATGCGGCGGTCGATATAGGCGCCGACACGGGTTTCGACTTCCGGCAGCCGGTCAGTCCAGAAGTGGTTGGCATCTTCGACCACTTCCGATTCAATGACAATGCCCTTCTGTGAGCGCAGCTTGGCGACGACGCGATCGACCTCTGCGGTCGGCACGATCGAGTCGTTGCCGCCGTGCAGGAACATGCCGGAAGCCGGGCAGGGCGCCAGGAAGCTGAAATCATAGGCATTGGTCGGCGGCGACACCGAGATGAAGCCGTCGGTTTCCGGCCGGCGCATCAGCAACTGCATGCCGATATAGGCGCCGAAGTCGTAGCCGGCGACCCAGAATTGCGACGCGGTGGGGTTCTTGGCCTGCAGCCAGTCGAGTGCCGTCGCCGCATCGGCCAGTTCGCCGACACCGGAATCGAACTCGCCCTGGCTCTTCTGCACGCCGCGGAAGTTGAAGCGCAACACAGAAAAGCCGCGCGTCATGAACAGATGGAACAATTGCACCGTGACCGGATTGTTCATGTGGCCGCCCGCCTTGGGGTGCGGGTGAAGAATCAGAGCGATCGGCGCATTCTCGGCCTTGCCGGCGCTATAGCGGGCTTCGATGCGTCCGGCGGCTCCGGCCAGGATGACTTCAGGCATGCAATTGACCTTATGAATCAAAAAATTGCCGCGCCGCAGCGTATAATACTTGATTGTTTTAGTCGGAATTACTAAACTTATATCCGACCCCACGAAGCGGCAGGCTCGGCGCCTCTTAGCACAAAGATTTTGCTTTGCGCCAGCTTTTGCGGCCCCACGGCCGTATCTCCGCTTTTCGTTAGCCTGTTAGGCGAAAAAAGGACTTCCATGCGCCTGTCGACCAAGGGACGTTACGCCGTCATGGCCATGACCGACCTCGCCCTGAATGCCCGCAAGGGCGGTGAAAGTGGCGGCCGGCCGATCTCGCTGTCCGAAATCTCGGAGCGGCAGCAGATTTCGCTGTCCTATCTGGAGCAGCTGTTCGCCCGTCTTCGCAAGGCGGGCCTGGTGAAAAGCGCTCGCGGCCCGGGCGGCGGCTATGTGCTGGCGCGGGCGGCGGATGCGTTGTTCGTGTCGGAAATCGTACTGGCGGTCGATGAGCCGATCAAGGCGACGCGTTGCGAGATGACATCGAACAAGCTGGGCGCCAATAAGCGGCTCGGTAAGGATCAGGCGGCGCGCGAAATCGGCTGCATGCCGGGCGGGCAACGCTGCCTGACGCACAATCTATGGGAAGATCTCGGCGTGGCGATCCACGATTACCTGAGCCAGGTGTCGCTGGAGGACATCATCAAGCGCCGCACGCGCAAGAAGGTGGCGATTACCTCGCCGCAACTGGTGGAGGCATAATGGCCGAGCCACTCTATCTCGATCACGCTGCGACCTCGCCGCTTCGTCCCGAAGCGCGCGACGCGATGCTGCGTGCCTATGAGATGGGCGGCAATGCGTCTTCGGTGCACGCCATCGGCCGCAAGGCCAAGGTGGCCATGGAAGACGCGCGGGCGTCGATCCTGCGCAATCTGGAAGGCATGGATGTCGGCCGGCTGGTGTTCACGTCCGGTGGCACCGAAGCCAATGCGCTGGCGCTCAATCAGGCCCGCGATTACGACTATATCGTCGTTTCCGAAGGCGAACACGACAGCATCTATGTCGGCGCCAACGCCATTGGAAAGCCCGTTATCCGTTTGCCTTTGACGGCCAATGGCGACGCCGACCTGGCCGCGCTTGAGCGTATTCTGAAGGAAAATGTCGGCCGCGCCTTTGTTTGCGTCATGCTGGTCAATAACGAAACCGGCGCCATCTCGTGCGTCGGCCGGCTGGTTTATGAACACGGCGGCTGGCTGCATATCGACGGCGTGGCGGGCAAGGGCGGCTTCTATTTCGACAGCCTGGACGCCGACTCGGTCAGCCTCAGCGCCCACAAGATCGGCGGTCCGCAAGGCGTCGGCGCCCTGATCCATCACAGCAATCATGCGCTGAAGCCGTTGTTGATCGGCGGCGGCCAGGAACTGGGGCAGCGGGCCGGGACGGAGAACGTGCCGGGGATCGTGGCGTTTGCAGCGGCTCTGGACGCCTGCCGTCCTTTCGATCCGGCGGTTGTGGCGGCGCAGGCCGAGGTCGAGGCCCTGCTGAAAAGCCGGGGCGCCACCATATTGGGCGAAGGGGCTTCCCGCGCGCCGGGAATGCTGTATATCGCCCAGCCCGACTGGGCGTCGAACCTGCAACTGATCCATATGGACATGGCCGGCATCTGCGTCAGCTCCGGCTCGGCCTGTTCGTCCGGCAAGGTCAAGTCGAGCCGCGTGGTCGCCGCCATGGGTTATCCAGAGCTGGCCGACAAGGCGTTGCGCATCTCCGCCGGCTGGACGACCAAGCCGGAGGATTGGCATCGTTTTTACGACGTCTGGTCTGCCGGTTACGACGATTATCTCAAGCGCCGCGTTAGGGCGCACACGAAGGAACAGGCCTGATGCCCGCGGTCAAGGAAACCATCGATACGGTCGCCAAGCTCGAGACCTACGAGCATGGCTTCGTCACCGATATCGAAACCGAGTTCGCCCCGAAGGGACTGAACGCCGAAACGTTGCGCTTCATTTCGGCCAAGAAGAACGAGCCGGAATGGATGCTGGAGTTCCGCCTGAAGGCGTTCGAACGCTGGCTGACCCTGGAGGAGCCGACCTGGGCCAAGGTGCAGTACACGCCGGTCGATTACCAGGACCTGTACTACTACGCCGCGCCGAAAAAGAAGGCCGGGCCGAAGTCGCTCGACGAAATCGATCCGGAGATCCTGAAGACCTACGAAAAGCTCGGCATTCCGTTGAAGGAACAGATGGTTCTGGCCGGGGTCGAAGGGGCGCCGAAATACGCCGTCGACGCCGTGTTCGACAGCGTGTCGGTCATCACCACCTTCAAGGAGGAGCTGAAGAAGTCGGGCGTGATTTTCTGCTCGATTTCCGAAGCTTTGCGCGAATATCCTGACCTGGTGCGGCAATATCTCGGCAGCGTCGTGCCGGTGTCCGACAACTATTTCGCCGCGCTCAATTCGGCGGTGTTTTCCGATGGCTCGTTCGTCTATGTGCCGCCGGGCGTGCGCTGCCCGATGGAGCTGTCGACCTATTTTCGCATCAACGCCGAAAATACCGGCCAGTTCGAACGGACGCTGATCATCGCCGACAAGGGCGCCTATGTGTCCTATCTCGAAGGCTGCACGGCGCCGCAACGCGATGAAAATCAATTGCATGCGGCGGTCGTTGAACTCGTCGCCTTAGAA
>CAYULN010000141.1:0-2764 GCA_964445605.1 uncultured Caulobacteraceae bacterium | reverse complement strand
CACGAATAATATTTCCTCGTGGCTTCTGTCAGCGAAAGACCAATGAAAATGAAGCGCTTTGCGCTTCGATAGGCAAATCGAGTTTAGTGTATTTCCTCCAGCAAAACATTCGTGACGCCGCCGAAGGCGGCCATCCGTGGTAAGACTACGTGGGGCCGTCTGCTCGAAAGCGTTCGTGTCTGTTCGTGTGGTTCGTGGTAAAAAATCACCACTGGGCCTGGTACGACCGCGACGAGAAGCGCGGGTCGCTGGTGATCGTACCCATATTGACGAATTCGAACTTGTCGAAAGTCAGGGTCTGGAGTTGGGTGAAGGTGTTGGAATCCCACTTGGCGGAGGGCTCGCCCTGGACGTACATGTCGGAGCCGATGTCGGCGACGTAGAGGCCGTAGGTCTGCATGGCTTTGGCTATCGCCTTGGACTGGGTGGTCCAGTTGGACGGGATGACAAAATCGGCCCGCAGCCGCAGGATGGCGCCGAAGGGGACATTGGCCGTCGAACCCGACCCGGCGCGATGGCTGGCCGGCCAGACATAGGCGTTGGCGACGCCGTTGAAGGTGACGCGCAGGGCGTGGTTGATGGCGCCGGTATTGGCCTCGTCGGCCTTGAGCAGCAACGGCATGATCGGCAGGCCGGCGGCGTCGGCCGAGGTCCAGCCGTCCGGGCGCATGGTCATCGAATTGAGGTCCCAGGCGGCGATCGCCGAGGCGTGCCAGCCCGACGCGCCCTTATATGTATAGTACGACTCCCACAGGCGGCATTGGCCGGTTTCGAGCACCAGGACGTGGCTGTCGCCCGGTGAGCAGCTGCCGTTCTGGACATTGCAGACGCCGCCCTCGATCTTGAGATTGGCGTCGAGCGGGAAGGGGAAGCGGGGGCTGGCGATGGCCTGACAGCCGCTGTGCAGGGCAAAGCCGCCTCCGGCGACGATGGCGCAGTCGCTTTCGTCGGGCCAGCCGATATTGCCGTCGTGCGGATCGGTGGAATTGAAGGATACGGCAGGCCACAGCGTCGTCGCGGAGGTGCCGTCGACGATATTGTACGGAATGCCCCAATAGTCGCTCGGGTGCGACTGGTTCTCGCTCATGCCCATGTCGAGGTGGAGGTGCAGGCTGGTGCCGCCATCGCTGCGCACCCTGGTGTGCCAGGTGGCGTTGCTGGCGTGGGCGGGGAAATGAGCCATGTCGTTGACGGCGGTGTTGAAGATGGCCTGGGCCGGGAAAATATTGCAATTCGCAAGCGATGCGCCCTGGCCGACGGCGACGCTCGACGAAGACGCGGCGGAGGACGAAGACGATGATGAGGCGGAGGAGGTCGCCGACGAGGTCGAGGCGGAAGACGAAGCGGCGCCCGATCCGGCGCCGATGGAGCCGCCGCCGCTGCTTCCACTGCCGCCGCAGGCCGCCAATGCGGCAATGATGGTCAAGCTCAGACCGGCCAGTAGTGGCTTCCGCATGGCGCCCCTCCGTTAACGAGTCATTAAATATAACCTATTGAATTTAAATATAAAATTTCACAGGATCGCGGCAAAAACAAGGCGTGTCTGCGGTAGCGATTTAAGGCTTGAGGCTTGCAGGCCCGCGCGCAGGGAAACAAAAACCGCCGCGGAGCGTTCCGCGGCGGCTTGCTGTTTGAAAGTTATCAGGTTTTGCCTAGAACTGGAAGCGCGTCCTCAGTGACACGCTATAGTCCGTATAGGCGTCGAGCTTCTGGTAATTGCCTTCCAGCGAGAAGAAGCTCCACTGGTTGTCGGCGGAGAAACGGAAGCCCATGACCGGGCCACCGCCGGTCACGTCGCCGCCCTTGAGTGTAAACGGCGTGCCGTTCGGGAAGTTGGCCACCGTGTCGGCGATCTTGGCCGACAGGTTCTGCTTCCAGCCCACCCACAGTTCCGGCTTCACAAACCACTGGTTATAGCTGACATTCACCAGAGCCTGGCTGCTGACCATGTTGGAATTGCGCTCGGCGACAATCAGGTCGAAGAAGTCGCTGCCGCCGGTTTCGGTGTGCTTGGCCTCGTTCAGATTATAGTAGTCGAGCAGCACCTGCGGCGTGACATCGAGGAAGCCGGTGCGCATGGCGTAGGAGGCGCCAAGGCCGGCGCTGTAGGAATAGCCGTCCCAGCGGCCCTTGGCGGTTCGCGAAATATTGGTATTCAGCACCGTGCGGATCGATTCGACCTGAACGAAGCCGAGGCCGGCATGGGCCCAGCTCTTGAAGGCGCCAGTGTTCATCCGCCAATAGCCGCCGATGGTCAGGTCGGAATCGGTCAGGTTTTCCTTGCCGACGGCGTACGAGTCGAGCGGGTTGCCGGAGGTCAGGTTCACGTAAACGCCGGCCATGTTGTACGGATTGAGACGGACTTCGCGGCCGCCGGCGAAGCTGAAGGTCGTCGCCTTGAAGCCGGCGGTATAGCCACTCTTGCGCGTCGTCTGGAAGCCGTATTCCTGCAGCCAGTACTGGCCGCCATTGTTGTCGGGCACCAGGGTCAGCGCCGCCAGCGACTGGTTCAGCGCTTCATTGCCCTGCGACAGGGTCAGCAGATTTTCACCGGAATAATCGGGCAGGTACTGGTTGAAGATGTTGTCGAAGTTCGCCTTGGTGAACTGCGACACGATCGCCGAGAAGCCGTCAGGGTCCTGGCCGGCGGCGGTTAGAACCGGTATCAGCGCGGCGAACTGGTTGTCGGTGTAGCCGCCTTCAGCCTGGGTTTTCAGGCGGAAGGCCGCGGACAGGGTGGTGCCGTTCTGGATCAGATCGGCAT
>CAYULN010000140.1:0-10822 GCA_964445605.1 uncultured Caulobacteraceae bacterium | reverse complement strand
CTGGACGAAGCCCTGTCGTCGCAGCGGACCAACGGCCTGATCTCGATGGTCGAACGGCTGAAGAAGGCAACCGCCTGAACGTCCATTGACGCCAATCTTATGGCCGGGCCGTCAACCCGGCACCGCCTTTTTGCGGCGGTTTGCTTACCCTTGTGGCGCCTGAGGACAGCCTTCGAGGAGAAGCATAATGGCAACCACCCAAACCTCCGACAATGGCGGCACCAACGCCGCCATCATCATCCTGGCCGTAATCATCATCGCCGCCATCGCGGTCGGCGCCGTCTGGTACATGAACATGCCGGCGTCGACCAACACCAATACCCACACGACCGACCGCTATGTCAGCCGCGTCGAGCAGGTCCCGGCCCAGGCGGGCCAGGCCGCCAAGGACGCGACGGCGCCGACGGCCAACCCGCCGTCGCAGGACACCGCTCCGGCGGCGGGCGCCGACAATACGCCGACCCCGGCTCCGGCTCCGGCGCAGTAAGGCACTGGAAATATTGACAAAAGACGCGGTCCTCGGGGCCGCGTTTTTTTATTTGCGATTATACCTCCCCGCTACGCGGGGAGGGGGACCGCACGAAGCCGTATTCAGGCCTTTCATTCTGTTCCGACGGTTGGGACGGCGAGATGCGGTGGTGGGGCCTTTGCGCCGGTGCGAAAAGCCCCCCTCCGTCCTCGCCAGCTAATGCTGGCTCAGCCACCTCCCCCGCGTGGCGGGGGAGTATAGGGTTATCGCTAATACCCATAATACCTGGCCAGCCGATCCAGCGCCGCGCGGACATGGTGCTTGGCCGAGCGTCTTGGCAGTTTGAAACCGCGTTCGATCACCCCCAAGGCCGTGCCTTCCAAACAGACCCTTTCGAAGACCGCGCGGAGCGGCGCTTCGAGGCAGTTCAGAGCGGCCTCGGCTCGGCTGCGGGCGGCCAAGCGGAAGACGTGTGGATCATCGCCTGAGCGCCTGAACCCGCTCCGGCCGCCACCGCCAAAACCGTCCCAGTTGCTGGTCAGGCCGGCCTGGGCATAGCCGGTCAGATGATCCTCGCGCAGCTTTTCCAAGGCCGCCAGATGCGACCGGGTCAGGAAGCTCAGGCCGTTGGCGTCCTTGTGCCGCATCAACCAGGCGATGGGCGATTCCGCTGTGTTGACCTGGCGTTTGACGTTGCGGCCATTGCCATCGACTTGCCAGGCATCCGTGGCAACGAAGGCCTGGGCGGCGGGGCCTTCGGCGGCCAGGCGGCGGGCCTGGGTGCGCAGCAAACTCCCCAGCTTTTTGGTCATTGCTGCGTCATCTCGCGCAGATTGGTGCCGAGCAGCTTGATGCCGGATGGCCGCGGAGCGCTGCGCAAGCAGTCCTCCAGCCGCTCCAGCTCGGCGTCGAAACTGCGGTCGTCGCGCAGGTCCTCGACCAGCCGGCAGGCATAGCCGGCTGTGGTCCGGTCGCGGCCGAACGCCTGGCCGACGCGCTTCAGCGGCCAGGCATAGCCGACATAGGCCAGGTACATGGCGATCTGCCGCGCCCGGGCAGCGCGGGCGTGGTTGCGCGTCGGGCTGCGCAGATGGCCGGCCGGAACGCCCGTCGCCAGCGCCACCAGGTCCATGATAAACCCCGCCTGCGAGGCGTCATTGAGCGTTTCTGCTGCCACTTTTTGGCGGTAGGCGGGCACAATGTTCTTGTTTTGTTCCGTTATCATCTCATCACCAAGCCGGCGTCGTCCCGGCCCCTTTCTTGGCGATCATCTTAGGATGGCCGCATAATGAGAGGATAACTTTCCTATTTCAAGGAAAAAATAGGTTTAAAAGCCTATATGCACATATTGTTGGTTGAGTGTTGCGCGAGGGATACCTTATGCGCGTGTTCCTCCTACCCACTTATGGGGAGGAGAAAAGGCCTCCCACCGTCCGCAAGCGGAGGGTTGCCTTGAGGCATTCCCCCTTGCGGGTGTCGATATGGAATTCGCCACCCATGGCGAGGCAGTTCAGCCTCACGATCGCCCAGCCCAGGCCGGCGCCCTGGCGGGTGCGGTTGAGGTCGCTTGTGCCCTGTTCGAACGGGCGCATCAGGCGGTCGACGTCGGCCGGGTCGGGGGCATTGCCGTGGTTGAACACTGTGACTTCGACCCAGTCGCCGGCGCGGCGGGCGTCCAGTTCGATGCGGCCGCCCTTCTTGGTGTAGTCGATGGCGTTGTGCAGCAGCTGATCCAGGCACGACGCGAAGCCGCGCGAGTCGAGCATGGCTTCCAGGCCGTCGTCGCGCAGGGCGATGTGAAAGCCGACGCCACGCTCGGCGCCGATATGCTTGACCTTGTTGACCGCGTCGGTCAGGCCGGGCAGCACCGGCTGCGGATCGGGCGTCAGGTCGCCGCCGCTTTCCAGCCGGACGATCTCGATGAAATTGTTGAACAAACTAAGCAGGCGCGTGCCGGAATCGCGAATGATGCCGGCATATTCGAGATAGTTGGACGAACCGAGCGGACCGTACAGTTCCTGGCACAGGATTTCCGAAAAGCCGATGATCGAATTGAGCGGTGTGCGCAGTTCGTGGCTGACCATGCGCAGAAAGGCCTTGCGGGCGACATCGCGGTCCTCGCTGTGGCGCGGGTCGAGCGTCCAGTTGGGCGTCTCTTTATGGGCGTCCGGCGACGGCCGGATGTCATCGGGTTCAAACTGCGGCTGGGCGGCGGGCATGGGACCTGACCTGTACTTTTCCGGCGCCGGGAGGGGAAGCGGTAAGGGCGCGCCTCTTGTCTAATCCTTGAGTCTAGGCAAGGGTGATTAAGCATCTCTTACGACGTATTTAGAGAGGGTTGGCGCGGCTTTTGGGCGTATAACTCGCTCTGTGGGCGAGGGCCATCGCCTTGCGGCGGTTTCCCGCTAAAATCAATGGGTTTGGGTAAACTTCGTGTTGTTGCAAGGATAGTAACCGGGCGTGCCGTTCAAGGCCTATTTCCATAACGAATCGACAGGCGCCGAGCCGGAAGCGGCCGCGCGATTCGGTGTCGTGGCCTGGCATCTGGCCTGGTCGGGCGTGCTGCTGTTCAGCCTGCTCGGCCTGCTGTTTCTGCCGGCGTCGCTGCTCGGCCTGCTGGCGCTGGTGTGCATGGCCGTGCCCGGCGTCTGCTCGATCTGGCTGCTGAGCCACGACGAAGACCGTTTCCGCCAGGGCCTGGTCTGGGTGTGGAGCGTCATGGCGCTGATCGCCGTCGGCGTCACCGGCGGCATAGCCGGGCCGCTGGCCATGTGGGTCGCCATGCCGATGGTGGCGGCGATCGTGCTCAACCGGCGGGCCCTGATTTCGCTGGGGGCGGCGCTGTCGTTCATGGCGGCTCTGTCGGCGGCCCTGGTCAGTTTTTCGCAAAGCGTGCGCGTGCCCGACGACCAGGAAGGCTTCCTGCTGTCGCTGCTGTCGGTGTTCTCGACGGTGATCGGCCTGGGCGTGGCCCTGCTGCCCGCCCTGCGCGCCCGGGTCGAGCGCGCCGCCGATGCCGAGGAAGCGCGGGCGCGGCTGCTCAAGGTGGTGACCGAACAGCCGAACCTGATCCTGTCGTTCGACGAGGTCGGGCGGATGCTGGCCGCCTATGGCGAGGCGCCGCCGGGCCTGGACCTGCATCAGCTGATGCAGAACGGCCTGATCGCGGCA
The DNA here is from genome assembly GCA_964445605.1 of uncultured Caulobacteraceae bacterium. GTDB lineage: Bacteria > Pseudomonadota > Alphaproteobacteria > Caulobacterales > Caulobacteraceae > Asticcacaulis. The sequence goes on along the minus strand of CAYULN010000140.1, from coordinate 7,182 downwards.
GTGCACGTCACCGACCGCCCCGCCGTGATCGCCGCCATCGAAACCGCCGTCGCCCAGGGCCGGGCCGAGGTCGGCTTCACGCCGCACGCCGCCATGGACTATTACCTGCACCTGTCGATGCGCCGGGCCAATGACGACCGGCTGTACGGAATCTTAAGCGACGGCTCGCTTCAGCACGCGCGCGAGGCAGGCCTGGAAGCGGCGCGCCTCGAGGCCGAGCAGCTCAACCAGGGCAAGTCGCAGTTCCTGGCCAGCATGAGCCACGAACTGCGCACGCCGCTCAATGCGGTGATCGGCTTCTCCGACATCATGCGGCTGAAGATGTTCGGGCCGCTCGACGGCAAGTATGCCGAATATGTGCAGCTGATCTGGGAGTCGGGCCAGCACGTGCTCGACATGATCAATGACGTGCTCGACATGTCGAAGATCGAGGCGCAGCGCTACGACCTGGCGCTGGAAAGCTTCGACCTGCGCGAGCCGGTGTCGCAGGCGCTGCGGCTGATGCGCGGGGCCGGGCACGACAAGGGCGTCGAAATCGTCAGTCAGATGCCGCAGGAGGCGGTGACGGTCAGCGCCGACAAGCGCGCCGTCAAGCAGATCGCGCTCAACCTGCTGTCCAATGCCGTCAAGTTCACGCCGCGCGGCGGCGAGGTGCGGCTGAAGATGCAGCCGGCGGACGAAGGCGTGGAGCTGACCATCACCGACACCGGCATCGGCATCGCGCCGGAGGATGTCAGCCGCCTGGGCCAGCCCTATGAGCAAGCCGGCGACGCCGACCAGAAGGCGATGGGCACGGGGCTGGGGCTGTCGATTGTCAAGGCGATGGTCGGCCTGCATGGCGGCAGCGTCCGGATCGACAGCACGCTCGGCGAAGGCACGACGGTGACGGTGCGGCTGCCGATCACGGCGCAAGTTGCGCCGGAGGTCGAGCCGCAACTGCCGTTCGAGGCGCCGGAGACACCGGCGGATCCGGTGACGCGGGCTGCGGCCCAGGCAATGGAAGGCCCGTTCACCTCGGACTACCGCAAGACGCCGGAAGGCTATCATGGCTTCGGCGAGTTCGTCATCCGCCCGCCGAAGTCGTAAGGCGTCTACTTGTGATCCGCCGGCAGGTCGACATTGTCGCCCAGGGTGACGGCGACCAGCTTTTCGCGCAGCGGCGCGCTGGCGGTATTGCCGATATTGTCGAGCACGATAACCGTCAGGTCGGTCTCCGGGTGCTGGCTTCCAAGCGCCAATGTCGCCTTTATGAGGAATGAGAAGCTTTATGCACCGGCTAGAGAACACGCTCAGCGACTTGATCCCGGCTGCCAGAGTGCACGGTCATGTGTTGCGCTGTTTCATTTGTGGCATCGAAGGAAATACGGATACTTACCGTCCGAGCGAAAAAGTCGCTCCGGCTTGACGGGTAAAACTCCGTGACACCCGCGCCCACAACTTGGACGAACATCCGCCTGTCGCGACAGCCTACGGCGAAAATATTGTTCCCGGCGCGATAGCGTCCTTCGAAACGACGCAGCGTGCGTTGGTCGAGGCCGATGATTTCTGGAAGGGGCGCAACGACGAGCGGCGGCGCTGCGGTCAGCTCTTTGCCAACGAGCAGATGCTGGCCGAACGCATCGAGATTGTCATCGGCGTTGGTGTTGGAGAGCACAACAACGCCGCGCTGCGTTCCTGGCTCGAAGCTGATCGTACAATCATAGCCTTCCTTGCTTCCTGAATACGAGAAATAGCGCTGGCCATCGGCGCGTGCACGAAGCACGAGGCCTAAGGCCATGCTGGGGCCGACAGGCGGACGCGGCTGAGCCATTTGAAAAGTCGCGGCCTGCGCAAGGGGAGTGTCCTGGCCAAGATAGACGCTAAGGAGCGTAAGGAGGTCGTTTGCGCTCATGCGGAGCGAGCCAGACGCTGGCAAGCCCTCCATCTCGAAGGAATCCACGGGTTGGAGCCAGCGATCATGGCCGGGAGCGAGACGCCGTTTCTGGTCGCGGTTGAGTTTTATCGCCGTGTTGGTCAAGGCGAGCGGGCCAGTGACGCGCTGATGCAAAAGCGCCTCGTAGTCAGTCCCGGCGCGACGGGCGATCAGACGTCCAAGCAGCGCCACGCCCAAATTGGAATAGAGATAGTTGGAGCCGGGTTCCCGCTCGGGCGTGTAGCTGGCCAGGAAGTTGTAGAGATCGCGTTCGCCATAGGCGGCGATCGGATCCGGTCGGCCCCGCAGGTCGAAATTGGTCGGCATGTTTGGCAAACCCGAAAGGTGCGTGGCCAAATCGCGCAGCGTGATGGGCCGTCCACGTTCCGTGAGCCGCACGCTTGCCGGCAAATAACCTTGGACCGGATCATCGAGCGATACGTCGCCTTTCGTGACGAGATCGCTGAGGAGGAGGGTTGTGACCACCTTCGTGATCGAGCCGATCTGGAAGATGGTGTCGCCATCCAGCGGACGCGCGGTTCCGCTTTGCCCATAGGCGATGAAGCGCCGTCCCGAAGGCTCGATGACGCCAACGACCACGCCTAAACTCCTGCGCTGTCGATCGACGCGATCCTGCAAGAGCGCCCGAATGGCGTCGTTATCCGGAATACTCCAGGGCGCCTCTGCGACTTGCTGCGAAAACGCCTTCGGCGCCAGCAGGCCAGCAGCCAAACCAAACATCACATGGCGTCGGATCGTCATGCATTCCTCCCGCGCCCTGAGCGTTGATCTTCACGATCAATGCTTCGGACATGGCTTCCCGCCCAGGCGGAATAACCGCTGTTCACCGGTCCGATATGGAAAAAGGCGTAGGTTCTGCCGTCCATCCGGCCGAACCAGTCGCCGGAGGGCGTTTCGGCCCGGACGTCAGTCGCGACCGCAGCGGCCGCCAGGCAGAGAAAGGCAAAAAGCGCGTGTTTCATGGCACCCCACCGTGACAACCCCGGATGAGGATAACAGCCGTCCCTGCCGTTGTGCCCTTAACTTTCGGTAAGGCAGGCTTAAATTTTGGTAAGGTTCCTGCGTGTACGCACCCTACTTCCTTACCCCCGTAATATCGCGGCCGTTCTGGTGCAGGATCAGCGACGTCACCTTGCCGTCGGGGCCTTTGACGAACGTGATCTGGGCATTGACCACCTTGGCGAAGAACGTCGTCTCGGATTCGGCGAAGATCGGCACCTTAGGCTGGTTGGTCGCCTGGGTGACCAGACGGCCGTCTTCAAGCGTCACCACGATGCTGAAGGTCGGCGCCAGTTCATAGGTGCCGACGTAGCTGGCCAGAATCTCCGGCTTGACCGCGACCTCCTTGTGCACGACCTGCAATGGAACCTCGGAGCCGTGGACAATGCCTTCCAGATCGCTGCGGATGCTGTTGGACGCATTGCCGGCGATGTTGTCGAGGACGATGATCATGCCTTTCTCATCCGGAAACCAGGCCATTTCCGAATTGAAGCCGTTGATGGCGCCGCCATGTTCGATGATCCGCCGGCCCGCGCCGTCGACCCGGTTGATCAGGCCGAAGCCGTAGTCGTTCTTGTACGGCGTGGTCATCTTGGTCAGCGAGGCCGGCTGCAGCACCTTGCCGCCGAACAGGGCCTCCTCCCACAGGCGGAGATCGTGGGTGGTCGAATACAACGCCCCGGCGGAAAACGGCGTGCTCATATCGACAAAGGGGGCGTTTTCCAGTCCCGCCCGACCCGGCTGGTAACCCAGGGCGCGGTGCGGCAGGAGGCGCGAATTGGAATCGTAGCCGGTGTCGGTCATGTGCAGCGGCGTGAAGATATTGTCCTGAAGAAAGCGCGCATAGGGTTGGCCGCTGGCCTTTTCGACGATCATGCCCAGCAGGACGTAGTTGGTGTTGCTGTAGGCGTATTGGCTGTCGGTCGGGAAATCGAGCGGCTTGTCGCGGACGAGCGCCACGATCTGGTTGGGTGTCTGGGATTGGCGCATCACGGTCATTATTTCCGGAGACGCCGTATAGTTTGGAATGCCCGAGGTGTGGGTCAGCAGGTTCTTGATGGTGATCTTGTCCCAGGCGGCCGGCAGGCCGGGCAGGTATTTGCTGATCAGGTCGTCGGTGCTGAGCTTGCCGCGTTCCTCCAGCAGCAGGATGGATACGGCGGTGAACTGCTTGGTCATCGAGCCGATGCGGAACTTGGCGTCGGCCGTCATCGGGGTCTGCCATTCCAGGTTGGCGTAGCCGTAGCCCTTGTCGAGCAGGACCTTGCCGTCCTGGACGACCAGAACCGCGCCCATGAACTGCCCGGAATCGACATAGGATTGCACCAGCGCGTCCATCTTCTTGACGTCAGGGGCGGCGGGAGCTGGGGCGGCGAAAACGGGTGACGCGAGGGCGAGCGCGCACAGCAGGCCCGGCGACAGGATGGCTTTTTTCATGGTTTCCCCTTTTTGACGGCGCGCCTTGTGGCGTCGTTCAGTCAGTCGTCAGGGGTAGCATTTTCTTACAGCGTAGGCAAAAAATTGGCGGCCGGCGCAAAAAAAACGCGATCAGCCCACCTTCTGGCCGTAGGGCGACGGCAGGGTGACGTAGGTCAGGCCGGTGACGAAATCACCGACTTCGAAGCGGGCATAGCGCGTGGTCCCGTCGGCGAAATCGAAGGCCACCACGATATCTTCGCGCGGGTCGAGCCTGGCGATGGCCGCATAGGCGCGGTTGGGGAAGTCGAAGCGCACGGCGTCGACCGGGCCTTGCTGCGGGCCGACATAGGTGCCGCGCGCCGAGATGCCGACGTCGTTGACGTGCACGGTAGGCGCCAGCGCGACGGTCTGTTCGGAATGGCCGCTGGCCGGGAAGGTCAGGGCGCTGGCGTCGTCGAAGCCGGCCGGGCGCTGGTCGCTCAGGCCATAGGCGGCGTGGTTGATATAGCCCGAGGCCAGGACGTCGGTATTGCGCACCAAAAGCCGGGCGGCGTAGGGCTGGTCGTCTCCGAAATCGGCCATCACCACGAAACGGGCATCGCTGAGCGGGCCGTAGAGGCCGAGCGCGGCGTCGCCCTGATATTGCACCAGGCGCCAGGCCGATTGCTGGGCCAGGGTGCGGTCGGCGACCCATTCGGCGCGGCCGCTCGGCAGCTCCAGACGCGGTTGCATGGCGTAAAGGCGATAGGCGCCGTTGGCGGCGTCGATCTGGGCTTGCAGTTGCGGGGCGTCGCAGGCGATCTGGTCGGCGACTTCGGCGGCGCGGGCCAGGAACGGATTGAGCGCGTCCATATTGCCGGTGGCGCGGATCGAGGCGTTGCGCGCCTGCAGATAGCCGGCCTTGACGGCCATGGCGGCGGCATCGTCGAGGCGGTGGCAGCGGTCGTCGACGCTGGCCAGGAAGAAGCGCTTGACAGCGGTTTCGGTCAGGCTGTCCGGCCCGGCGCGCACGGGCAGGGCGACGAGCAGGAACGCCGACAGCGCGCCGCAGGTAAGCTTCAGGGAAAGAGGACGCATTCTGTCATCGCCGCCTAGGTTTGTAAGACGGTTATAAAGGTTTGTGGTTGAAGCGCCGTTGCCAAGCAGGGTTAAAAAGACGTTAGAGACGCAAGAAGCCCCACCACCGCACCTAGCGCGCAAGAGCGCGCGTCGTGCGGTCCCCCTCCCCGACAAGCGGGGAGGAACGATCAATAGGCTTCAGCGATTTCTGTCTGCGCCTCCCCGCTTGTCGGGGAGGGGGACCGCGAGCCTTCTTCAGGCTCGTGGTGGAGGGGTTCCTTGCTTAATCCCGTTGTCTGGACTAACTGACCCCATGCTCCTATCCACCGATCTCTGGGTCAGCGCCCTTCTGAAACGCGTCGAAATGGCCGGCAGTTTCGCCACCATTGCCCGCAAGGGCGATGCGCGCGCCGGCTCGGTCATCGTCAAGGTGCTCAACCTGCGCACGCGTGACGCCTATGTGTTGAGAGAAGCCCAGACCGGCGAAGACACCTTATGGATGCGGCCGGTCGAAACGCTCAATGAGCCCGACATCGACGCCTATATCGAACGGCAAGTCAAGTATGACCCGGATATCTGGGTGGTCGAAATAGAAGACGCCGAGGGGCGTAACTATCTGACCGAGAAAGTAGAGCGTTTTTAGCGCTCAAACGCCGCGCGGCTTACGGCGCAACGGGGCCGGCGGGCTTTGCCCTTGCCGTTGGCGTTGAAGAAAACGCCAACGGAAATTTAACCCTCTTCTTCAACGGGATCGCAAAGCCTTTGCCTTAGGATGCGAAAACAGTTCGCTCCAGAGTAATAGGCCTTCATTTGTACTTCCTGCTTAACGACCTCGTCCTTGACATCGAGCCTTCGCGCATGATGCAGCCGCTCGATCAGGAAAGGTTTGCCGCCCTCAGCTTCGACTACATTGCCCAGCTGGGGAAGGAAATGTTCGCCGACGACGCGTCGATCCACCGCAAGAACCCGGAACGCGCCCGCCGCCTGTGCTATCTGATCACGCTCAAGATGCCGCGCGTCAACGCCGCCCAGTTTTTCATCATGGCGCCGGGCGCCGGCCCGGCCGGGATCGATACCGACTTCCGCACCCTGGCCGACTACGAGCTCAGCGACATGCACCAGCAGCAGGTTTTGGGGCGCCTGAACTACGACATCGTCGATCAGGCTGTTTGGCATCGCCTGGCGGCCTAGGCGGCTGCCCTGCACGCCAGTGTGGAAATACCGCATCAATCAACCCTTGATAAAGATACGCCCAATACGTTAATACTGTCGGCGAGAATGTCTTGATTTCGCGGCAGGGGGAATCCGGCGGCAGGCCGGAACCGTCTCAATGGATCGATCTTGGCCGCATCCTTGCCGGTGCGGCGTGCCCCGCCCGGCCAGTCGGGGGACCATGCCATGGTGGACGATTTCGACGAAAGCCTTTATCGGGAAAAGCGCCGGGACGGCACTATCCACCTTATCGACGCGCTCGCCAGGCACACGTCACCCTATCTCAGCAAATCCGGAAATTACGAAACTCTGGAAGGCCGGCTTTTTCCGGTTGTCGACATAACCGACTACCGCGCCCTGTTTGCCGATCCCGGCAACCGGAGCCATTTCAGGCAGTTCCGGTTGCGGCCTGCCCTGCATCCGGAGCGGCCGCCGTCGGATTTTTCACAGGCCAAGAGCCGGGAGGAGGCCCTGCGCGTCGCCGGACCGCCCTGGCGCTTTCGTGAAGCCTATTACTACGCCAAGGCTATGTTTCCCGTTCCGGTTGGGCACGACGATAT
>CAYULN010000139.1:0-6326 GCA_964445605.1 uncultured Caulobacteraceae bacterium | reverse complement strand
CGACATCCTGTTCGGCTGGAAGCTGAATCTGGACTGGGCCAGCGTCGCCGCCCAGGCCGCGCCTGAAAACAAGGTGGTGGCGCAGTCGGCCATCACCACGATCGACAAGGAAGGCCACAACCTGTTCACGGTTTTCATGCTGCTGATGACTTTCCAGGGCGTGCTGAAAGCCCTGGCCGGGCCCGCCCCCAACTACGACATGCAGCGCTTGTTATCGGCCAAGAGCCCGACCGATGCCGCCAAGATTTCCGGCTTCGTCAATGTGGTGCTGCTGTTTCCGCGTTACCTGATGATTGCCGGCATGGCCGTTCTGGCGCTGTGCTTCATCGGTCCGGAGTGGACAAAGATGCAGGCTGCAGCGGCTGCTCAAGGCCAGCCGTTTTCCGGCGATTTCGATACGGTGCTGCCGTGGGTATTGCGCCACTATCTGCCGCCCGGGCTGCTTGGACTAGCCCTTGCCGGCATGCTGTCGGCCTTCATGGCGACCTATTCGGCCTCGCTTAATGCCGCACCCGCTTATGTCGTCAACGACCTGTACAAGAAATATATCAAGCCCGATGCCGAGCCGAAAACCTATGTCCGCTTGAGCTACCTGGTGGCCCTCTTGTTCGCCGTGATTGCCATGGTGATCGGCTGGCAGCTGACATCGATCAACGACATTGTCGGCTGGATCACGACGGGGCTGTACGGCGGTTACACGGTCGCCAACCTGGTTAAATGGTACTGGTGGCGGGTCAACGGTACCGGCTATGCCCTCAGCATGGCGCTGGGCGTCGCCGCCGCCATGGTCATGGCCGTTTACAAGAACGCATCCGGCCAAACCATCGACGCCCTGGCGGCTTTCCCTGCCCTGTTTGCAGCCTGCCTGGTGGTAGCCGTCATCGGATCGCTGCTGACGCCGGCTACCGATATGGAAACGCTCAAGGCCTTCTACAAAAAGACCCGGCCATGGGGGCTGTGGGGGCCTGTGCTGAAGGCCCTGCGCCAGGATGAACCCGGCACCCAGCCCAACCGCGACTTCTGGCTGGACATGGCCAATATCGTCATCGGCATCGTCTGGCAGACCGCCTTGACCGCCTCGGCGATCTTTCTCGTCGTTCAGGAAATGCCGAAGTTTTACCTGACAGCCGGCATCGTCCTGCTTTGTACCGTTATCATGAAGTTTAGCTGGTGGGACCGGCTGCGCGACAATCCCATTAGCTGAATACGCTAAACAGGTTCTTGCAACCCGGCTTCAAAACGAGGTTGGCGCCCACTTGCAGATCCTCATAACCAGACATTGGCGACACAAGGCTCGACCTCAAATCCGGACATTGGCGCGCGGAGGCTGGTCACCCTACGGCTGCTATATAGATTGCACATAGCTCTTCCCGCCAAATCGGAAACTGAGCTTTGGACCGACCTCGTAACCGGACATACATGTCGTGGCCGGAGCCTATCGAGACGGCTGCCAGACTAAAACTAATGGCGCGTGATCGCCAAAAAATTCGGACTTAAAGAATTGACGATGGACGAAAGCACCGCTCGCTTTAAGCACCTAAATTCCAAATTGAGCCTGTTGTCGTTCACAGTGAAGCCTTTTCGCCACAAGGTACGGGCACCGTGGCAGCTATTAAAGAAAATTGTTTTATTTATATTGCCAGCCAGCCGTTTCGATGTCAGAAAAGTCTCAGACGCTACGTTAAGTAGTCCACGCATGCCGTCGAATTCGGGATGCGACGATAATAAAAAGCATGGGAGGAAAAGATGAATTCCAAAGGAATCAAGGCTGTAGCCTTGTTGTCCGCTGCGTCAGCCGTCGCCCTGATAGCGGCCGCCCCGGCCTTGGCGCAGACCGCCACGACCACCGCCGCTCCGAAGTCCGACGACGGCGGCGCCGTCATTATCGTCTCAGGGCAACGCAAGGCGCTCCAGTCCGCGCAACAACGTAAGAAGAATACCGACCAGATCGTCGACTCCGTTACCGCCGTCGATATCGGCGCCCTGCCGGACCGCTCGATCACGGAAGCCCTGCAGCGCGTTCCGGGTGTCACCATCGGCCGCACTGATCAGCCGCGGGACATCGACCGCCTCAACGTCGAAGGCTCCGGCATCGTCATTCGCGGCTTGACCTGGGTGCGTTCCGAAATAAACGGCCGCGACTCGTTCGGCGCCGCCAACGGCCGGTCGCTGGGCTGGGAAGACGTGACGCCGGAACTGGCGGCGGGGGTCGATGTCTACAAGAACCCGTCGGCGGAAATCGTCGAAGGCGGGTTAGGCGGCACGGTCAACCTGCGCACATGGATGCCTTTCGACAACAAGGGCGACAAGCTGGCCTTCGCGGCCGACGGTACCTACGGTGACCTACGCAAGAAATGGACGCCGTCAGCTTCGGTCCTTCTGTCAAAGCGCATCGACACCGGCATCGGCGAAATGGGCTTCCTGGTTGACGTCGCGCGGTCTCAGTTGGACAGCCGCCTGAATGCCCTTGAAGTCGATCCTTACGACGCCCACAGCGCCTCGACCAATACCTCCTACGACGGCGGCACGACCGTCACCAACTACAACAACGCGATCGCCGGGACGACCGGCACGACCATGGTGCCGACCGGCGTCGAATATCGTCTGGAAGATCGCAACAAGACGCGTGACGGCCTGTACGGCGCCTTCCAGTGGAAGCCGAACGACAAGACCGAATATTACGCCACCTATTTCCTGTCCAAGTCCAGCCTGATCAGCCAGGACCATTTCGCCCAAACCTCGGCTTGCTGTTCGGCGACCAATAACCAGAACTTCATGAACGGGCCGGCGACCGGCACGACGTTCACCTTCGACAGCAACCATAACTTCCTCAAGGGTACGATTACCGATGGCCAGGGCGGCGGCAACGGCGTGCCGAACAGCTTCCTGCTGAACCTCGGCACGCGTTACGCGAACGAAACCGCCCAGACGGGCGATTTCTCGACTGGCGTAAAGTGGCGGGGCGACAAGTGGTCATTCAACGCCGACTTCCAGCACATCGACTCGGACCACAAAGACTACGATATGACGGTCTACAACACCGTCACCGCGACCGGCGGTATTGGCCTGGACGTGACCGGGGACTTGCCGGTCATCACCATGGCGGACCTGACGGCGACGCCGAACGTGTTCAATCTCTACGCGGCGATGGATCACGACGAAATCGACAAGGCGCGCCAGAACACCGTTAAGCTCGACGGCGAATATGATTTCAATGACGGGTTCTTCAAGTCGTTCAAGTTCGGTTATCGCGGTACGGACCGCGTGTCGATCGTGCGTGACAGCGGCTATAACTGGAATTTGATCAGCGCGCCCTGGGCCTTCGACACGCAGACCGCGACGGTTGGCTCCTTCCCGCAAAACCAGCAAATCGTCAGCTTCGGCAACTTCTTTGGCGGCTCGGTCAAGAACCCGCCGTCGCTCTGGATGCCGACGATGAACCTGGCGCAGAGCACGGCCACGACGGCCGCCTATTTGCAGCAGGTCTGGTTCTCGCCGAACTTCGGCAAGAATCTCATCGCCTATGACGCCAACAGTTATGGCGCCTACTGCGCGACCTGCGGCAATGGTACAGTGCCGTGGGGGCCGAACGCCGGCGCCTTTTCGCCGTTCGCAAACGGCAGCCTGGCCGGCTATATTCCGATCTGGGCGTCGGCGCGGACCGCCCCGACGCCGAGCACCGATATCAGCTTCTGGCAACCGTTCAACGGCAATTATAACTTCGTGCCGACCTCTACGAGCGGACTCGGCACCAATACCCAGCGCGAGACGACGCAAGCCGTTTACGGTATGGTGCGCTTCGCTTCGGACAAGCTGTTCGGGTACGGCCTGAACTGGGACGGCAATTTCGGCCTGCGCATTGTCGGCACCGGTTCGGAGTCCCAGGGTATCGGCCATATTGCTCAGCTGACGCCCTCCTCCAACCCGTCGTCGATGTCGGCGGCCGCCTTGCAGGCGCTTGTGTTCGCCGACGGGACGAACCACCAGGTTAAATATAAGAACCGCTACATCAATGTCCTGCCGAGCTTAAATCTGCGGTTCAAGCCTACGGACGACCAGTTTGTCCGGTTCGCCGTCGCCAGTTCGATCGTTCGGCCGCAATTCTACCAGCTGCAGCCCTCCTTCAGCATGTCCGGCTCGTTCCAGACACGGTTGGCAAAGGGGACCGACAATGTCATCAATACCCTCACCGGAACGGCCTATACTCAGGCCCAGCTCGATGCGATCGATCGGGCGACCTGTCAGATCGGCGTAGCCGATCCGATCAACGGGGTGAAGCCGGATACCTGCTCGCCCGTCCAATACAATACCGGCGCGGCCTTCTCCTTCACCGCGGGCAATCCGAACCTGAAGCCGATGAAGGCGATTTCCTACGACCTCGACTACGAGTGGTACATCAAGCCCGGTTCGATGCTGGCCTTCGGTCTGTTCGACAAGGAACTGTACAATTACATTCAAAGCGATCAGGCCAGCCTGCAGATCACCAACAACGGGGTTACCGAAACCATCGTCGGCAACATCCCGCAGAACCACGGCCACGGCCAGATTCACGGGGCGGAATTCCAGGTCACCTATTTCTACGACTTCCTGCCGGGCGCCTTCAGTGGACTGGGTACGGACTTCAACGTTACGGTCCTGGAGACCCGCGGAACCCAAAACACCAGCGGCAGCGTCTATGACCCTGTTCAGACCGGGGCGGCCCTTCTAAAACTGCCGCTCGAGCAGCTGTCACGTTACTCGTACAATGCCACGCTGATGTACAACAAGTACGGCTTCGATGCCCGTCTTGCTTATAACTGGCGGTCGCGTTACCTGATGGCGGCTTCCGCCTCCAACGTCCAGGCACCGGCCTATATGGAAGACTACGGTCAGCTTGACGCATCGCTCCTGTATACGCTGAACGAGCACTACAAAATCGGCATTCAGGCCGTGAACCTCACCGGCGCCAAGAGCGTCATCGATATCGATGAGCGCAACAACTGGTACTACGGCACTCAAGGAAACTTCAACCAAGCGCTTGTCTACAAGCACAACTGGACGCTTTCCGACAAGCGGATATCTCTGGTGCTGCGCGGTACATTCTAACCTAAACGACGGCTTCGCGCGGACACGCGAAGCCGTTCCTTTCTCCTGTATGTGTCCCAGTGCATCGTGCTTCCCCACCTACTCTAGAGCGCTGTTTTATGTGAGAGATCACATCAGCGCTCTAGCTTTTGCGTGCTTTAAGGTTTGCGCACGAACCGCTGCGCTGGCATGATGCTTCTATTGGATGAGCCGATGTCGGAAATTAAACACCTGGTCATAGCAGGGGGCGGGACGGCCGGATGGATGGCGGCCAGTTTCCTGTCGAACGTCTTCCCGGCCCATAAGCTGCGCCTCACCCTTGTCGAATCCGCCGAAATCGGCACGGTCGGGGTCGGCGAGGCGACGATACCGACCATCGTTTCCTTCAATATGGCTGTCGGCGCCGACGAGGCCGAGTTCATGGCCGCCACCCAGGCGACGATCAAGCTTGGCATCCGTTTCCACGACTGGTGGCGCAAGGGGCACAGCTACCTGCACCCGTTCGGCCAGCCGGGCGAGCCGATCCGCGGCGTGTCGTTTCACGCCTATTGGCTCAAGGCGCGCGCCGCCGGCTACAAGCCGCCCCTGACCGATTTCTGGCTGAACGCCGTCCTGTCCGACAAGGGCCGGTTTACGCCGCCGTCGACGGACCCGCGCACGCCGCAGCATAAGGTGGGATATGCCTACCATTTCGACGCCGGCCTTTACGCCGCCTATTTGCGCGGGCTCGCCGAAAAGCGCGGCGTGACGCGCGTCGAAGGCACCATCCGCGAGGTGGGCCAGGACGGCGACAGCGGCGTCGTCACCCATCTCGACCTGGGCGACGGCCGCCGCATCGACGGCGATTTCTTCATCGACTGCACCGGTTTCCGCGCCCTGCTGATCGGCGACGTCATGAAGGAAGCCTTTGACAGCTGGCAGCAGCAGTTGCCGGTCGATCGCGCCGTCGCCGTGCCCTGCGCCCGCAGCGGCGCGCCCCGTATCTATACCGAGGCGACGGCGCGCCAGGCCGGCTGGCAATGGCGGATAAACCTGCGCCATCGCACGGGCAATGGCCACGTCTATGTCAGCGATCTGATCAGCGACGACGAGGCGACGGCGACCTTGCTGGCCAATCTCGACGGCGAGCCTCTGGCTGAGCCGCGCATCCTGAAGTTCACCACCGGCCGCCGCCGCGCCTGGCGCAAGAATGTCGTGGCGATCGGCTTGTCGGCCGGCTTCCTGGAACCGCTGGAATCGACCAGCATCCAATTGATCTACCA
>CAYULN010000138.1:0-3870 GCA_964445605.1 uncultured Caulobacteraceae bacterium | reverse complement strand
CCCAGACGCGCGACATCGTCTACAGCCTGTCCAACAACCACGAACGCAACATGTTCGCCGATATCGGCCGCGTCTCAGGCGTAGCCAATGCTTGGCGGACGACCACCGACATCAACGATAGCTGGAAGCGCGTCGCTGACGACATCGGCTTCAACCAGGCGGACTGGGCGCCGTTCGCCCGCCCGGGTCATTTCAACGATGCCGACATGATGGTTGTTGGGGTGGTTGGTTGGGGCAAGGACAGGCAGCATTACACCCGTCTGACGCCGGAAGAGCAGTACAGCCACGTTTCGCTCTGGGCCTTGCTGTCGTCACCGATGCTGCTCGGCAACGATCTGTCGCAGCTGGATCCGTTCACCCTTAGCCTGCTTAGCAATGACGAGGTGATCGCTGTCGATCAGGATGCTCTGGTCCGGCAGGCTACTCCGGTCAAACACAGTGGCCCGGGAGACATCTACGCCAAGCTGCTCGAAGGCGGCGGCCATGCCGTCGGCCTGTTCAACCGCGGTTTGGCGCCTACCGAAATCGAAATCAAATGGAGCGACCTAGGCCTGACCGGCGCGCATCGCGTTCGCGACCTATGGCGGCAGAAGGACCGGGGCCGGTCTGCCAGCGGCTTCAAGGCAGTGGTGGCTCCGCACGGTGTCATATTGATCAAGATAGACTGAAAACCGCGAACGGGATTACCCTCGAAAGCTGGACGCCTTCAGCCCGGTATTATCGCCCCGGTGCCATGGGCCGGGGACCAGGTTTATGTACCAGGAGGTCTCCGGGTGCCCATCTTGTCCCTGCCACGTTTCCGTAAGTTGAATGATTACAGAAGCATGGCGGGAAAGATGGCGGAGACGATGGGATTCGAACCCATGATACCCTTTTAGGGGTATGCTCATTTAGCAAACGAGTGCCTTCAGCCTCTCGGCCACGTCTCCGTTGTTTCGTCCCTTAACCTGTTCTTTTTTGAAAGGCAACGGCTTCAAAACGCGGAGGCGATCTTTCCGAAAATCAGCTGTGAATGTAAGAACGGAGGTTGAGCCCGGAGCAACCGATGACCACGTCCCCCCCTTCGCCCACCCCCTGGATGATGCTGGAGGAGGGCCTGGCTTGCCACAATGCCGGCCGGTTGGATCAGGCGCGCGAGCTTTACACACGCGTATTGGCGGCGGAGCCGGCCAACGCCCAGGCGCTTGACCTGTTCGGAGCGCTCGAATGCCAGGCCGGGCGATTCGATAAAGGTCTGGAACTGCTCGACCGGAGCTTGGCCCTCCGGCCAGACCAGCCGGACGTCGTCTATAATCGCGGTCTGGCTCTGGACTACTTGGGGCGGTCGGGCGACGCCCTAGCGAGCTACGATTCGGTGCTGAAGTTGCGGCCGGACCATGCCCAGGCCTGGTTCGCGCGCGCCAATATCCTGCAGGCGCAGAAACGTTTCGACGAGGCCGTCGTCAGCTACGATCGGGCGACCCAGTTCATGCCGAACCTGGCCGAGGCGCACAGCAACCGCGCCTACGCCATGCATTGCCTGAACCGTCTGCAAGAAGCGCTGGCCGGATACGACCGCGCCCTGGCCTTGCGTCCCGACCTGGTCGAAACGCTTGTCCATAGGGGCACGGCTCTACACGCTCTGGGCCGTTTCCCGGAAGCGGTGGTAAGCTTCGAACGCGCCTTGCAGCTCAATCCGCGCCACGTCGAAGCCTGGTTCATGCGCGGCAACAGCCTGACGGCCCTCAGGCGTCTCGATGCCGCACTCATCAGCTTTGAACAGGCCCTGGCTATCAAACCCGATCGCGCCGACGCCTGGAGCAACCGGGGCAACCTCCTTCAGGATCTGAACCGTTTCGATGAGGCTCTGGACAGCTACGGACAGGCGATAAAGGCACAGCCGGCCTTCATCGATGCCCGCAACAACCGCGCCAATGCGCTTCAGGCCATGGGGCGCCTGGAAGAATCCGCCGACGATTTCGATGCCGTGGTGGCCACCGACCCGGATTTTCAGTGGGCGCAGGGCCAGGCCCTTTATACGCGCATGCAACTTGCCGACTGGCGGGATTTCGATCACCGCCGCGACGCACTGGCTGAGGCGGTTGCGCAAGGCCGGGCGGTCACGCCGGCCTTCCAGGTCCAGCCCATGTTCGATTCGCCGGACCTGCAGCGCCAGGCGTCGGAAATCTATCGTCGGCAGGCTTTTCCCGAAAATACGGCCTTGCCGAAGCCGCCGGCGCCCCTGGCGCGCGATCGCATTCGCATCGGCTATTTTTCTTCCGATTTCAGCAATCATCCTGTCGCGCACCTGATGGCCGGCGTATTGGAGCGGCACGACCGGAAGCGTTTCGAGATCTTCGCCTTTTCCTTAAGCCATTTTCCGGTCGACGAATGGCGCGCCCGGATCGAGGCGGCGGCCGATCATTTTATCGACGTCACCGATATGCCGGACATCGACCTGTTGGCCAAGGTGCGCGACTTGGGGATCGACATCGCCATCGATCTCAACGGCTGGACCAAGGGCAATCGCGCCGGTCTCTTCGCCGCCCGCCTGGCGCCGATTCAGGTCAACTATATCGGTTATCTCGGCTCGATGGCCGCGCCCTATATGGACTACCTCATCGCCGACGAGACGATTGTTCCACCCGGCCACGACGCCTTTTATGATGAGAAGATCGTCTATCTTCCCAGCTTTCAGGTCAATGACGACAGGCAGGCGGCCTCTAACCGCACCGTAACCCGTGCCGAACTCGGCTTGCCGGACGACGGCTTCGTCTTTTGTTCGTTCAACCAGCTGTTCAAGCTCCGGCCGGACGTCTTCGACGGCTGGATGCGCATCCTGGACCAGGTGCCAGGCAGCGTCCTGTGGCTGTTCGTCACCAACGAGGCCGCCAAGGTCAATCTCCGCCGCGAAGCCGCCGCACGCGGTATCGACCCGGACCGGCTCGTTTTCGCCGCGAAATGGCCCCTGGCGGACCATCTGGCCCGTCTGAAGCAGGCGGATCTGGTCCTCGACAGCCATCCCTATAATGCCGGCGCGACGGCTAGCAACGCCCTGCGCATGGGCTTGCCCGTCCTGACTCGGATCGGTGAGGCTTTCCCGGCACGGATGGGCGCCAGCTTGCTGCAGGCGGTCGGCCTGCCGGAGCTGATCACCCAAACGCCGGAAGCCTACGAAGCCCTGGCAGTCCGGTTGGCGACCCGTCCCGACGAACTGGTGGCGATCCGACGCAAGCTGGCGGACAAGCTGCCGACGTCGCTGCTGTTTGATACCGAACACGCCACCCGCAGCCTGGAGACCGCCTTCACCGTCATGGTCGAGCGCGCCCGCGCCGGTCAGCCGCCGCAGTCTATCCGGGTCTGAAACCGTGGCGGTAGACGTGCTCGATCAGGTCGCGGTGGCTCGGCAGGTCGCGCACGGCATGGTCGCCGAAGCCCTTGACCCGCTCGAACAGCTGCGCCGCGGCCTCGGTCTGCGGATAGGCGTGCCGCGCCCCGCTCAGATCGGTCTCGAACCCCATGCCGTAGAGGATGTACTGGTAGTTGAAATAGGCGAAGGTCTCGACATCGGTCAGGAAATCGAACGGCGAGGGCGGGCGGTGCCGCCAGGCCCGCAGCAGCGCGCGCAACTCCTCGGGAACGCTGTCGTCGCGGATGTTGTCGCGCCAGAACGGCTCCTCGCGCCGCGTCAGGCAGTAATGCAGCTTGAGGAAATTGACGATCTTCTCGCAGCGCAGCCGCATCGCCGTATTGAACCGTTCCGCCGAAGCGTCAATGGGACCGGCAAACGGGAAGAATTCGGCCAGCATGCTCGCCGCCGCCTCGATCATGACGATGCCGGTGGCTTCCAGGGGCTCGAAGAACCCGGCTGACAACCCGATGGCGACGCAG
>CAYULN010000137.1:0-4992 GCA_964445605.1 uncultured Caulobacteraceae bacterium | reverse complement strand
CGTCGCGGCCGAGGATGACCAGGTATTTGCAGTATTCATAGACGATGACGCGCGTCACCTTCTGCGACTTCCACCATTGCCGCGTGTCGAGATCGGGCGACGGCACCGGGTAGGCGACAAAAGTAGCGTCCGGCATATCGGCTTTCAGTTCCAGCAGGGTGCGCGGCATGTGGTAGTCCGAGGTAACAACAATCAAGGTGTAGAAATCATGCCCACGCGCCCAGTCGGCGATTTCGCGTGCATTGCCCACCGTATTTTCCGCCTCGTAGCCGAGATCGACGCAGCAGTCGAACAGGCGCTTCGACCCTTCGGTGACGTTCTGCAGCTCCGAGCGCTTGACCTCGCGATTGACGCCGGAGATGAACAAACGCTGGCCCTTGCGGCGTTCCAGCAGGCGCATACCTTCCTTCAGGCGCATGTCCGAAGCGCCGGTCAGCACGACAATAGCGTCGGCCGGCTGGTCCGGTTCGACCGCGGGCGTGGAATCGATGACGCGGTTGGCGAAGACGAACAGTCCCGCCACCCACAACAGCACCACCACCCCGAGCGCGATCAAAGTGCGCATGAAAGCCGTTTCTCCCCTCTTTGACCGGCGCCGCCGCCCTCAAGCCCAATTCGTATCAAGGACTGGCCAGCAGGCGCAGGGTGACCAGCCGCGCTGTCCAGGCGGCGATCAACGCCACAAGCAACGGACAGGGAATTAATATTAACAGGTCAAACCACGAAAAGGGAAGAGCCATTGCGAAGCTTTGTGACGGCATGAACAACTTTATCGCCGCCATGGCCAGGCCCGCCGCCGCCGCGCCGAGCAGGCCGGACTGGAACGCCATGCGGGCGAAGCGGAACTGAAACCGCTTGGCGATGAACAGATCGCTGGCGCCACACAGGGACAGAACGTCGACCACATTGGCGCGCGCCGCCAGCCCGGCCCGGGTGGCGAACCAGGCGACCGCTGCCGTGGCCGTTCCGATCAGCAGGAAGATGCCGGAGCAGATCAGCCGCGCGATCAGGGCGCTTTGCTCGATATCCTTGAGCCACACCGAATGGTCGTCGATATTGGCGTCGATATTGTTGGTCGCCAGGGCGTCGTTCATCGCCTGCGACCTGGCCGGCTGCTTCGGGTCGAGGCGGACCTCGACGAGGTTGGGGATCGGCAGGTCGTCGACAATGTCCTTGCCCAGCCACGGTTCGATCAGCGCCTTGGCCTTTTCCGGCTCGACGGCGGTGGCGTCGCGCACCCCCTTGACCCCGGCCAGCACTTCGGCGGCCTTGGCGGCGGCCATCGAACCGCTTTCCAGGCCGCTTGGCCGCACCTGGACGGTGACTTCCGCCGTGATGTCCTGTTTCCAGCCCTGTGTCGCCCGGTCCGATGCCCAGGCCAGCAGGGCAAAAACGCAGGCCAGGAAGCACATCACACCCAGCACATAGTGCAGAGCCACTTCGCGCTCGTCCTGGGCCGGCAACAGGTCACGTGCGCCGGCCACCGACAGCCGCGACAGGAAACGGGCCGCGGTTCGTCTAAAAATTGGCTGCCTCATGACGCGCCTCCCGAGGCTTGGCGGTTCGGCGGGCGCCGGATCAGGTCCCCGTTTTTCAGCTCCAGTGCCGGCATGCCCGACGCGCGCACCAGGCCTTCGTCGTGCGTGGCGATCAGCACCGTCGCCCCCAGGCGGTTGAGTTCCAGGAACAGCCGCATGATGCGCACGCCCATGGCGTAGTCGATATTACCGGTCGGCTCGTCGGCCAGGATCAGGGTCGGCCGCGTCACCACGGCGCGGGCGATGGCCAAACGCTGCTTCTCCCCGCCCGACAGCACGTCCGGCATGGCGGTCAGGCGGTGCTGCAGGCCCACCCAGCTCAACAGTTCGGTGACATCCTCTTGGAACGCCCGGGCGTTCTGGCCAAGCACGACCAGAGGCAGGGCGGCATTGTCGAAGACGTTGAGGTGATCAAGTAGACGGAAATCCTGGAAGACGATACCCAGCCGCCTGCGCAAGGCGGCGCTTTGCCCCCGGTCATTAGGCCGCACCGTTTCCCCGAACAGGGCAATCCGCCCCAGCGACGGCTTTTCCGCCAGATAGATCAGCCGCAGCAGCGACGTCTTGCCGGCCCCCGACGGCCCGGTCAGAAAATGGAACGACCCGGCCGGCAGCTGGAAATTGACCTTGTTGAGAATATAGCCCTGCTCTTCCGGCACGCCGTAACCGAGACTGACATCACGGAAATCGACCACGATATCACCGTCCGCGGGCGATGGCGGCGATGCGTCTGCGGCGTCCGGATGGCGGCGATTGTTCGCGGGGCTGTTCACTCTTTTCAAAGCCCTCACGCGGCTTGATCAGTTGTTAAGACTTTTCGGAGGATAAGGTTAAGAACCGGTGTCCGGTCGCGGGCCGTTATGCACCGATTCGCCCCAATCCCGCGGTATTCTGTCCTGCGTCACGCCGACCGTCATGATCCTTAGCTGTCCCGAATGCGGAACCCAATATACCCTGAAGGAGTCCCAATTGGGGCCGCGGGGCCGCACGGTGCGTTGTACCAGCTGCCGGCATACCTGGCATGCCGAGATCCCCATCGACCTGCGCTATAGCGAGCCCAAGACCCGCAAGGACAGGGACGAACCCGAGGAAGACCTGCAATCGGTCAAAGCCGAAAAGCTGCCCGGCAAGTACCGCGCCATGCTGCAAGACAAGAAGCGCATCCAGGCCCTGGCGGTCGAATTCAGCATGTGGGGCGGCATGGCCGCCTTGATCCTGCTTGTTCTGGCGCTCGGCTACTTCCTGCGCGTCGACATCGTCAAGGCCTTCCCGCGCGTCGCCGGCGCCTATGCCATGGTCGGCCTCGACGTCAAGGGCACCAATCTGCGCTTCGTCAGCCAGTCGGCCCTGCCGGTGCTCAAGGGCGGCCGCTTCGTCGTTACCGTCCAGGCCAAGGTGACCAATATCGGCGACCAGCCCGAGCCGGTCCCGCCCATCCGCGTCAAGACGCAGGATTCCAGCCTGCAACCCTTCGGTTCCGTGCTGATGCCGTCAGGCGATCTGACGGTCGCCCCGCGTGCCACCCGCACCCTGACCTTCGATATCGCCGACCCGGAAAACAAGGTGGCCCATCTCGATCTCGATTTCGACCTGGTGGCCATGAAGAAAGCGCAGAAGGGCCGGAAGCCGGCCGCCGCCGACCACGCCGTGGCCGCCGGTTCCGAGGACGGTACTCAGGCCCCGCAAATGGCTGAGGCCGCCCCGCCCGCAGCCATCGCGCCCGCGCCCATTCCAGCCAATACCGCCGAAATCGTGCCGCCGACGCCGGCCACCGATACCGAAGCCGCCCCGCAGGACAGCGACGTCAGCACCCAGGTCATCGACACCGGCACGCCGCAACAAAGCCTGTCGCGCAAACCGGCACATCCCCTGCGCGGTGCCCTGTCCTTCAGTGACGACAATACCCAGAGCCTTAAGGCGTCCAACAAAACCAGCCGGCTGGAAAGCAAGTCCTGATGGCCGAGGCCGGTCTGCCCGCGGTACTGCTCGACGAAGCCGAGGTGCGCGACCGCGTCGACGCCCTGGCCGACCTGATCGCCCTCTATCTCAAGCCGAACTGCGTCGGGGTCTGCCTGCTGACCGGCGGCATCTGGTTCGCCGCCGACCTGACGCGCGCCCTGTGCCGCGCCGGGCACAACCTGGCCTTCGATGCCCTGTGGCTGAGCTCCTATGGCGACGGCGAGGAAAGCGGCACCATGCTGATCCGCAGCCCCCTGCAGCGATCGGTCGAAGGCCGTCAGGTGCTGATCATGGACGACGTGCTCGACACCGGCGCCTCGCTGAAGATCGCCCGCGACATCTGCTTCGAAGCCGGAGCAATCGAGGTACTGACCGCTGTGTTCGCGCGCAAGCCCGACCCGCTCAAGGCCGGCGCCCGGCGGGAAACCGACGTCGACTTCTGTGCCTGGGAGGCCCCACAGCGCTATCTGGTCGGATATGGACTGGATTCGGGCGGCCTTTACCGGGCCCTGCCCTATATCGGGGTGATGGACTAGCCTACTTCTGGGCCAGGTGCATATCGTCGGCGCCCGGGGCATGGTCGAACGGGCAGAACCCGGCCAGGACCTGCGACACCGGCACCGGCCCCAGGATCAGGAAGCCCATCATCGCCGCTACCAGCGCCACGAAGCGCAGGGCGAACGGGTCGGCCACCGCTATGCCCGCCTTGGCCTTGCCGACACGCAGATGCGGCTGCTCGCTTTCGTGACGCATGGCCAGCAGGCGTTCCGGCTTCAGGCCGTTATCGACCGCCAGGCGGCTGTTCAGTTCGGTGAAGCTCGGCGGATGGAAGCGGAACAGGCCGCGGATCGACGCCACGCCGGCCAGGGCAATGCCTAGGCAAAGCAACAGCGCGTGCAAGGCCCGCGACATATGCAGAAACAGGCCCCATTGCGCCGCCACCGCCACCAGCAGGATGAACAGCACGAACGGAAACACCACCGGCAACAGCCGTTCCCAGATCATCACCGCGCGCGTCCAGAACAGGGCGCGGCTGAGCGAGGAAAACGGTGACTGACCGGACATGGTACGCGAAAACCCCCTGATTTGCTTTACGCCGATACGGCGCGCGGCGTTTTACTCAACCAACTCGGAACCGGTTCGTGCGCCATCATTTCATCGTAGCTCGGCCTAGGGCGCACGATCGCCCAGTCCGCGTCACGCACCAACACCTCCGGCGCGAGTGGGCGCGAATTGTATTCGCTTCCCATCACCGCCCCGTAGGCGCCTGCCGACATGAAGGCGACCAGATCACCCGCTGTCAAGACTGGCAGCTCCCGGCCACGTGTGAAAGTATCGCCGGTTTCGCACACCGGACCCACCACATCATACACGACGGTGGTATTATTTTCCGGCGTCACCACCGGCCGGATATCATGATAGGCGTCGTATAGCGCCGGGCGGATCAGGTCGTTCATGCCGGCGTCGAGCACCAGGAAGGTCTGGCCGCTTTCGG
>CAYULN010000136.1:0-2789 GCA_964445605.1 uncultured Caulobacteraceae bacterium | reverse complement strand
CTTGTCACGCGCCGGGCTGGGATTGCCACAAGACGAATTCGTATTTTGCTCGTTCAATCAAACCTACAAGATTACGCCGGACGTTTTCGATTCCTGGATGCGAATTCTGTCCCAGGTACCGGGAAGCGTCCTCTGGCTGTTCGGACAACATGACGCGGCTATCAGCAACCTGCAAAGCGAGGCGGCGAAACGGGGCATAGACCCGGCCCGCCTGCTCTTCGCGCGGCGCGTGTCCCTGGAAGATCACTTGGCGCGCCAGAAGGCGGCCGATCTGTTTCTCGACACGCATCCCTATAATGCCGGGGCGACGGCAAGCAACGCACTCAGAATGAGCGTGCCCGTACTGACGCGGATCGGCAAGTCTTTCCCGGCGCGCATGGGAGCAAGCCTGCTTCAGGCGCTCGGGCTGCCGGAACTGATTACCCATACGCCGGAAGCCTATGAAGGCGCTGCAATTAGATTGGCGACGCAGCCGGATATCCTGGCCGACATCAAAAGGAAATTGCACGATAATCTGTCGGGCTCATTGCTATTCGATACCGAACGTTCCGTTCGCGCCCTGGAAGCCGCCTTCATCGCCATGCACGAACGCGCTTAGATCGCCGGCTGGGCCACGGCGGTTTCGATCTTGCCGGTGAGCTTGTCCTGGCCGGTGCCGCGGGCGATGTCGCCGACCGACAGGACACCGACCATGCGCTTGTCGCGGTTGAGCACGATCAGCCGCCGGATCTGGCGGATGCGCATCAGTTCGGCGGCCTGCTGGACGCTTTCGTCGTCGTAACAATAGACGATATCGTCGGTCAGGACGTCGCTGACCGGCGAATCCTGGGACCGCCCCTCGGCCAGGCCGCGCACCACCAGGTCGCGGTCGGTGACGGCGCCGTCGAGACGGTCGTTATGGCCGACCGGCAAGTACCCGTAATCGCCGTCGCGCATCAGTTGGGCGGCCTTCTGCAGGGTGGTCTCGGGCGCAATGATGGTAAAGGCCGTCGACATGATTTTCTTGACGTTCATGGAGCATTCTCCTGAAAAAGGCTGGGAGGGCCTGCATGCGCAAGCCCTCCCCTTCCCGGCCGGCGGCGGGGCGGTCGCCGCGTTTGCCGGTTAATCAATGCCGGTTACTGCTGTTGCTGGTGAAGCGGCCTTCCTCATCGCGCGAACGATAGCCGCCGTTGCGGTAATCGTCGTCGTCGCGGCTGCCGCGGGACTGCGAACCGCGATTGCCGCTGGTGAAGCGGCCTTCGTCATCACGCTGGCGATTCTGGTTCTGCATGGCGGCGCGGCGCTGATGGTTGTGCCAGCCGCGCGCGTGACCATAGGCGTGCCAGTCGCTGTATTCGGCGTCGTCGTTGTCGTTGTTGCCGCGACCGCTGGTGAACCGGCCTTCGTCATCGCGTTGACGGCCCTGCGAGCGATAATTGCGGTCGTCATCGTCGTCGCTGGAACGGGTCCGGCGGTTAGTATAGTCGTGGCTGTGGCTGCCGGCCTCGGCGTGACCTTCCGAGTCGCCATGCCAGCCGCGTCCCGGACCGGAGCTGCGATTGTCGTCGTCGTCATCGCGCGACCGAGTCTGACGGCTGCCGCTGCTGGTGAAGCGGCCTTCTTCGTCGCGCTCCGGCATGTCGCGGCCGGAGGTCTCGCGCATATCGTCGTCCTGATCGTTCTGGGAATTGGATGTTCTGGGCATGATGTCTCCTTTCCCGCCAGGACGGGAATTTAAGCTGGACAGTTCATTCGTTGAACTGGCCCGCCGCTTTTTCGCGGTCGGGGAACGACCGGCAGTTGGACGCCGCCGGTGACGCAAGGGTAAAAGGCCGCCCGTAAGGTTGTCATGTCGATGGGCGGAAAGCCAAGTAAATATGCGATAAGGGCGCGCTATAAACTGAAGCGGAACCGTATCTTCCGCAGTATTTATTTTGACGTTTCAATAATTCTTTTTGTCTGGAAATAAATGCGGCCTGAACGGCAGCAATCGCCGGCGTTAACCGCTTTGGGCTTACCGCATTTTGATTTCACGGCGATTTTCGTCCGGCGCAATTTTATCCCCCGCCGCGTAGGCTTTTCCCGAAGTTTGGAAAGGATAGGCCATGGCCCTGCGTCCCTATTGGAGCGGCACGATCCGTCTGTCACTGGTTTCCCTGCCGGTGCACGTCTACGCGGCGCTTAACCGGTCGAAGCAGATCGCCTTTCATGAGATTTACAAGCCGACCGGGGAACGCGTGCACCACCAGCTGGTGGCCGGCGACAAGGAAGTCGACCGCGACGATATCGTCAAAGGCTACGAGGTCGAGAAGGGCGAATATGTGCTGATCGAC
The DNA here is from genome assembly GCA_964445605.1 of uncultured Caulobacteraceae bacterium. Lineage (GTDB taxonomy): Bacteria > Pseudomonadota > Alphaproteobacteria > Caulobacterales > Caulobacteraceae > Asticcacaulis. The sequence goes on along the minus strand of CAYULN010000136.1, from coordinate 474 downwards.
CCGGACGACATCAAGGACCTGAAGATTCCGTCGAGCAAGACGCTGGATATCGCCCAGTTCGTCGATGCCGACGCCATCGACGCCGTCTATTTCGAAAGCCCTTATTTCGTCGCCCCGGCAGCCAAGAGCGACCAGGCGACCTTCGCCGTCATCCGCGACGCGCTGCGTTCGAGCGGCAAGGTCGGCGTCGGCCAGCTGGCCATCGGCGGACGGGAGCGGCTGTGCGCGTTGAAACCGTGCGGCAGTGGCCTGCTGCTCGAGACCCTGCGCTACGAGGACGAGATCAAGGACAGCGACCCCTATTTCGACTCGATCCGCAACAAGCAGGCCGATTCCGAGGAACTGGACCTGGCCAGGGAACTGATCAAGCGCAAGACGGCGAAGTTCGACGCCGGCAAGTTCCACGACCACTATCGCGAAGCCTTGCAGGAACTGATCGATGCCCGGGTCGAAAACCGCGAACCGGAACCGGTG
>CAYULN010000135.1:0-11847 GCA_964445605.1 uncultured Caulobacteraceae bacterium | reverse complement strand
CCGCTCAGGCCTTCAACTATCTTCTACCCAGCGCCTTGATCCGTTTCTTCGCCGTCGCCCGGACGGCCTGCCGGTACGGCGAACGTTATCTCGGCCATAGCGCTGCCCTCCGCGCCATGGCACAACTTCGCCCTGCCCTGTTCGAACGCCTCCTCGCAGCCCCACCGGAAGCCGCTCTCTCCTTGAGTCGTGGCGAAGCCTCAAGCCGGTTCATCCAGGACATCGGCGCGATCGAAACCTCACTGGTTGCCCAAAGCGCTCCCATCGGAGCTCTCGGCGGCGTGGTCGTCGCTGTCGGACTCGCCGCCTGGGCGGGCGGGCCGTCGGCGGTGATCCTGCTGCTGTTCCTCCTGACCACTGCCGGCGCGGGTTTCTGGGTCAACCGCCGCCCGATCGGCGACAGGTCCGAGCAAGCCGCCATGGGTGCGCTCAAGGGCCGCTTTTTCGAAGTGATGACCGTCCTGCCGGATGTCCGCGCCTACGATCTCCAAGAGCCGCTTCTGGCCGAGTTCCACGCCCTCGAAACTAACCTGAAAACCTCCAAGCTCAGCGACTTCCATTCCGACGCCATCGCCCAGGCGGTCAGCCTATGTGTGTCCGGGCTCTGCATAGTCAGCCTGACGGCGATCAATATTGACGGCAATCCGGCCGACCTCGCTCTGGCCTTGCTGGCGACCACGGCCGGCTTCGAAAGCCTCGGACCGCTGATCCGCGCCATCGGTCAGCAAAGAAGCTTCACGGCGGCCCGTCAGCGCGTCGCCGAAGTCTTCGATCTCGATATCGAACCCTACACGCCCTCCCTTCCCATACTCAACCATGGTGGCCGCGCCTTTACGCTCGACCGCGGCTTGCGTTTGCGCCTCGACGGCCCCTCCGGCAGCGGCAAGACACAACTCGCGGAAAGCCTTCTCGGCCTGCGGGGCAGGCCGGTGCCCGACCGCGCCCTGTTCGCGTTCTGCCCCCAGGATGCCGCCTTGCTGACCGGCACGATCCGCGACAACCTGACCATGGCGCTGGACGACGATGCGCTCAAAGCCCCTGATCTTGCCGACCGGGTCTGGGGCGCCCTGGACGACGCCGCTTTGAAAACCCGCGTTCAGGCGCTTCCGAAAGGCCTTGATACCTGGGTTGGTGACGGCGGCATTACACTGTCCGGCGGCGAACGCAAGCGCCTGGCCCTGGCCCGCGCCTATCTACGCGCGGCACCGATCCTGGTCCTGGACGAACCGACCGAGGGCCTCGACCCAGCCACCGAAGCTTTTGTCGTCAATCGCCTGGAACAACGGCTGAAACGCGAAAATCAAGGATTGATCCTGGTCAGCCACCGCGAAGCGCCGCGCCGGCTGGCGACCGACATCCTGCCTGTCTAGAACTTGTAGGACTTGCGCAGGCATTGCGACGAAAACGAGCGCCAGGTCTGCCCGCCGGTCGCGCCGGCGGCTTTCATCGCCCGCCACCTGGCGCCGCATTGCTTCATGCGGTTGCCTTGCGATGTCATTTTGGCCGGCCGCCCAGCAACCGACGCCTTGTCGATGCGAACGGATTTGGCGGCCGAGGGCGTCCAATCGGCCGTCTTGCCCTGGATGCACAGGCGTATGAATGACGGATAGGTCTGCCCATGCAGGTCGCCGGCATCGTGCCCAGAATCACGTAATGCAAGCCACTGTGCCGTGCAGATCTGCATCGGCCCCTGCGGCTTCGGTTCAGCAAATGCCGGCCCTAAACCCAAAACAATTAGGGCGGCCAGTATCAATCCGGCCGCCAGCCAGCGCATCAGGCTTTCTTGGTTCCGTAGGCCGAAAGAAAGACAAACAGGGCGCTTTCAACTTCGGCATTGATCTCTTCATCGCTCGGCACCGGCAGGTAGTTGAGCAGCCGCGCCTTGATCATCCGGCCATGGATTAGCGCCACGAACTGGTGCGCCGCGCCCAAAGTGTCGGCAATAACCAGTTCACCACGCGCCACCGCCTTGTCGAGGAAATCGGCCAGAAGCTGCGCGCCGCGCAACGGACCGCTTTCATAGAACATCCGGCCCATTTCCGGTGACTTGGCGCTTTCCGCTGAGATGACGCGCCAGTTCTGCAGGCTATGTTCCGTCGTGAAAACACGCACATAGCGCCGCGCATAGGCGGTCAGGACAGCGCGCGCCTCGCCTTCTTCCAGCAACAGCCCGCTGACTTCCCTGCGGTGGAACTCGCAGTGCCGCTGCACGTAGGCGAGGAACAGCTCTTCCTTGCTCTTGAAATAGTTATAGAGCGTGCCTTTCGATCCGCCGAGCTTGGCGGCGATCGATGACATCGAGGTGGCGGCATAGCCTTCGGACAGAAACACCTCGGTCGCCACGTCGAGAATCATCTCGCGGCGGTCTTCGCGGTCGATCCGTCCGCCGGTCTTCACCTCGGAAGCCGGCTTTTCATCACTTAAAGTTCTTGGGTTTGGCGCGGGTACGCGCGCCGGATTCAGGTTTTGCATCGCAAAAAAATTCCTCAACCGTACTGTATGGTCATATTGACAGATACAACTTTCCTGTCTATATGTCTAGCCAATATGACCATACAGTACGGTCATTTCAAGACGGACCTCCCCCCGAGAAGACCTACAATGACACATGCTGCTTCTTCCCCCCGTTCTTATCTAAAAGCAAGCGCCGCCGCCCTGCTTGCCGCCGTGGCCTTGAGCGCCTGCACGACCGTGCCGCAAAGCGCGCCATTCGCTTCGGAGCCGTCCCAGGCCCAGAAGGTCAACCCGATCGCCGACCTCAACGAACAGGCCTGGTGGAGCGGCTTCAACGACCCGCAGCTCGACAGCATTATGACCCAGGCGTTCGCCAATTCGCCGGACCTCGCCGCCGCTGCCGGACGTCTTTATAAGGCGCAGGCCATGGTCGGTAAGGCCAAGGCGGGTGACCTGCCAGCGCTCAGCCTGCTCGGCACCGCTCAGGCCCTGACCTCGTCGGCGCCTGATCCGTTACAGTCGCTGGAAATCGGCGGCCTCAACTTCGGCTATGAGTTCGACTTCTGGGGCAAGAACCGCGCCGCCGTCGCCGCCGCCTCGACCTCCGCCAAGGCCGCCGCCGCCGATCAGGCCCAGGCCCGCCTGGTGCTGTCGTCGGCCATCGCTTCGGCCTATGTCGACCTCGCCGACCTCTATGACAATCGCGACCTGGCCGAACGCGCCGTGGCGCTGAAGAAGGAAAACCTCGACCTGGTCCAGAAGAAGCGCGACCAGGGCCTGGTCTCCGATGCCGAGCTGCAACTGGCCAGGGCCGGCGCCTTCAACACCCAGGCCGACCTGAGCGCCATCGACGAACAGATCTCGCTCGGCCGCAACCGTATCTCGGCCCTGGCCGGCCTCGACCCCAGCTTCGGTCAAGGCCTGAAGCGCCCGGCCCTGCAACTGCCGGCCGCCGCCACCCTGCCTGACCGCATCGACCTCAATCTGATCGGCCGCCGCCCCGACGTCGTCGCCGCCCGCTGGCGCGCCGAAGCCGCCAGCCAGTCGATCAAGCAGGCCCATGCCGCCTACTGGCCGAACATCAACCTGATGGCCTTTGCCGGCTCTCTGGCGATCGGCGATCCGATCCACCTCAGCCAGACCATGGCCAATGTCGGCCCGGCGATCACCCTGCCGATCTTTGACGGCGGCAAGTTGAACGCCAATTTGAAGAACGCCGAAGGCGACCATGCCGTCGCTATCGCCAGCTATAACGGCACCGTGGTCACCGCGATGCGCGAAGTCGCAGACGCCGTCGCCAGCCAGCGCGCGCTCGGCGCCCGCCTGAGCCAGGCCAGCAACGCCTTGGACGCCAGCGAAAAGGCCTATCAGCTGGTCAAGGACCGCTATGACGGCGGGCTGACCGACTACGCCACCCTGTTGCTCGCCGAGCAGAACCTGATCAACCAGCGGCGGATTGTGACCGACCTGAAGAGCCGTGCCCTGACCCTCGACATCGCCCTGACCAAGGCCCTCGGCGGCCAGTATCAGGGCCAATATACCGCATCCTAACCCGAACCTGCTATAACCCGCTGATCCGACAGCTTCCTGTCAAAGAGATTTGAACATGCCCGACACCGCCGCTCCCACCGCCGATACCGCCGCCCGCGCCGCTTCGACCAAGCCCGTCGAATCCGCCAACGCCAAGCGCCAGCGCCTCCTGACCTACGTCGCCGGCGTGGTCGCCGTCGGCGTCATCGGCTACGGCGCCTATTACGGCCTCGTCGCCTCGCACTATGTCGAGACCGACAATGCTTATGTCGGCACCGACACCGCCCAGGTCAACGCCCTGGTCGCCGGCCCGATCGCCAGCGTCACCGCCGTCGAAACCCAGACCGTCCAGGCCGGCGATGTCCTGCTGACCATCGATGACTCCGACGCCAAGATCGCCGTCGAACAGGCCAAGGCTGCCCTTGCCCTCGCCCAACGCCACGTCGAAGGCTATGTCGCCACCGACGCCGCCCTGGCCGGTCAAGTCGGCGCCCGCCAGGCCGACGTTGCTCGTGCCAACGCTCAGATCGCCGCCGCCCAGGCCGACCTCGACACCGCCAAGCTCAACCTGAGCCGCCGCCAGAACCTGGCCAATTCCGGCGCTGTGTCGCAGGAAGAACTGACCAGCGCCCAGGACGCCTTCGCCAAGGCCCAGGCCGCCCTGACCACCGCCGTCGCCAACCGTGACGCCGCCGTCGCCGCCGTCAAGGCCGCCGCCGGTAGCCGCGAAACCAACCAGACGCTGTATGCCGGCGTGTCGCCCACCGAAAACCCGGAAGTCCTGGCCGCCCAAGCCAAGCTTGACGCCGCTGAATTGGCGCTGCAACGCACTGTCGTGCGCGCACCGACCGACGGCATCGTCTCCAAGAAGGCGGTCGAGGTCGGCCAGCAGGTCGCCATCGGCACGCCGCTGATGACGGTCGTGCCGACGTCGCGCGCCTTCGTCGATGCCAACTTCAAGGAAGTCCAACTCAAGCAGGTCAAGGCCGGCCAGAAGGTCGAACTGACGTCCGACCTGTATGGCAATAGCGTCAAGTACCACGGTGTCGTGCGCGGCATTTCCGGCGGCACCGGCTCGGCCTTCTCGCTGATCCCGGCCCAGAACGCCTCGGGCAACTGGATCAAGGTCGTGCAGCGCCTGCCGGTGCGCATCGACCTCGATCCAAAGGAGCTCAAGGCGCACCCCTTGCGCGTCGGCCTGTCGATGAAGGCCAAGATCGACCTGACGAAATAAGCTTACCTGGCCCGGGCGCCCTCCCCCCCAAACCCCCACCCCGGGGCGCCCGGGTCCTTTTCTTTAGCCAAGCCTTTTCCAACATGTGATCGGGGCTGATCATGTCGTCTTCTTCCGCCACCGCCGGCGCGCCTCCCAGCGCCCCCGCCGGCCCTGCGCCCCTGACCGGCGCCGCGCTCGGCATCACCGCCATCGCGTTGGCCCTGGGCACCTTCATGCAGGTGCTCGACTCGACCATCGCCAACGTGTCGGTGCCGACCATCGCCGGTAATCTTGGCGTTTCGACATCCCAGGGCACCTGGGTCATCACTTCGTTCGCCGTGTCGAACGGCATTTCCGTGCCCCTGACCGGCTGGCTGATGGGCCGCTACGGCGTCGTCAAGGTGTTCGTCGCCAGCGTGATCATGTTCACCGTCGCCTCGTTCCTGTGCGGCGTCGCCTGGAACCTCGACAGCTTGATCCTGTTCCGCGTCCTGCAAGGCGCCGTCTCCGGGCCGATGATCCCGGGCAGCCAGGCCCTGCTGATGATGATCTTCCCGCCGACAAAACGGGCCACCGCGCTGGCAATCTGGTCGATGACCACCTTGGTGGCGCCGATCTGCGGCCCGATTCTGGGCGGCTATATCTCCGACAACATCTCCTGGCCTTGGATCTTCTTCATCAACCTGCCCGTCGGTGCTGTCTGCGCCTTTATCAGCTGGCGGTCGCTGTCCAACCGGGAAACCCCGACCTATGTCCGCCCGATTGACCGGATCGGCTTTGCCTTGCTGGTCGTCTGGGTCGGCGCCCTGCAGGTCATGCTCGACACCGGCAAGGATGTCGATTGGTTCGCCTCGCCCGCCATTGTCGTTGAAACCCTTGTCGCCGTCGTCGGCTTTATCGCCTGGGTGATCTGGGAGCTGTACGAAAAACATCCGATCGTCGATCTCTCGCTTTTCAAGACGCGCAACTTCGCCCTCGGCACGCTTGCCCTGTGCGTCGGTTATGCCGTGTTCTTCGGCGCCAACCTGTTGATGCCTTTGTGGCTGCAGACCCAGATGGGCTACATCGCGACCTGGGCCGGGTTGGTCGCGGCACCGTCAGGGGTTGTCGCTGTCATCATGACGCCGTTCGCCGCCCGCATGCTGAACAAGTACGACGCGCGCATCCTGGCGACCGTGGCCATGGTCTTCTTTGCCGCCTCCTTCTATATGCGCTCGCTTTACACCCCCGACTCCAGCTTCTTCGTCCTGGCCGCGCCGATGCTGGTCATGGGCGTGGCCATGAGCTTCTTCTTCATCTCGATGGTGTCGATCGGCCTGAACGGCGTCGCGCCGCATCAGGTGCCCGCCGCTTCGGGCCTGTCAAACTTCTCGCGGATCGTCGCCGGTAGTTTCGCCGCCTCGCTGGCCACCACCATCTGGGACAATTTCGAAGCCAACCACCAAACCCGCCTGGCGGAAATCATGGGCGGCGCCGGCGGCCGAAGCGACGCGCTCAACAACCTGTTCGCCAACGGATCTGGCGCGCTCAGCCAGGCCCAGGGCTTCGGCGCCCTGGTTCGTCAGGTGGTCGGCCAGGCCTATCTCGGCGCCGCCCTCGACTTCTTCCGTATCTCGGCCATCATTACCGTCCTGATGATCCCATTGATCTGGCTGTGTAAGGAGACGCGCGCCCAGGCCGGTGCTCCGCCACCGGCCGCCGACTGACCGGAAAAAAACAGATCTTGATTCCCCCCGGCTTTTTTACCCACATGTAAAAAAGTACGCAGGTTTGACGTAAAGCTATCGTATAACATTGCGGTGCTCGTCCAAATAACCCAGGGAGAATCCATGGCACAAACACCGGCTTTTGAAGCGGCGCTGGCCTTGTCGCGCTTCGGTTTGGGCAGCAATACCGATGGCGTCGCCGCCGTCACCGGCGATATCCGCGAACGGCTCAAGGCGGAAATCGCCGCCGGCGCGCCGGTCCCGACGGGTGATGGCCTGCTGGCCACGCCCGAGCTGATCGCCCTGGTCACGCAATATCAAATGGAGCGCGCCGCCGCCCGCCGCGTCGCCGATGCGAAGGGCCAGGCGCAGCCAGGTCAGCCCGGTGGCAATATGACCGGCACCGATATGGCCGGGCAATCGAGCCAGATGTCGGGTGACATGGCCGCCCAGAACCAGATGTCCAGTGGCATGCAGGACCTGAACAAAAAGGGTGAGCCGAAAAAGCCGCAGGCCGCCGTCAAGGGCGACGATCCACTCCGTCCCACCATGCTCGCCGAAATGGACGCCCGCTTCAATGGAACGGTCAAGGCGTCGCAGATCGGCTTCAACGAACGCATGGTCATGTTCTGGCAGAACCACTTCGCCGTCGTCGTCAAGAAGAGCCAGCCGACCGCCGTCACGGCCGGCGCCATGGAACGCGAAGCCATTCGCCCGCACGTCTTCGGCAAGTTCGAGGACATGCTGGTCGCCGTCGAAACCCATCCCTGCATGCTGGAATATCTCGACAACCAACAATCGATCGGCCCAAATTCACAGGCCAACCGCAACGGCAAGCGCGGCCTCAACGAGAACCTGGCCCGCGAAATCCTGGAACTGCATACTTTAGGTGTCGGCACCGGCTATACGCAGGGTGACGTCACGGCGTTTGCTCGTGTCATAACCGGCTGGAGCTTCAACCGCAACGCCCAGCAGGGTCCGGTTGGCGTCTTCCAGTTCGATCCGCGCCGCCATGAACCAGGCTCGCAGGTGATCATGGGCAAGACCTACACCCAGGATGGCGTCGACCAGGGCAAGGCCGTCTTGCACGATCTGGCCCGCCATCCGGCCACCGCCACCCACATCGCCACCAAGCTGGCCCGCCACTTTGTCGACGACAATCCGCCGCCGGCCCTCGTCAAGCGCCTGGCCGACACCTTCAAGCGCACCGACGGCGACCTGGCCGAAGTGTCGCGCGCCCTCGTCGACTCGCCTGAAGCCTGGACGCCGCAGTTGACCAAGCTGCGTTCGCCGCTCGAATATATCGTCGCTTTGATCCGCGCCACCAACGCCAATATGAAGCCGCAGGCAATCACCCTGGCGCTCAACGCCATGGGGCAACCGTGGTGGAACCCGGCCGGGCCCAACGGCTTCCCCGACACGGTCGCCGCCTGGGCCTCGCCCGAAGGCATGGCCACCCGTGTCGACCTGGCCAACGCCATCGCCAACAACGTCAGCCCGTCCGTCGATCCGCGCCAGTTCGCCGAGTCCCGTTTCGGCCCGCTGCTCAGCGACCATACCGCCGAAGCGATCGCGCGGGCCGAAACCCATGCGCAGGGCCTAAGCCTGGCCTTCCTGTCCCCCGAATTCATGAGGCGCTGAGAATGAATACCCGTCGCCAATTCCTGTCCGCCCTGGGTGCCACCGCCGCGTTCGGTGCCTTCATTCCTAGCATCGGCCACACCGCCGGTGGCCGCGACCCACGCTTCGTCACCATTGTCTTGCGCGGCGCGCTCGACGGCCTGACTGCCGTGCCGCCGGTCGGCGATCCGGACTACGCGTCCTTGCGTGCCCAGTTCGCCCTGACGGACGCCACACCGCTCGACTCGATGTTCTCGCTGCACGCCTCGATGCCGAACTTCGCCCGCCAGTTCAAGGCCGGCCAGGGCCTGGTCGTCCACGCCACCGCCTCGCCCTATCGCGATCGCTCGCACTTCGACGGCCAGGACGTGCTCGAATCGGGCATGACGACACCGGGCCATACCGAATCCGGCTGGATGAACCGCTTCCTGCTTACCCTGCCGTCCAGCCAGAAGGCCTCCGTTAAAGGCCTCGGCGTCGGCGGCGTCACACCGCTGGTCATCCGCGGCAAGGCCGAAACGCTCGGCTGGGCGCCGCAAACCCTGAAGGCGGCGGACGCCGACCTGCCGCCGCGCCTGCTTAATCTCTACCAATCGTCGGACCCGGTGCTGGCCAATGCGCTGAACGAAGCCATCGCCACCGGCAAGATCATCAGCGGCAATAACCCGGCCAATATGGGCGGCACCGGCGGCCCGGGCGATCCCAAGACCATGGTCGCCATGGCCGACGGCACCGCCAAACTGCTGGTCCAGGACGACGGCCCGCGCGTCGCCGCCCTGGCCTTCGAAGGCTGGGACACCCACTCCGCCGAAGTCACCCGCCTGGCCAACCTGCTCAAGGGCCTCGACGGCGCCCTGGCCACGCTCGAAAGCGGTCTCGGCGACAAGTGGAAGGACACCGCCGTGTTGGTCGTCACTGAATTCGGCCGTACGGCTGCCATCAACGGCACTCAGGGCACCGACCATGGCACCGCGACCGTGGCCTTCGTCACCGGCGGCGCTGTCAAGGGCGGCCGCGTGATCGCCGACTGGCCGGGCCTGAAATCCGCTCAGCTCTATCAGAACCGCGACCTGGCGCCGACCACCGACCTGCGCGCCGTAGCCAAGGGCCTGATGACCGGGCTTTATGGCACCTCACCCAGCGTTCTGGCGGACAGTGTTTTCCCGGATTCGGCTTCGGTCGCCCCAATGCAAGGGCTGATCGCCTGATCCCGGCGCAGCTAAAAAGGGATTGCCCGACTCCCGAGCCGCTTGTATTTGGTTAACAAAGCAACGGCTTGGGAGGGCCAGACATGAGTGGCAATATCTTTCTGCGTACCAGCGTTCTGTTTCTACTCTGCGGCATGGGCTTTGGCGCTTATATGGGCGGCACCCATGATTTTACCTACGCCCCGGCGCACGCCCACAACAACCTGATCGGCGGCGTGCTGATGTTCCTGGCGGGGCTGTATTACAACGCCCATCCGCAGCTGTCGCCCAAGCTCATCGCCACGCATTACTTCATCGCACTGGTTGGCGTGCTGTTGATCGTGCCGGGGATCTATGCCTCGATCGCCCAGCTACCCTGGGCGGCGCCGGTGGTCGGCGCCGGCTCGATCATCACCCTGATTTCGATGCTGTTCTTCGCCTTCATGGTCTTCAAGGGCACTGCCAGGAAAGCCTGATACCTACTTGGCAAAGGCCTGGGCGACGGCGCGCGTGATCGCTTCGAGTTCAGCGAAACGCTCCGGATCGACATCGTGAAAGACAAACGCCGTCTTGCTCTGGGCCTGCCTTTGCAGGCCCGACGGCACGGCGACGTCGCGGCCCTCCTTCATAGCCAGCGGCGGCAAATAATAGGTGACGCGCTGCCCGGTCAGCCGTACCGTGCCGAACCAGATCGGGTCTTTCGACGCCATGGTGTCGGTGGGCACAGTCAGCATGCATTCGCCAACAACATCCTTGCTGATCTTCAGTCCGGGCGCGGACTTAACCATCAGATCGCGCAAGGCGATGTAGAGCGGATATTGGTCGGCCATTGTCTCCTCCCGGTCTTTGCAAAGCCACCGGTTTTATGGGCTTGGTAATTTATAGCACGCAATGTGCAAAGGAAACCTTGCCGGAAAATTCCCGCCCTGCATGACCCTCTTGCCAACCCTTTTCAAGACGCCGCCGGGCCTGAACCTCGGACCGCTCGCCGCCATTCCAGACGGCTGTGCGCGGCCGTTCCGGCTTGAGGTCGGCAATGGCCAGTTTCGTGGCTTCGCGGTTCGCGAAGGGAATGCGGTTTACGGCTATGTCGACCGCTGCCCGCACAACGGCATGCCCTTGGCCGGCGATTACGACGACTATCTGACACCCCAGCGCGACCTGATCAATTGCAACTGGCACGGCGCATTGTTTCGCATTTCTTCGGGCGCCTGCATCGGCGGACCATGCGCCGGCGACAGCCTGACGCCCTGGCCGCTGTCGGTTATCGGCGGCGTGATTGTCACCGCCTAGGCTGTTGCCGCATTCCCTTGCCGCGCTGTCAGGCTCGAACCGGCCGAAGCCAGGATCACCAGGCCGACCGCAAGCCATTGCCAAAGCGTCAACCGCTCGCCGATAATGAGGAAAGCCATCAGCGCCGCTACGGCGGGCTCAAGGCTCATCATCAGGCTGAAGGTCTTGGCGGGGATATGTTTGAGCGCGAGCATCTCCAGCGTGTAGGGAATGGCGCTCGACAGGACACCAACCAGAATGCCCCACGGCAGCACCGCCCACGACCACATCACCGCGCCAGCGAACGCCATGCCTATCGGCAGGGTGAACAGGGTCGAAATCGCCATACCGATCGCCACGGCCTTGCCGCCATCGACGCGACCGCTCACCTTCTGACCAACCAGGATGTAGGCGCCCCAGCACACGGCAGCGACCAGGCACCACAGGCAACCGACCGGATCGAGCCGCCCGGCCATCTCGCCCTTGGCCAACAGCAATATCGCCAGTCCCGCCACCGCGCAGGCCACCCACACGGCGTCGCTCCACCGCCGCGACGTGGCGATGGCCACGCTCAGCGGCCCGAGGAATTCGATGGCCACTCCGACGCCCAGCGGCACCCGGGCAATGCCCATATAAAAACTGAGGTACATCACCCCCAGCAACCCACCATATAGCGCCAGAACCCGCCAGTGTTTGCGCTCAGGCATCCGCCGCCAGGGCCGGAACAATGCCAGCAGCAACAGCGTGGCGAACAATTGCCGCAAGGCGGTCGTGCCTTCGGCGCCGACGACGGGAAACAGCTGCTTGCTGAATGACGCGCCGGCCTGAACCGACAGAATCGAGATCAGTACAGCGGCAACCG
>CAYULN010000134.1:0-9582 GCA_964445605.1 uncultured Caulobacteraceae bacterium | reverse complement strand
CGTGTCGACCGATTACGACACCTCGGATCGCCTGTATTTCGAGCCGCTAACCGGCGAGGACGTTCTGGAATTGATCCATGTCGAGCAGTCGAAGGGGGAATTGATCGGCGTGGTGGTGCAGTTCGGCGGCCAGACGCCGCTCAAGCTGGCGCAAGCGCTGGAGGACGAAGGCATTCCGATCCTCGGCACCTCGCCGGACGCCATCGACCTGGCCGAGGACCGTGAACGCTTCCAGCACCTGCTGCGCGACATCGGCCTGACCCAGCCGGTCAACGCCATCGCCCGCACGCCGGAAGAAGCGTTCAAGGCGGCGCACGATGTCGGCTATCCGATCGTTATCCGCCCGTCCTACGTGCTGGGCGGCCGGGCCATGGAGATCATCCGCGACGACGAGCAACTGACCCGCTACGTCCGCGAAGCCGTGCAGGTGTCGGGCGATAGCCCCGTCCTGATCGACCAGTATCTGTCGGCGGCCATCGAGGTCGACGCCGATGCGCTCGCCGATGGCGAAGGCGTCTTCGTCGCCGGCATCTTGGAGCATATCGAGGAAGCCGGCGTGCATTCGGGTGACTCAGCCTGTTCGCTGCCGCCGTTCTCGCTCAAGCCGGAAACCGTCGCCGAGCTGGAGCGCCAGACCATCGAGCTGGCCAGGGCGCTCAAGGTGCGCGGCCTGATGAACGTGCAGTTCGCCATCATGAACCCGTACACCGACCCGCAGATCTTCGTGCTCGAGGTCAATCCGCGCGCCTCGCGGACCGTGCCGTTCGTCGCCAAGACGCTGGGCCAGCCGCTGGCCGGCATCGCCGCCAAGATCATGGCCGGCAAGGCGCTGGCGTCGTTCGACCTGAAACCGCGCGACTATCGCCACGTGGCAGTCAAGGAAGCGGTCTTCCCGTTCGCCCGCTTCGCCAATGTCGACACGGTGCTGGGGCCGGAAATGCGCTCGACCGGCGAAGTCATGGGCCTCGACTGGGTGCGCCCCGGCGAAGAGATGATCGACGCCTTCTCGCGGGCGTTCGCCAAGTCGCAGCTCGGCGGCGGCACCAAGCTGCCGACGTCCGGCAAGGTGTTCGTCTCGGTCAAGGACCAGGACAAGCCGGTGATCGTCGAGGCGGTCAAGACCCTGCTGACGCTCGGCTTCTCGGTGGTGGCGACCGGTGGGACGTGCGACTACCTGGCCTCGCAAGGGGTCGAGGTCGAGCGCGTCAAGAAGGTGCTGGAAGGCCGGCCGAACATCCTCGACGCCATCAAGAACAGCGAGATCGCCCTGGTGTTCAACACCACCGAAGGCAAGCAGGCCCTGCTCGACTCGTTCTCGATCCGCCGCACGGCGCTGATGATGAAGATCCCGTACTATACCACGGCGTCGGGCGCGGTGGCAGCGACGCGGGCGATCGCCAGCGGCGCCAAGGAAAGCCTCGACGTCAAGGCATTGCAGGAATACGCCTGAGGTGCACTGCAGCATCTTTTTGCACCGCGCGCCTTAAAATTACCCTCATCACACGCTTGTGATTGTCGCGGAATCCGCTATTATTGCAGCGCGGAAATGCACCCTCATGCCCGCGGTTTCCGGCACCGGCCGGGGCCGCGAACGTGGGGGTATTGCGGTGAGAAAACCCTGTCGTCCATTAGACGGTTCGGCCTTTCCGGCTTCCGTTTTCGAGTTTTGTAAAAGATGAACCTGCCGATCTTGCGCCAGCTTGGCCAAGCCCTGTCGAAGCTCAAATCAGCGCCGGCCCTGTGGACCGTTCTGCATGAGTCGCTGTGCGTGGTGACGCCGGCGATCCTGTTCCTGTGCTTTTTCAACGTTCACACGCTCGACCCGACGCGGATCAGCTGGGTGCTGCAGAACGACTGGGGCCAGCATTCGCTCGGCTGGAACGCCTTCCGGCATGAGCCGTGGTCGAGCTTCAACCACGAAAGCCTGCTCGGGGCGCCGATGGGCCTGAGCGTCATCTACACCGACTCCAACCCGCTGTTCGCTTTTTTCTTCAAGACGATCAGCGGCATCCTGCCGGCCAATTTCCAGTATATCGGCCTGTGGTTCTTCTTCTGCATCTGTCTGCACTTCATCTTCGCCTACAAGCTGGTCAAGCCGCACGCCCCGAACCGCTGGGCGGCCTTTGGCGGGGCGGTGGCCCTGAGCATCCTGCCGGCGCTGTACTACCGCATGCGCCACGACACCCTGATGGCGCACTGGCTGATCCTGTGGGGCCTGCACCTGTTCGTCAACGTGCGGGAGGAGAACAAGAAGACGCTCGGCTGGGCCTGCCTGCTCGGCCTGACCGGCCTCATTCACCCTTATCTGCTATTCATGGTGGCCGCTATCTGGGGCGGCGACGTGCTGCGCGCCTTCTGGCCGGCGGCGCGCGCCCTTGATCGCCGCGCCCTGTGGGACACCGTGTGGCGGGCCGTGGTGGTGTTCCTCTGCCCATTGATCACGCTCGGCATCTCGGGCGCCTATGCCCAGGGCCAGGCGACCGGAGCCGGCGGCTGGGCCTACTATTCGATGGACCTGCTGGCCATCATCAACCCGGTCAAGCCGGAGTTTTCCAACATCATCAAGAACTGGCCGCTGAACGGCGGGCAATCGTTCGAGGGCTACCAGTATCTCGGCGCCGGCCTGATCGGGCTGATCGCCTTCGCCATCGGCCTGTACGCCCTGACGCCGGAAGCCAAGGCGGCGCGGCCGACCCTGGCGCGCCTACGGCCGCTTATCCTGCCGTTCCTGTGCCTGTTCGCCATCGCCCTGTCGAGCCGGGTCATGGTCTATAACTACGAGCTGTTCAGCTTCGACCTGCCGCCGGCCCTGCGCTCGCTGGCCGCCGTGCTGCGCGCCTCGGGGCGCTTCTTCTGGCCGATCTCCTATACCTTCGTGTTCATGGCCCTGGTGGTGCTGTACAACAGCCGGCCGAAGATCGTCGCCGCAGTGCTGCCGGCCGTGCTGCTGGTCCAGGCCTACGACCTCGGCGGCTTCGCCGCCACCATGCGCGACGCCACCCTGCTGGCCCAGGAAGAGCAGATTTACACCAAGACGCCGAGCCCGACCTGGGACAAGCTGGTCGCCGAATCGAAGGGCATCGACTTCTATCCGGCCAATGTCCATTTCGACGACCGGCTGTTCTATGAGCTGACCTGGCGCGCCACTTCGACGGCCAAGCCGGTCAACACCATGTACGCCGCCCGCGAGAACCTGGTGCAGCTGGCGCACGAGATCGCCGGCCAGGACGATTTCAAGCGCGGCATCATCCGCAACGACCACCTGCTGGTCTTCCTCAAGCAGTGCGATGCCCCGCCCGCCCTGCAGTCGCGCCTGCGCATGCTCGACAATGTCTGGATCATCCCGCCCGACGCCGCGCGCGACATTCCGCTCGACACGCCGGTGTGGGACCCGATCAAGACCAAGGTGCGCTTCGGCTGGCTGGACCAGGGCACGTGCATGCTCGACGAGAACTGGTCGCGCCCGGATACCGAGGGCGTGTGGACCGAGGCGCCGGTCGCCGACGTGCAGATTCCGATCAAGCATATCCAGTTCGAGACGCGCCCGAAGGCGCTCGACCTCGACCTCAATGTCGGCAGCCACAAGCCGATGCTGGTCAGCGTGCTGATCAACGGGCAGAAGGTGTCGGAACTGGCGCTGGAAAAGGGCCGCAGCAAGCACATCGTGCCGTTGCCCAATTCGGTGCTGCGCAACGACAACTTGAATGTCAGCTTCGTCATCGAGAAGCCGGCGGCGCCTGAGCCGGTCCCGGCGCCGGTGGTCACCGGCCGGTCGGCGGTCAAGCTCAACGCCAAGGTCAAGGATGCGCCCCTGACGCTGAAGCTGATGAACATGGACCTGGTCGAGCGCGGCCACGAAACCGACGACGCGGCCGGTCGCCAAGGTGCCACGCCGCGTCCGGTGAAAGCCTCTGTCGCGGGCTGACAGGCCCGGCTGCTTTCAGCCTCAATCAAAAGTATTTTTAAGCAACTGTCGGAATTTGCATATTCTTATTATTTCCACATCGATTTTTTATTCTGCTTTAAGGGTCTGAACGCGCGTTTCAATACGGAACGCATTATTTTTAAAATGCCCACACATATCGAACCTATTCCATTTGACATCATGTCGGGACTGTAACAGTGTCGGTGACGGCCCGGGGAAAAATGGCTCGATGGAGTGGACCTCATGGCCAAGACCCCCTGCGGAAAGAACGCTGTTCCTTTTAACCAGGGAGGTGTTCCGATTACCGGACGATGGGCCGGTCTGTCGTCGGATTTGATGGCCTGCCCGGACTGCGGCTATCTGGTTTTCGATCCGCTTCCGACAGAAGAAGACCTGTCCCGATACTATGGTTCACAGTATTGGGAAATGGGTGGAAGCTTTGAGGAAGCGAAGAGCGCTTACGAGGGCAGCCGCTATTACAATGATGCCGCGGCGACGATCCAAAATCTCTGGAAAGAACTTGGCCGTTCGGAAGCCGGCCTGCGCGTCCATGAAATCGGCTGCGGCTACGGCGCCGTCGTCCACTTCCTGCGCCGGGACGGTGTCGAGGCCACCGGCTCGGACCTGTCGCCCAATGCGATTGAAGTGGCCCGGCGGCTGGACAACCCGCATACCGAGGCCCTTCCCCTTACCGACTATCTCGCCGGCCGTCCCGACGACCCGATCAACTTCTTCTATATGTCGCATTCGCTCGAGCACATGCCGGACCCGGCCGCACTGGTGCGAGACGTTTATGATAGACTGGAACCTGGTGGCCTGTTCCTGATCCGCGTCCCCAACGGCATGCACCTGACCAGCCGCGCGCGCAGCCTGTACGAATATACCTGGCTGCAATACCCCGACCACATCCATTACTTCACGCCGAAATCGTCGCTGTGCCTGCTCGAACAGGCCGGTTATGAGGTCGTCAAGGTCAGCACCCTGCACCGCGAGGAACAGGGCCAGCTGATGGTCCCGGCGATCCTCGGCCGCAGTTGGAAGGACCTTCCCGATCCGGGCGCTTTCGTACGCGGCATCTGCGACAACTGGCTCGGCATGGAGTTGCAGATCATCGCCCGCAAGCCGCATGGCGAGCGCCTGGGCCTTTCTCCGGAGGTCCGCACCGCGATCGACAAGTTCGAGCGCCGCACCGACCTGATGGTCCTGGCCGATATGGTACCGGCAGACAATGCACGGGCCTTCAAGCCGGTCGTCGAAGCGGACGCACCCTGGCTTTATTCCGAGGTGCTATCCGACGAGATCAAGCCGCTGACGCCGGATCGCGACGGCAAGCGCCTGGCCACGGACGGCGTGAATGTTCACCGGGCACTGTTATGGGTCGCCGTGGACCGCACCCTGCGCGCCGAATACATCATGCCGGAACCTTCCGAAGCCGATGCCACGGGCCTGGCGAACGCCGCCTTCAGCATCATCCTGCCGCATGATGAAGACGGCCGGTTCCGGGTGGACGTCTCGATCAACGACACGCCTGTCCTGGGGGAAGAGTTCGTTTCCGGCCGCCGTCATACCCGCGAGCTTGTCCTGAGGGCCGCTCCGGGCGACCATGTCCTATTCGATATAAAGACGCTGAAATCGGAATGGCCGTCGATCTATTTTCACGCCCATTGCCGGTGGCTGCGGCCGGTCAATCGTCGCAAGGATGCAAAGACCGTCGTGGAGGCGCAAGACACCCCGGGACTCTCGCCGCCGATCGAGATTGGTGAACTTGATCCCAGCTTCAGTCTGTGAACGAACACCGGACAAAGGATTGAATTCCATGGCTCAATCACTGCTGAAATAAGCGCGGCAACAAAGTTATTTTAATTCGGGCGAAATCAAACTATAAGGACGGTTCGCGGCGGTTTGTGCACTGCAAGGTGGCAGGCCGCCCGGGAGAGATCGTTCAGCAATCCGGCACGCGGCTGATCCCCGCGGCTCTTGCAAGTCCTCCACCCCATTCCTATCTATCCCGACCGGTCGTATTCCCCTCGACCGCTGTTGGGTTTTTGTCATTCCTCAGGGGCAAAAGACTATAATCGCACATGGAAAAAGTGCCGATGACCGTCACGGGCTACAAGGTCCTCGACGATGAACTGAAGCGTTTGAAGTCCGTCGAACGCCCGAATGTCATAGCCGCCATCTCCGAGGCCCGGTCGCACGGCGACCTGTCGGAAAACGCGGAATATCACGCCGCCAAGGAACGCCAGGGCTGGATCGAAGGCCAGATCGCCGAGATCGAGGACAAGATCAGCCGCGCCCAGGTGATCGACGTGTCGAAACTGAGCGGCAACCAGGTGAAATTCGGCGCCACCGTCACCGTGATCGACGAAGACACGGAAGAGGAAGGGCGCTACCAGGTCGTGGGCGACCACGAAGCCGACGTCAAATCGGGCAAGATCTCGCTGTCGTCGCCGCTGTCGCGCGCCATGATCGGCAAGGAAGTCGGCGACGTGGTCGAAGTCGTCACTCCGGCCGGCGTCAAGGCCTACGAAATCGCCAAGGTCGAATGGCTTTCTTGATCAGACAAAAGTTATTCGCCGAGCCAAGGCTCGACGAAAATACTTTTGTCTGGTTCAGTATTGTCATCTCGCCCCCTTGGGGCGGCCCTGCGGGGCGAGATGACTTTTTTGCTTTAGGGCTTCGCCGGCTTCTCCTACTTCATGAGGAGCGGAGGTTTTTGGCGTCTTTAACCCCCGAGAAACCATTATTCAGCGCGCCCCATCCATGGTAATGTTTCCGTCACAAACGGGATAAATTGCCATGCCCCATGCGCCGCAGAACGCGCCTGCCAACCTTCTGACGATCTGGGCCGTGTCCGACGGCCGCGCCGGCATCGAGAACCAGGTGCTGGGCCTGGCCGAAGCGATCGCGCGCCTGACCCCGGCCAGGGTCGTCACCAAACATATCCATTACGCCCCGGCTTTCGCGCGCCTGCCGACGGCGTTGAAGCTGGTGCCCGACGCCATGCTGAGCGGCGACAGCGACCCGCTTAAGGCCCCCTATCCCGACATCTGGATCGCCGCCGGGCGCGCCACCCTGCCGCACAGCCTGCGCATGCGCCGACGGGCCCATGGCCGCACCTTGGTGGTGCAGCTTCAGGACCCGAAGGCCGACCTGAAGGCGTTCGACCTGGTGATCGCGCCGGAACATGACGGGCTGAACGCGGCGCACGTGCTATCGCTTTTGGGCTCGACCAACCGAATTGCGCCCGAGAAGCTGGAAGCCGCCTATGCGCAGTGGCGCGGGCGCATCGAGGCGTTCCCGCGGCCTTACGTCGCCGCCCTGATCGGCGGGCCGTCCAAGGCCTACGACCTCAGCCAGGACCGCGCGGCGGCGCTGGCGTTGCAAGTCAAGCTGGCTGTCCAGGAGGCGAACGGCACGCTGCTGATGACGGTGTCGCGGCGAACGCCGGCGGCGGCGCAGGCTGTGTTCCATGATATTTTGAAGGATGTCCCCGGCCTGTTTTACGACGGCACCGGCGAGAACCCCTATTTCGCGTTTCTGCGGGCGGCCGACCATATCCTGGTGACCGAGGATTCGGTCAACATGACCACCGAGGCGGCGTCGACGGGCAAGCCGATCCAGGTGCTGGCTATGGACCGGGTCAAGTCCGGCCGCAAGTTCCACGACTTCCACGACAGCCTGAAGGCGCGCGGCATTACCCGCCCGTTCAGCGGCCATCTCGAAAGCTGGGCCTACGCGCCGCTGGACGAAACGGCCCGTGCCGCGCAGCATGTGCTCGAGGTTTTTGCGGAAAAACAGCAGCCGCTTGCGGTTAGCGCATGACATCGGCGACGGCACTGCCTATCTAAGGGCCGTTAACTTTTGCCGAATCCGTGGACCCGATGCCCAAAGCCAAAAAGTCTTCCGCTCGCCCTGTTCGTTGCGCCATCATCGGCACCGGCCCTGCCGGCTGGACCGCCGCCATCTATGCGGCGCGCGGCCTGCTGGCGCCAGTGATCTTCACCGGCCCGCAGGACGGCGGCCAGCTAACCATCACCACCGATGTCGAGAACTATCCGGGCTTCGCCGAGGTCATCCAAGGCCCGTGGCTGATGGACCAGATGAAGGCCCAGGCCGAGCACATGGGCACGGAAATCATCGGCGAGATCGTCACTTCGGCCGATCTCAGCCAGCGGCCGTTCCTGCTGGAGACCGAAAGCGGCGGGCAGTACGCGGCCGAGACCGTCATCATCGCCACAGGCGCCCAGGCCAAGTGGCTGGGGCTCGACTCCGAGAAGACCTATCAAGGTTTCGGCGTGTCGGCCTGCGCGACGTGCGATGGTTTCTTCTATCGCAACAAGGTGGTGGCCGTGGTCGGCGGCGGCAACACGGCCGTCGAGGAGGCGCTGTTCCTGACCAAGTTCGCTTCGAAGGTCTATCTGATCCATCGCCGCGAGGAGCTGCGCGCCGAGAAGATCCTGGTCGAACGCCTGCTTAACGATCCGAAGATCGAGCCGATCTGGAACGTCGCCATCGACGAAATCCTCGGCGAAGCCAATGAATTCGGCGGCCTGGGCGTGACCGGCGTGCGGTTGGAAAACACCAAGACCGGCGAACAGCATGTCATCGATCTCGACGGTGTGTTCATCGCCATCGGCCATGCGCCGTCGTCGTCGCTGTTCGAGGGCCAGCTTGAGACCAAGCAGGGCGGCTATATCGTCGTCGAGCCCGGCACGCCGAAGACGGCGATCAAGGGTGTTTATGCCGCCGGCGATGTCACCGACGACGTCTACCGCCAGGCCGTAACGGCCGCCGGCATGGGCTGCCAGGCGGCGCTGGAAGCCATCCGGCTGCTGGCCGAGGAGGACCACCACCACGCGCTGCTGACTGCCGCCGAGGTTGAAGAAGAATTTTCGCACCTGCCTCTTGAACGGCAGAAAGTGGCCACCAAATCGTAGAGCGAAGGCGCCGTATCGGGCCTTCTTGGACGGCAACATCGCCCATCAGGGGATGTCGATGCTGTTCAAAATCAAACCTTTACGGACTTCAAATCGCGTCCGTAAGGCCTCGCTTGATTTAAGGAGAGCCCCTATGCGTACCGCCATCGATTATTCCCCGCTTTATCGTTCTGCCGTCGGTTTCGACCGCCTGTTCAACCTGCTCGATAGCGCCGCCCGCACCGACGCCGCGCCGGGCTGGCCGCCGTACAACATCGAGCGCGTGTCGGCCGAAGGCGAAGCGGGTTCCTATCGCATCGAGATCGCTGTCGCCAGCTTCAAGCCCGAACAGCTGAACATCGAGACGAAGGAAAACGTCCTCACCGTCACCGGCAAGAAGGACGGCGACGACAGCAACCGCACCTTCCTGCATCGCGGCCTTGCCGAACGGTCGTTCGAGCGCCGCTTCCAGCTGGCTGACCACGTCCGCGTCAACGGCGCCGAACTGGCCAATGGCCTGCTCGCTATCTCGCTCGTTGTCGAGGTTCCGTAAGCCAATAAGCCGAAGACCATCGCCATCAAGACTGCGAACGACAGCGACGCCGCGCCGGCCCTCCAAGCCGCCGAGTAAGCTACTTCCTCTTCCTGGCGGCGTAGGCGCGCCGCCAGGCCCCTGTTTCTCCCTGTAAACTGGCCTCCGGCATCCACCGGAGGCCTTTTTCATGCGTCGGCCGGAAC
>CAYULN010000133.1:0-2678 GCA_964445605.1 uncultured Caulobacteraceae bacterium | reverse complement strand
CGCCCATGCCCTGGAAGATGCCGGACGTGGCCTCGGACGCGAAGTGCTTCAGGTCCGAGGTGTAGGCGGCGAACAGCACAAGGGCGCCAAGGCCTGCCGAACCGATGGCATACCCCTTGGTGACGGCCTTGGTGGTGTTGCCGACGGCGTCGAGCGCGTCCGTCGTATGGCGCACTTCCTTGGGCAGGCCCGACATTTCGGCGATACCGCCGGCATTGTCGGTGACTGGACCGAAGGCGTCGAGCGCCACGATCATGCCCGCCAGGGCAAGCATGGTGGCGGTGGCGATGGCGATGCCGAACAGCCCGGCCAGCAGGTAGCAGCCGATGATGCCGGCGGCGATGATCAGCGCCGGAACCGCGGTCGATTCCATGGAAACCGCCAGGCCCTGGATGACGTTCGTGCCGTGGCCGGTGACCGAAGCCTGGGCGATGGACACCACGGGACGCTTGCCGGTGCCGGTATAGTATTCCGTCACCACGATGAAGCCGGCGGTGACCGCCAGACCGACCAGGCCGCAATAGAACAGGGTCATGCCGGTGAAGGCAAAGGTCTTGTCGCCCAGGGTGTAGCTGATGGCAGTGTCGAACCCGACGAACTGATAGATGACGCCGGCAATGGCCGCGACCGACAGGATGCCGGTGGCGATCAGGCCCTTGTACAAGGCGCCCATGATGTCGGTGCCCTTGCCGAGGCTGACGAAATAGGTGCCGATGATCGAGGTGACGATGCATACGCCGCCGATGGCCAGGGGCAGCATCAGCATCTTGTTGAGCAGGTCCGGCGACTCGCCGAAGAAGATGGTGGCCAGCACCATGGTGCCGACCGTCGTCACGGCGTAGGTCTCGAACAGGTCGGCGGCCATGCCGGCGCAGTCGCCGACATTGTCGCCCACATTGTCGGCGATGGTCGCCGGGTTGCGGGGATCGTCTTCCGGGATGCCGGCTTCGACCTTGCCGACCATGTCGCCGCCGACATCGGCGCCCTTGGTGAAGATGCCGCCGCCGAGGCGGGCGAAGATGGAGATCAGCGAGGCGCCAAAACCGAGCGCCACCAGGGCGATGACCACATCGCGCGAGGTCGGGTCGAGACCGGCTACCTGGGTGAGGTAGGCATAATAACCGGACACGCCGAGCAGCGCGCCGCCGGCGACGAACAGGCCGGTGATGGCGCCGGCGTTGAAGGCCAGCTTCAGGCCCTTGGCCAGGCTCTCCGACGCCGCCTGCGCCGTGCGCACATTGGCGCGGACGCTGATGAGCATGCCGGCGAAACCCGCCGCGCCGGACAGGATGGCGCCGACGGCGAAGCCGATGGCGACGTAGGGCCCGAGCTGCCACCAGGCAAGGCCGAAAATGACGATACCGACGAAAGCGATGGTGATGTATTGGCGGCGCAGGTAGGCGCTGGCCCCTTCCTGAATGGCGGCGGCGATTTCGCGCATCCGGTCGTTGCCCGTGTCCGCCTTCATCAGGCCCATGACCTGAAATACGCCGAACAACAGACCGAGAATGCCGGCGCCGATCGCCAGCATCAGAGCAATATCCATTTTTAGCCCCTGTATTATTTATTGTTGGGGACGCCGCCTCGAACGGACGGCATCGAGTGCTTCGGGATCAAAAACCACGCCCTGGAGATGATCATCCGCCCGCGGCCAGGGACTTGAAGACTCAATTCCGCTGCACGCAAATCACTCTTTAAAAACAGGCTGTTATTTTTGACTGCGGCGGAGAGTGCCAAAACTTTCCCGCAAGTTCAAGGCAAGATGCGCAAACGCAGCGATTATTGCCGGAACACAACCGGAAAGTATTTGCTGCGGCGCAGGGCAGGATTCGTCTAAAGCCTTATCCAACAATTACATGGATGTGCTTGCAACGCAGCAATGGCCGCGTCGCTGGCCCGTTATTGCGGGTGATTTTTCGGGCTTTGCGACACGATTTCGATCGATTGAATCATGCCCGGCCCGGCCACCTTGCCGAACTCGACCATCATGGCCGCCTTGAATCGCGGCTCGTCGAGCAGATCGTCGCGGTTGGCCTGGGCGAACGAGGTCTTGCTGGCCGCCTTGACCAGGGCGTCGCGGAAATAGGGCTCCATGTCGCGCAGCTTGGCGATATTGGCCTTGGCGGTCAGGTTGATGCGGATGCTGAGGAACAGGTAGTTGGAAACGGTGTGGCCCTGGAACACCGGAATGCCGACCGAGGCCAGCTTGACCGAGGGATCAGGCTCGTCCTTCTTTTCGCCGGCCATGGCGGGCAGCGTGGCCAGGGTTAGCCCGGCAAGGACAGTCAGCAGAAGATGGCGAAAGGACGCAGGATTCGGCATGGCTCCATGCTAGCCGGACAATGGTTGACAAGTGCTGAACCCCGGCAGGCATGAAGAAAGCCTCCGCGAAGACGGAGGCTTTTTTGCCGACAGGTAATTAAGGCTTACCAGTTGTGCGGGCTGCTGTAGCTGCGATCATTGAAGCGCGACCATTCGTCGTCGCGGCGGCTTTGGCCGTTATAGTGGACCCGGGCGTAGAGACTTTCCGACGGCCGGGTGCGGAAGAAGACCACCACATAGCCGTCCGGCGCCGGGGCCGGGTCGTAATAGCTGCCGTTGAACGCGTAGTAGTCGCCGTTCAGGCAGCCTTCGTCCTTGTGCTTGCCGACGTTCGAGCCGATGGCGCCGCCGATGAT
>CAYULN010000132.1:0-11284 GCA_964445605.1 uncultured Caulobacteraceae bacterium | reverse complement strand
CCGGCCCGGCGCCGCGTCCGGCGCAGCCTCGCCCGGCCCCCCAGGCGCCTGCACCGCAGCCGCAGCCGGCCGTGCAGGCGCCGCCGCCGTCTCAGCCGTCCGCGCGGGACCAAGGCCAGGGCGGCTGGTCATGGCGCGACCTGCTGAACGGGATGGAAGGCCGCCAACCGGCCCAGGCCGTGCCGCCGGCGCCGGAACCGCAGGCGCCGCAACCGCCGCTCGATCCGGAATTCGATGCGCTTGACGACATCATGGTCGCCGAGGTCCAGGCGATGGGGGTCGATTCCGCCGCCCTGCTCAG
The DNA here is from genome assembly GCA_964445605.1 of uncultured Caulobacteraceae bacterium. Lineage (GTDB taxonomy): Bacteria > Pseudomonadota > Alphaproteobacteria > Caulobacterales > Caulobacteraceae > Asticcacaulis. Next base: position 10,983 of record CAYULN010000132.1, on the reverse strand, counting down.
CCGGGCGCGCGTCGATGAGATCATTGGCGCCGTGGTGGCCGAGGACAACGAAGGCGCCCGCCTGGTTGTCCGTCGCGTCGCCCCGGCCGCCATCCGCCGCCTCGCCCGCCGCCTGGTCGCCGATCCGGTGCTGCGCCAGCAGGCCAACGACTTCGCCACCTTCTACGATGAGCAGGTCAATATGGCGCTGATGTCGAAGGACGTGACGCGCGGCATGCTGGAAGTGCTGAACAACGACAAGGGCCGCGCCTATCTGCTGATCGACGCCGCCATTGCGGATATGATCTGAGCGCTTTCCGAAAAGTGTTAGCGGTTTTCGGATAGAAAGCGCGACCAACAAATAAGGACTTCCCAAGTGCGACTGCGGGTACGCGACGAAACCTTTCCGATCGCCGGGCGCTTCACCATCGCGCGCGGCTCGAAGACTGAGGCCATCGTCCTGCACGCCGAGTTGGAAGACCACGACCAGACCCATGTCGGCCACGGCGAAGGCGTGCCCTATGCCCGTTACGGCGAGAGCATGACCAGTTGCCTGGAGGCGCTGGAAGCGGCGCGGCACCGCATCGAGACCGAGCTGAGTTTCGCCGAACTATACGAAATCCTGCCGGCCGGCGCGGCGCGCAACGCGGTCGATTGCGCCCTTTGGGACCTGAACGCCAAGATGACCGGCATTCCGGCCTATAAGACGGCCGGCTTGCGGCGGCTCGATCCGCTCAAGACGGCCTATACGCTGAGCCTCGACACGCCCGACGCCATGGGCGCGCAGGCGGCGGCCAACGCGCGGCGGCCCATGCTGAAGCTGAAGATCGGCGGGCCGGACGATCTCGACCGCGTCGAGGCCGTGCGCAAGAACGCCGCCAAGGCGCGGCTGATCGTCGACGCCAACGAGGGCCTGAGTTTTGACGACCTGGTGCGGATCGCGCCCGACCTGTATCGTCTGGGCGTCAAGCTGATTGAACAGCCGCTGAAAGTCGACGAGGACGAGCAGTTGCTCGGCTATGAATGCCCGGTGCCGCTGTGCGCCGACGAAAGCCTGCATACGCGGGCGGAACTCGACCGGGTGTCGCGGCTCTATGCGGTAGCCAATATCAAGCTCGACAAGACGGGCGGATTGACAGAAGCGTTGGCGTTGAAGGCCGAGGCCATCGAAGCCGGCATGGGCATCATGGTCGGCTGCATGGTGGCGACGTCGCTGTCGATGGCGCCGGCCATGCTGGTGGCGCAAGGGGCGGATTTCGTCGACCTGGACGGGCCGCTGCTGCTGGCGCACGACCGGGAAAACGGGCTGGAGATCACTGGTTCGGTGCTGCATCCGCCGAAGCCGAGCCTGTGGGGATAGTGGTTTTTTAAACCACGAACCACACGAACAGGCACGAACGGTTCCGAACGCGCGGCGGCAAAGGTTTTGGCCACGGATAAGGCACGGATATGCCGCCGGAGGCGGCATGACACGGATGGACGGCGGCTTGGAAACGCGCGAATAAAATTGAACCTATCGAAGCGCAAAGCGCTTCATTTTCTTCCCGACTCTGCTCTGCCCGATCGAACAAGATTATCCGTGTCATGCCGCGAAGCGGCATATCCGTGCCTTATCCGTGATTAAACTTTCTTGTTCGTGTCTGTTCGTGTGGTTCGTGGTTCCAATCCTTGCGAAGCCACAAGCTTCTCGCGGTTCAGGAACAGCCATACCGTTCCGCCGGAACCGATCAGGGCCAGGATCAGCATCGCCCCATAACCGTGCGCGCCGAAGCGTTCGAACGCCCAGCCCGCGATCAGGGTCCCCACCCCCATCATGGCGCCGTGCGAATAGGCGGCGTTGATCGTCTGGGCCAGGCCTTCGTAGCCTTTCGGTGTCAGCTTGTAGACCAGGTCGAGCGCGGCGAAATAGGTGGCGGCGAAGGTCAAGGCGTGCAGCACCTGCAACGGCCACAGCGCCCAGAACGGCGGCAGGCTGGTCATCACCGCCCAGCGGATCAGGCCGGCCGCCGCCGCCAGCAGCAGCATGCGCCACGGCCCTATTTTCCGCCGCAACGGCCCGCTCAGGGTCATGAAGGCGATCTCGGCGATCACGCCGACCGCCCACAGATAGCTGCACGTCGCCGACGACAGGCCGCGTCCCGTCCAGATCACCGTCGAAAAGGCGTAGTAGAAGCTGTGCGCCGATTGCAGGCAGCTCGATGAAATCAGCAGCACGACCAGGCCGCGGTTGCCAATCAGGGTCTTGACGCGCATCAGGCCGCCGTCGCTGTTGCCGACCGAACGCAGATGGTCGGGATCCTGACGCGGCTGGCCGCCGAGCAGCAGGCGGCCGCCGATGGCCATGACAGCCAGGGCGACCGACACCCAGATCAGCACCGCTTCGACCGGCGCGACCAGCAGCAGGTAACCGACGATGATTTCGGCGACGACGAACGAGGCCGAACCGATGGCGCGCGGCAGGGCATAGTTGAAGCCCTCAGAGCGAGACAGCTGCAGGGTCATGGCGTCGTGCAGCGGGCCGATGCTGCTCGAGCAGCTATAGGCGCAGGTGTAGAAAATCAGATAGGCGATGAACTTCCAGACGCCGAACACCGGCAGGGCCAGCAGGGCGTAGAGGCCCGATGCAGCCAGGGCCAATAACAGCAAAGGCGTGCGGTAAAGGGTGAACTTGTCGGCCCAGATGCCGCTCAGCGGCCCGGTCGCCACCCGCAACAACAGCGGCGCCGCCAGGATGACGCCCATCTGCTCGCCGCTCAGGCCATGCGCCTTCATCCACAGCGGCATGTACGGCAGGTTGGCGCCGGTCATGATGAACAGCAGGATGTAGAATCCAGCCTGGCGCCACTGCGTCGGCAGGCCGGGGTTTACCGGCGATCCGTTTTGGGGGGTTGTGGCGGCAGGCATTTGCGTCGTAGAGTCTAGCCTATTGTTTGACGCCTCATGTTTGGCCAAAAAGTGCGCGCGTATCAGTCAGGCACTTTTTGGCATGAGGCTTATCTGAGGCTTCAGCGCCCGCGCCCCTACTCTTAAAGATCATGACCGATTCTGTAAATTCGAAGACGAAGCCGGAGGCCGCGCCGCGCGGGCTTTATCCCGAGATAGACCCTTACGATTCCGGCCATATGCCCGTGGGCGGCAAGCACCGCATCTATTACGAACAATGCGGCAATCCGGCCGGCGTGCCGGTCGTGGTGCTGCATGGCGGGCCGGGCGGCGGGACGTCGCCCAACCTGCGCTGCTACTTCAATCCGGACGGCTATCGCATCATCCTGTTCGACCAGCGCGGCTGCGGCAAATCGACACCGCACGCCAGCGAGGATATCTCGCTGGAGGACAACACCACCTGGCACCTGGTCAGCGATATCGAAGCGCTGCGTGAACGGCTGGGCATCAAACAATGGGTGGTGTTCGGCGGATCGTGGGGCTCGACCCTGTCGCTGGCCTATGCGTTGAAGCACACCGACCGGGTGATGGGGCTGATCCTGCGCGGCATCTTCCTGGTGCGGCAGGCGGAACTGGACTGGTTCTATCAGTCGGGCGCCAGTTTCCTCTATCCGGACATCTGGCAGAAATTCATCGCGCCGATCCCGGAAGCCGAGCGTGGCAACCTGCTCGACGCCTATATCAAGCGATTAAATGGGACGGACAAGGCGGTGCAACGGGCCTGCGCCCTGGCCTGGAGCGGCTGGGAAGGCGACACCCTGTCGATCGAAGGCCCGTCCGAGGCGGCGTCGAAGTTCTCCGATCCCGATTTCGCCGTGGCGTTCGCGCGGATTGAGTCCTGGTATTTCAAGAACCGCGGCTTCTTCGAGTCGGACAGCTGGGTGCTCGACAATATCCGGCGGTTGAAGGATATCCCGGCCTGGATCATTCAGGGGCGCTATGACGTGGTGACGCCGATGACCACCGCCTGGACGCTGCACAAGGCGTGGCCGGAAGCGCGCTTCAATCTGGTTAAGAAGGCCGGGCATTCGTCGAGCGACCCGGGCATTCTCGAGGGCCTGGTGGCCGCCGCCGACGAGGCGTTGACGCTTTTGGCGCGGTAATTATTCAAAGCGGCTGAAGATCGACTGTTGCCGCGGCAGTTCCTGGTAGCGGTGCACCTGCACGCCGAGGACCAGGCCAAAACCGGCCATCACCATGAACATGGCCGAACCGCCGTAGGACAGCAGCGGCATGGGCACGCCGACCACCGGGAACAGGCCCATGACCATGGCGCCGTTGATCAACACGTAGAGCCCGAAGGTTGCCGTCGCGCCGGCCGCCGCCAGCCGCCCGAAGTGCGAGTGCGACACCGACGCCATGCGCAGGGCCGTCAGGATGATGGCGGTATACAGGAAGAACACGGCGAAACCGCCGGCAAAGCCCAGCTCTTCCGAGACCGCGGCCATGATGAAGTCGGTGTGCTTTTCCGGCAGGAAGTTGAGCTGGCTCTGCGAGCCGAGGCCCAGGCCCTTGCCGAGCAGGCCGCCGGAGCCCATGGCGATCTTCGATTGCAGGATGTGATAGCCGTCGCCGGACGGGTCGCTTTCCGGGTGCAGGAAGGTCAGGATGCGCTTCTGCTGATAGCCGTGCAGGTGCGGCAGGGCCACCGGGATGGCAATCACCACGGCCGCCGCGCCGGCGGCGATGACCTTCCAGTTCAGACCCGCCAGGATCATGACCGACAGGCCGGTCAGGGCGATCAGGATGGCGGTGCCGAGGTCGGGCTGCTTCATGACCAGCAGCACGGGAAGGCCGATCAGCCCCGCCGGGATCAGCAGTTTCCAGGAGAAGTTGGCCTCCTTGGCCGACGATTCATGGTAGAAGCGCGCCAGGGCCAGCACGATGGCCAGTTTCATGAACTCCGACGGCTGAAACTCGATCGGACCCAAGTCGAGCCAGCGCTTGCCGCCCATGTGCACCGACCCGACGACGGCGGTGGCAAACAGCAACAGCAGGGAAACGCCGTAGGCCGGGTAGCAGATCCACAGCCAGACGCGCAGGTCGACCAGGGCCAGGGCCAGGGCCATCATCAGGAAGATGCAGAAGTTGCGCAGCTGGCTGAACGCCCACGGCTGCCAGCTCATGCCGCTGTGGCCCTGGGCGTTGACGTGGTCGCTGATGCTGTACAGGATCAGGACGCTGATGCCGGCCTGGCAGATGAGCAGCAGGACAAACAGCCAGTTGATCTGGGTGATCTTGCTGTCGTAGCGCTCGCGCTGGCCGGGTCTGGAAAGGGCGGAATCAACCATGGTTCGCTCAGGTCTTTGAAGCGGACGCCGACGCACTGATCTCGTCGGGCGGCGGCGGGGCATCGCCGGTGGTGTCGTTCTTGTCGATCGGCGGCGGCGCGGCCAGGACGTTGGTGCCGACGCTGCGCTTCTGGAGTTCGGGATCTGTCCGCAGCGCCGTGCGCATGATTACGCGCGCCTTGGGCGCGGCGGCGGCGGCGCCGAAACCGCCGTGCTGGACGATGACGGCCATACCGTATTTCGGCGCGTCGGCCGGGGCGAAGGCGACGAACCAGGCATGGTCGCGCCGGTTCCACTGGCCGACGGCGCCGTGGGCCGTGCGGCCGCCATTGGCGCCGATCGACTGCGCCGTGCCGGTCTTGCCGGCCATCTTGACCGGCCCCAGACCCATGTCGGCGGTGAGCGCGGCGGTGCCGCTCAGGACCACATCGGCCATGGCCTGGTGGACGAAGGCGATATGGTCGGGATTGAACGGCAGGTCGTGGACCACCGCCTTCGACACCTGGTCGACGCCGTTGATCGACTTGATCAGGATCGGATTGATCGCCTTCTTGCCGTTGGCCAGGCGCGACACCATCACGCAGTTCTGCAGGGCGCTGACGTTTGTATAGCCCTGGCCGATGCCAAAGGTCGGTGTTTCACCGGCGATCCATTTGGTGTCACGCGGGTTGCGCTTGACGAAGTAGTCGTGCCGCCACTTGGTGGTCGGCACCAGGCCGGCATGCTGACCGTCGATGCCGATGTCGAAGAGCTGACCCAGGCCGAACTTGCTCGCCACCGCCGCCACCGGATCGGGCCCGCCCATCGACAGGGCGCACTGGTAAAAATAGACGTCGCACGAGGTGACGATGGCCTGGTGCAGATTGAGCGTGCCGTGGTGCTGGTCGCACTTGAAAACGTGGTTGCCGAAGGGAAACACGCCGTTGCAGGTGTGGGTGATATTGGGATCGTAGCCGTTTTCCAGCGCCGCCAAAGCCACCATGGTCTTGAAGGTCGAGCCCGGCGGGAAGGTGCCGCTGATCGCCTTGTCGAGCAGCGGGTTCTTTTCGTAGTCGTGCAGCAGCTTATAGGCGCCCGACGAAATGCCCGACACGAACAGGTTGGGATCGAAACCCGGCGACGAGGTCATGCACAGGACTTCACCGGTGTGGATATCCATCATCACCGCCGCGCCGGATTCCTCACCGAAGACGTCGATGGCGCGCTGCTGGATATCGGCGTCCAGCGTCAGGACGATTTCCTGGCCGGGCGTCGGCGGAATGGAACCGTCCCGGTCATAGCCGACCACCTGGCCGGTCGAATTGACCTCGACCTTGTTGCCGCCGGCGATGCCGCGCAACTGCTTGTCAAAGGCCTTTTCGATACCCTGTTTGCCGATGCGGAAGGACGGATTGTGCAGCAGGTTCTGCTCGCTCTGCGGCGCGTCCTTTTCCCGTTCGAGGTCTTTTTGCGAGGCCTTGGTGACGTAACCGACGACATGGGAGAAGGCGCCGCCGTAATAATAGGCGCGCAGTTCGTCCTCTTCGGGGGCGATGCCGGGAATGTCGTTGGCGTACAGGCTGATGCGCGAAAAGTCTTCCCAGTTCAGGTCCGAGGCGATGATGGTCGGCACCGAGCGCTGGTTCTGGTTGATGTCGCGCAGGATGCGGCGGCGCGCCCCTACGGTCTGCGGCAGGATGTAGGCGACCTGATCGAGGGTGTCGTTGATGTTCTGGACCAGGTTGACTTCGATCTTGACGCTGAACGACGGGCGGTTGCCGGCGATCAGCTTGCCGTTGCGGTCGAGGATGTTGCCGCGCGGCGGGGCGATCAGGCGAAAGTTGAACTGATTGGCGGCCGACAGCTTCTTGTATTCGCCGCCCTGGATGATCTGCAGGTCGCCCAGACGGCCGATCAGCCCGAACAGGCCAAACGCCACCACGCCGCCCATCACGAAGATGCGGCGGTGGAACGCCCCCTGGCGTTCGTTGACATCGGTGAAGACGATGGATGGCTCGGCCATTTTTCTTAATTACTACTGAAAGCGAACGTCTGTATGGAGATACTTCTCCATCAGATAATGCACGGCAGGAAACAGGGCGGTGGTCGCCAACATCTGTTCGAACACGCCCCACAGGCGGACGACCTGGCCGGTATCCATGGCGGCCAGGATGATGGCGACCGTGAAAAAAACCAGCTCGGCGGCGACATAGGCGCCAAACACGACAACCGGTTCCTGACCGACGACATAGGCGCGGACCATGACCAGGGCGCCATAGACCAGCATCAGGTTCAGCGTCCAGAAGCCGAGCGGCGCGCCCCAGAAATAGTCGAGGAACAGGCCAAGGCCGGCCAGGACGAACGGCGCGACATAGGAGGGGCGGATTAGCGGCCAGGCAAAGGCCAGCACCAGCGGCGACACCGGTTCAGGCAACGACAAACCGAAGGGCTGAAAGGCCGTGGCCAGGACGATGGTGACGGCAATGCTAATCAGGGCCGGGGCGATGATCCAGTCCCACGGGCCGATAATCCGAGATGCCATGGCCGCCCGGGCGCGGCTTTGACTTTTGGCGAGAAGGCCGCGGGCCAGGGCATTGCGGCGGCGCGCACCCCAGACGGGCGGTTTCATGGCGTGCCCCCGGCGGAAGAGGACGGGACGAATGGCCTGAAGACCGGCTCGGCCGCGGCTGACGACGCGGTGGGTGCGGCGTCGGGCTTGCGAACGGGCTTGACGTCCGGTTTGGCGAGGTCGGGCTTGGCGGCTGGCGGCTTCGGCGTATCCAGCTTGACTGGTGTTTTCGACGCGGCCGTGGCCGTGGCCGGTGCCATCGGCGCCAGCCTGGCGGCGGCCGCCGAGCTGGAGGCCGCGGCATTGGCGGCTGCCGCGGCGCTGGCGGCCGAATTCGGGTCAACCTTCGGCATGGGCGGCGGCGGCAGCAGGTCGCTGACCGGCGGCGTCTTCAACAGCTGCTCGGCATTGGGAAGCTGGGCAAAGTCCTTGAACAGCAAGACCTTGACGAAATCGATCGGGGCGCGGTCAGCATAGAGTTTGACGCGCCAGACATTGTCGACACCCTTGACGGCCATTCCGACCGGCACGCCGCGCGGGAAGATGCCGCCATCCCCCGAAGTGAGGATCTGGTCGCCGACGCGCACTGTGTCTTTACCGCGGACGAATTCGAGTTTTGGGTAGCCGCCGCCGTCGCCGGTCATCATGGCGCGGGCGTCCGAGCGCATGACCATGATCGGCACGTGGCTGGTGACGTCGGTGACCATCAGCACGCGGCTGACGTTCGGGCTGACGCCAACGATACGCCCGACCAGGCCTTGGTCGGTGATCACCGGGTTGCCGAAGGCGATCTTCTTGTCGGAGCCGGCGTCGATCAGACGGTTGTTGTTGAACGGACCGCGCGACATCGACACCGACCGGGCCGTCACGGTTTCGACCGGCGGCTCGGTGCGCAGGTTCAGCAGCGCCTCATAGCGGCTGTTGATGTCCTTCTGCTCAAGATAGGCGTCGCGGTACTGGGTCAGCTCCGCCACTTTTTTCTTGAGGATGCGGTTCTCGCGCACGGCGAACAGGTAGTCGTCGAGCCAGTTGGTGCCGTCGCCGGCGGCGTGCACAGGGCCGGACAACACGGAATTGACCGGTTCGGCGACCGAATCGAAGCCTGTCCGGGCGGCATAGGCGCCCTGGTCGACCTGCTCGCGCTTGTCGCCCAGGAACATCAGGGCGGCGATAACGACGACAACGACGACGATGCCCATGACCGCCCAGGTCACGGGCAGCTTCAGGTGCTCGAAATGCTTGTTGTCCCCGTACGGCACTTAATTTCCCGAGAGCGTCTTATAGGTCGGATGTACGCTGCATCCCTCAGTTTCGTTACGTAAGATTGGCTGGTTACGTCAGATTCGGCTCAAAATTAAGACATGAGCCGTCCTTAAGCGGCCTTTTCTCTCTTTTTAGGAGAGGGTCGCGTCCAGGATGCCCTTCATCCAGCGTGGATGTTCGAGCACGCGACCGCAGCCGATGGCGACGCAGGACAGCGGATCCTCGGCCACCGACACCGGCAGGCCGGTCTGGTCGCGGATTTCGACGTCGAGACCGCGCAGCAGCGCGCCGCCGCCGGTCAGCATGATGCCCTTGTCGGCGATATCGGCGGCCAGTTCCGGAGGCGTGGCTTCCAGCGCCACCTTCACGGCGTCGATGATCTGCGCCACCGGTTCGGCCAGCGCCTCGGCGGCCTGGCGTTCCGACATGCGGACTTCGCGCGGCACGCCCTGCATCAGGTCGCGGCCCTTGACCTCGATAGCCATGCCTTCGCCGTCGTGCGGGACGCGGGCCGTACCGATATCCTTCTTGATGCGCTCGGCGGTGGTTTCGCCGATCAGCAGGTTGTGGTTGCGGCGCATGAAGTTGGTGATGGCTTCGTCCATCTTGTCGCCGCCGACGCGGACCGACTTGGAATAGACGATCCCCGACAGCGACAGCACGGCGACTTCGGTGGTGCCGCCGCCGATATCGACGACCATCGAGCCGGTCGGCTCATGGATCGGCAGGCCGGCGCCGATCGCCGCAGCCATGGGCTCGTCGAGCAGGCCGACGCGGCGCGCCGAGGCGTTGAGGCAGCTGTCGTTGATCGCCCGGCGCTCAACTGCAGTAGCGCCCGAAGGCACGCAGACGATCACCTTCGGGTTCACGAAGCCCTTGCGGTTGTGGACCTTGCGGATGAAGTACTTGATCATTTCCTCGGCGACTTCGAAATCGGCGATGACGCCGTCGCGCATGGGCCGAATAGCTTCCATATGGCCGGGGGTGCGGCCCAGCATCTGCTTGGCTTCGATGCCGACGGCGTGGACCATCTTGCGGCCGCCGACATTGCGCAGCGCCACGACAGACGGTTCATTGAGGACGATGCCGCGTCCCTTCATGTAGATCAGCGTATTGGCCGTACCCAGGTCGATGGCAATATCGTTGGAAAAACCGCCGAAGAAGGACTTTAACATGGACTAGACTGCCTTGGTGTTCCGAGTGGGTGTGAGGCCGGAGAGAAAGATGATTTTCAAGAACGAATTCAGGAGGTTAACTCAGGATAGATTTGCGCGCTGCCAAGCCTTATCGGGGACTTAGACTCACAGGTTGAACCTTCCGGAAAGCCTTCACTTGCCCTCATCCTTGGCGAATTTCAAGGGGCTTGACGAAAAAGATAGTTTCATCGCGCAAGGCAAATAGTTAACACGCTGTTTTTACGATTTTCTTAACGGCGCACAGCCATTTTCGGACACAAGAATGTCATCTTAAGCCGCTCAAACGCCGCGAGGCTCGCGCAAACGTACGCGACGGCCGGTCGGCCTTGCCAAGCCCTTATGGGGCTTGGGATTCGAGCCTATCATTGCATCTTCCGCTCGCGCGACTCAGTTAACAGCTTTTGGCTGCCATTAATTACCCCGATTCTTTCCCGCCTCATATAGGCGTCGGGCGCCGATCATCAAGGCCAGCCAGAGTAGGGCCAGAGCGGCCATCAGCAGGGCCATCTTCCAGTTCCCGCCCTTGGCCAGGGCCGTATAAGACGTGCCGAACAGAGCGACCAGCGCGGTCTTGGGCAAGACACCCAAGGCGCAGCCGAGGATAAAGCCGCCGAACGAGGCTTCCGAGGCGCCGAACGCCATGTTGACCACAATGAACGGCGCCGACGGAATGTTGCGGACGATGAACGAGGCCGAGAAAGCGTTCTTGCCGATATAGTCCGACAGGCGGTTGACGTGGTCGCCGCCGAGCTTGCGCAGCAAG
>CAYULN010000131.1:0-5278 GCA_964445605.1 uncultured Caulobacteraceae bacterium | reverse complement strand
TTTGCTCAGAGCGTCGGCGGTTCGGGAGGCCTGGTCGGCGGCGGCGCCTATGCCGTCATGGGCACGCTCGGTGGTAACGGCAAGGGCGGCAAGGTCACCATCAACTATCAGGGCAATCTGGTCGCCGCCCAGACCAACGGCATCGGCGCCGTTCTGCAGAGCCAGGGTGGCACCGGCAATTCCGACATCGTTTCGCATTTCAACGGCGATCTGATTGGCGGCGAAGAGCTGGGTCGCGGCCTGGTGATTTCCGGTGGGATCAACAATACCATCTATACGGGGGGGACGACGGCTGCTGTCAGCGCCGTCGCCATCCAGGGCGACACCGGCAACGACACCATCGAAAACACCGGCCACGTCGTCGGGGACGTCGAGCTCGGTACCGGGACCAACAATTTCAACAATCGCACCAGCGCGACCTTGGCCACTTCGACCACCATCGATCTCAACGGCGGCAAGCTGCTCAACGAGGGCTTACTGGCCATCGGCGACGCGTTGACCCAAGCGCAAAACCAGCAAAATCTGATCAGTGCCCAGGGCGCCGGCGCCAAGGAAGATACGGATGTCGGAATAAGAATCGCCGCGCGTGTTGGAAGCACTGCTTCCCCTCGGATCAATGCCATCGGCAGTGAACCGGGGACCCAGGTCACGGCCCTGAACGGCGATTTCACGCAAAGCGCCGGTGGCGAAATGCTCATGGACCTGCGTTTCGGTCCGGGCGTGTCCGATCAGCTCAATGCTACCGGCAAGGCCAGCCTGGCCGGCACACTGACGCCGAACCTGATCACCCTTACCAACGGTCAGCCTCTCGTCCTGATCACGGCGCAAGGTGGAGTGACCAATAATGGCTTGGTAGTCCACGACACCCTGGCGGCGGACTACACCCTGCTCTACACGCCGACGACGGTTCAGCTCGACGTTACCACGCACTTCTCGCTGCCGGGCATGTCGCCCAATGCGCAATCGGTTGGCGCTCATCTTGACGCCAGCGTCGAGGCCGGAAATGCCGACGCCCTGGGGCCGACCCTGGCCTATTTCGCCAATCTGACCGATCGCCCGACCTATGAGGCATCGTTTCAGGGCATGGTGCCGGAGCAGGAACTGGCTTTCGTCCAGACAGCGGTCAACGCCAATCTCGGCGTTGCTGACTCGGTGATGAGCTGCAAGACGCCGGGCGAAGCGCGTACCGTGCTGGCCGAGGGTCAGTGCATGTGGGCGCGGGAATCGCACCAGTGGTTCGTTCGCAAGACCACGGTCGACGAAGGCTTCAAGCAACACGACGATACCAACCTGGTCGGTGGCCAGGTCGCGCTCGGCGACCGCTGGTTTGTCGGCATGGCGGCGGGCCAGGACAAGAGCGACTTCCGGTCCGAAACCGGCCGCCTGACCGGCGACATGCGCACCACCCACGTTGCCGTGGCGCTCAAGCGGGTCGAGGGCGACACCCTGGTGGCCGGCTCCTTCAACGCCGGTTTCTCCAAGCTGAACGGCACACGCATCGTCAACGTCACTCAGCCGCAGGTCGCCTCGGCGTCCAATGTCGGGGCCGCGACCTGGACCCTGCGCGGGCGGGTAGCCCATGTCTTTGCCGGCGATCACCTATACCTGAAGACGCAGGGCGATATCGGCATTACCCACGACGAACTCGATGCCTATGCCGAAAACGGCGCTGGGCCGCTGGGCCTTGTGACCGACAAGTCCGAACGGACGTCCGTTTGGATGGCGCCGCGCTTAGAGGCTGGCGGCCGCTTCCGGACCAGCGCCATGACCGTGCAGCCGTGGGCCTATGTCGGCGGCCGCCTGAACGGCGACAATGTCGCGCGTATCAAAGGCCGGTTTGCCGGCAGCCCGTCGACGGTCAAGCCGTTCAGCCTGATCAGCCGTGGTGACGAGGCCACGAGAACCGGCGGCATCGGGGTCGACTTTATCGGCCGCAAGGGCATCACGGTGAGTGTCGGCTTTGAAGGCGAATACGGCGATCGCGACCGCAACGAGCAGGGCTACATCAAGGCGGCCCTCCGCTTCTAAAAAAGACGCCGGCCCATCGGGCCGGCGCCAGTCTTGCTTAGGGGAAGCAACTTGCTAAGGGAAGCAACAAGGACTTCACATCGAACGCGTGAAGCTGCACACGGGATCTATCCGCCCCCGGACTACATCTTGGCCCGGAAACCGATGGTGAAATACTGGCCCATGGTGTCTTCATAGGGCGGCACCGGGAAGTTCAGGCCGACCGAACCCGGCACGGGCATCGGCGTCGGCTTGACGTTGAACAGATTGCCGACGTTCACATAGACCTGCGACTCCTGGCCCATGAAATTGAACTTGCGGGTGATGTTCAGATCGACATTGTTGTACGACGGCAGGATCGGGTTGGCCCAGACCTGCTGGTTGACATTGACGCCCGTCGCCTTGATCGTCTGGGCCTTGATGGCCGTCTGGTCGAAGTCGCTGTACCAGCGGTCTTCCAGGCCGATGCTCCAGGAACCGATATTGTAGCTGACGAACAGAGTGGCCCGGCGCTTCGGGCTGGTCACGCCGCCGAGCAGCGCATCCGTCGTCGCATATTGCACGATGGACGACACCGGTGAGGTTTGCGACCGCGAAGTGGGCTGATAGTTGGCCACCAGGCGGAAATCCCAGTCGCCGTCCCAGTGATCGTTCACATCGGCCATCTTCAGATGATAATTGGCCTCGAAGTCATAGCCCTTGATTTGGACCAGGGCGGCGTTGAGGTTCTCGATGAACAGCTTGGTCGGGAAGTTGGCGGGCGTATGATCGCTGAACGGATTGGGACGGAGCATCAGCGCGCAGAAGGGCGACGTGCCGTTCGATGCCTCGCACAGGCCCTGGATGGCCGAATCCGCCGGCGTGACCGTCGACAGGGCATTGGTCATCTTCATGCTGTAGTAGTCGAGCGACGCGGTGAAATTGCGTGCGAAGGCCGGCTTCCAGACGATGCCGTAGGTCTGGTCATAGGACTTTTCCGGCTTCAGGTTCGGGTTGCCGCCGCTGTAGAAGAAGGTCGTCAGGCTGGTCGTGGTGTGCGCGTCGACGAACGTCCCGGCCGCCACCGACTGCGGCGCGAACAGGTCGTACAGGCTCGGTGCCCGGATATCGACCGACTGGGTACCGCGAAAGCGCCACTCGTCGGTGATGTCCCAGGTCAGGCCCACCTTCCAGGTGCGCGCGACGCCCGACGTGCTGTAGTCGGTGTAGCGGCCGGCGATATTGGCATCGAGGCTTTTGACCAGCGGCAGGTCGGCCGCCAGCGGGATGCTGGCTTCGACGGCCATTTCCCACACATTGTTGGAGGCGGACATCGGGCTGACTACCGGCTGGGCCCACAACGGCAGCGAGGCGTTGCAGATACGCAGGCCGGTGCAGTCGACCGTATTTGCCGCGTTGGTGTTGCTGGTAATCGCCAGCTTGTTGAAGCGAACTTCGCCCGACAAGGCCACGCTGACCGGACCGGCCCAATCGTTGAAGACGTCGCCCGAGATGCTGCCTTCGAAGTCGTCCAGCTGGTTGCTCTGGTTCCACCAGGTCGAACCGGTGAAATAGTTGAAGGCTGCTGCCGTCATCGCCGTCGGGCCGAAGGGATTGATCGGCACGCAGTCGGCATAGGTGGCCGCCGTCGCCGTCTGGAGCGACGCATAGCAATGCACCTTGCCGTCCGTGCCGAGCACGGCATCGGCGGCCGCGAACTGCTTCTGGTAGTTCGAGTTGTTCAGTGTGATCAGCTTGGTTTCGCTATCACCGTGCGAATAGAACAGGTCCCAGTGATACTGGTCGTTGAGCGTGCCGTGCAGCCCGGCGGAAAACGTATAGACGCCGTTTTTGCTGTCCGTGCTCACCCGGCCGTAGGGCCCGAGATCATCGATATATTCGCCCAACGTGAAGACGTTGGTCATGTCGTTCAGGCCGTTGTTACCCAGTGCCGTCTGGACGGCGGGTGTCAGGAAGGCGTTGTTCTTGAAGAAGACAGCCGCATTGCCCGGCGTACCGATATTGGTTGTCGAATTCACGGATAGCGAAGGTGACATCTTCACCGGGAAGTGGTGGCCGAAACTTTCGTCACGCGCGGCGGAAAACTGCATGAAGAAGGTCGTCGAGTCGTCGATGTCGTAGCTGAAGCGCGTGAAGACCTGGGCTGCGCTCTGCTTGACCAGGGCAGTGGTGTATTTGGCGTAGGTGCCGTCGCCGCCGATGTTCAGGTTATTGGTGCCGGTGGTCGTGCCGGGATTGAACGCGCCGAGCACGCCGTCCGATACGAATTGCTGGCCCAGCGCGGAGCACGGCAATGTGCAGCCGGAAATCTTGCCACCGAACGCCGAGTCCGGCTTACGGACGTTCTTGGACGCGACGAAAGGGTTGGCCGCCGTGCCTGACCCGGTCAGAACGTAGATGTCGCGGCCGATCTGGCGGTCGGCCATGTACACCGGTTCTGTATGATAGTACTGAGCGGCGGCGATAAAATGCCCCCGGCCGTCGAAGAGGGATTTGCCCCAGGCGGTACTGATCTTGTAGCTCTGGCCATCACCATAGGTCGAGGCGCCGGCATTGATGTCGTATTTGAAGCCGTGGAACTTGTCGTCGAGGACGAAGTTGACCACCCCGGCCACGGCGTCGGAGCCATAGACCGCCGACGCGCCGCCTGTAACGATGTCGACGCGCGACACCAGGATCTGCGGCAGGGTGTCGGCGTCAACCGTGCCGCTGGTGTTCGACGGCGTAACGCGATGCCCGTCCAGCAGCACCAGCGTGCGCTGGGCGCCGAAACCGCGTAAGGACAGGACATTGCTGGCAAAGTTGGCCGTGCCGTCGCCGGCCCGGCGCGGTTGCATCGACCCCTGGAAGATCGGCAGCTTGTTCAAGCCATCCGGGATGTCCGATGGCGTCGTCTGCGTCAGCTGCGTGGCGGTGATCACGGTCAGCGGCGTCGGCGCCTTGACAGCCTTCGACGCCAGGTGGGAACCGGTGATGACGATGATGGTCGGTTCGGCGGGGGCCGCCGGCGCCGACGGAACCGGAGCATTGGCGGCGACCGTATCCGACGCCTTGACGACGACCATACTACCATCCGAGGTGAAGCGCGCTTTCAGCGGCCGGCCACTGAGCAGTTTCTGGGCGGCGTTGCTGACCGTGTAGTCGCCCATGACCTCGTTGGTCGAGATTCCCTTCAGATCGCTGCTGCTGGCCAGGACCTGGGTGCCGGCCTGTTGTCCGAACTGCGGCAGGCCGGTTTCGGCCGGCTGGGCCGGGATGGAAAAGGACTTTA
>CAYULN010000130.1:0-4778 GCA_964445605.1 uncultured Caulobacteraceae bacterium | reverse complement strand
AAGGGCGACCGCCCGCCCGAGCCGTTGCGAGGAGCCCTCGCGGCGCTTGAGCGGAAAATGGAGGCGCTTCTTATGCCGACGCTCTCCGGCAAAGTCTAGATTGTCGAAGCTCTTTTTTCGGCTAAGGCGTAATCCTATCTGTATTTCCCGCCGCGAATTGGTTTAAGACGGCGGCTTCTCCTCATTAGAGACCGAAATACGCATGTCCCGCATCCTGATCACTTCCGCGCTTCCCTATATCAATGGCATCAAGCACCTCGGCAATCTGGCCGGGTCGATGCTGCCGGCCGATGTCTATGCGCGGTTCCAGCGGGCGCGCGGTCATGACGTTCTGTACATCTGCGCCACCGACGAGCACGGCACCCCCGCCGAGCTGGCCGCCGCCAAGGCCGGCCAGGACGTGCGCACCTATTGCGACGAGCAGCACCTGATCCAGAAGTCGGCCGGCGAAGCCTTCGGCCTGAGCTACGACTGGTTCGGCCGCTCGTCCTCGCCCGAGAACCGCCAGCTGACCCAGATGTTCTGCGAGGCCCTCGACCGTAATGGCCTGGTCGAGGAGCGCGTCGACAAGATGGTCTTTTCCATCGACGACAACCGCTTCCTGCCCGACCGCTATGTCGAAGGCACCTGTCCGCACTGCGGCTATGATAAGGCGCGCGGCGACCAGTGTGATAACTGCGGCAACCTGCTCGACCCGACCGACCTGATCAATCCGTACAGCGCCGTCTCCGGCTCGCGGAACCTTGAGGTGCGCGACACCCGTCACCTCTACCTGCTTCAGACCAAGGTCGAGGATAAGCTGCGCGCCTGGATCGCTGGCCATGACAACTGGCCGCAACTGGCCAAGTCGATCGCCCACAAGCACCTCGACGAAGGCCTGATCGATCGCGGCATCACTCGCGACCTGAGCTGGGGCGTGCCGGTGACCAAGGACGGCCAGCCGCGCCCGGGCTTCGAGAACAAGGTGTTCTACGTCTGGTTCGACGCGCCGATCGAATATATCGCCGCCACGCGAGAGTTCTATAATGCAAAGGGCGACGCCGACGGCTGGCAAAAGTGGTGGCGCCTCGACCAGGGCGCTCAGGACGTCACCTACGTCGAGTTCATGGGCAAGGACAATGTCGCCTTCCACACCGTGAGCTTCCCGGCGACCATTATCGGTTCGGGCGAGCCGTGGAAGATGGTCGACACCCTGAAGGCCTTCAACTGGCTCAACTGGTACGGTGGCAAGTTCTCGACCTCGATGAACCGCGGCGTCTTCATGGACCAGGCGCTGGAGCTGCTGCCGGCCGACTACTGGCGCTGGTACCTGGTGGCCAACGCCCCGGAAAGCTCGGACAGCTCGTTCACCTGGGAGCAGTTCCAGGCGACGGTCAACAAGGACCTGGCCGACGTGCTCGGCAACTTCATGAACCGCATCGTCAAGTTCACCGAGGCCAAGTTCGACGCCAGGGTCCCCGAAGGCGGCGAACCGGGGCCGCTGGAAGAAAAGCTGTATGCCGATCTGGCGGAACTGCTGGCCGAAGCCACCGAGGCTTTCGAGGCCATGGAGATGCGCAAGGCTGCCCAAGTGGTCCGACGCATCTGGGTGCTCGGCAACGAGTACTTGCAAGAGGCGGCGCCGTGGACCGCCTTCAAGACCGATGTGGCCCGCGCTGGGGTGATCGTCCGCCATGGCCTGAACCTGGTCCGGCTGTACGCTGCCCTGGCCCAGCCGATCATCCCGTTCGCTGCCGACAAGATCGCCGCCTCCGTGAGTGTTAGCTTGCCGCTGGCGTGGCCGTCGAACGACGCCCGCGCCGAGTTGAACAAACTGCCGGTCGGGCAAACCGTTGCCGCCGGCGAGGTGCTGTTCAAGAAGATCGAGGACGCCCAAGTTGCCGAATGGGCGGAGCGTTTCGGCGGCAGCGAGACCTAACCTTACGGCGAATTCATTACAGCAACGGCTGATCTTGACCTATACTGACCCGGGTTTCGGGGAGGTTGTCATGTCTCTGCTTCAATTTCTGTTCGGTTTTCAGGGGCGAATCCGACGCCTGCATCTCTGGTTGTTCTATATCGGCCTGAGCGCCGTCGTCGTGGTATTCGTTCTGCTGCTTCGCACTACTGTGATCGTCGATCATGGCGCGAAGTGGACCCAGGCCCATGGCATCTACCAATGGCATGGCCACGGCTATTCGATCGTCACGATGTACGCGCCCTGGCTGGGCCTAGCTGCCCTGCTTGCCGCCTGGATGAAGTTGGCCGTGCTGGTCAAGCGCTGGCACGACCGCGACAAGTCCGGCTGGTGGGTGCTGATCGCGCTCGTCCCGCTCATTGGCCCGATCTGGCAGATGATCGAATGCTTCTTCCTTGACGGCACGCAGGGGCCGAACAAGTACGGCCTTTCGCCGAAAGGTATCTCCTGACCGAAGCGGCGCTGTCGCGGAACGGTGATATTTCCGGATTTTACAAATCCGCCGCATCGGCATAAGCTCCCCCTCCTGTACTAACCAAAACATAAAGGGGAGTTTCATGGGTAACTGGCAAAGCATGCTTTTCAGCGCCAACGGCCGCATCCGTCGCAGCCAATACTGGCTGTGGGCCATCGGCGCCAGCATTGTGATCGGCATTATCATGCAGGTCGCGATGATGGTTCTGGGTGTACAACAGGCGATGATGACGACCGGTCAAATCCCGGCCACGTTCTGGATTGTCTATCTTGTCGTTCTCATTCCGGCCTTTTGGATCGGCATCAACCTGCAGATCAAGCGCTGGCATGACCGCGACAAGTCGGGCTGGTGGGCGCTGATTTGCTTGATTCCGATCATCGGCGGCCTGTGGGTGCTGATCGAATGCGGCTTCCTTGACGGCACGCAGGGACCGAACAAGTTCGGCCCCTCGCCGAAGGGCATTTCGTAAGCCGTTGTTCTTCTCCTCCCCATTGTCATGGGGAGGAGAAATTGCTGTTAAACCAAATACTTCTTGAACCAGGCAATGGTGCGGCCCCACGCTTCGTCGGCGGCTGCCTTGTTGTAACGCGCCTCGGACGTATCGTTGTTGAAGGCGTGGTTGGCGCCGGCATAGACGTGGATCTCGTAGGTCTTGCCCGCCGCCTTCAGGGCCGCTTCATAGGCCGGGATACCGGCGTCGATGCGTTCGTCCAGGGCGCCGTAATGCAGCAGCATGGCCGCCTTGATATTGGCCACGTCGGCCGCCGGCGGTTGGGCGCCGTAATAGGCCACACCGGCTTTCAGGTCCGGCGACTTGGTGGCAAAGCTGTTGACCGTGCCGCCGCCCCAGCAGAAGCCGACCGCGCCGACCGCCGGCACCGTGTCCGGCCGACCGGTCAGGTATTTCAGTGCCGCCTGGCAATTGGCGACGGTTTGGGCGGGATCGAGCTTACCGAATAACTGGCGGGCCGCGTCTTCATCGGCGGGCGTGCCGCCCTGCGGTGACAGCAGGTCCGGCGCCAGGGCCACAAACCCTTCCAGAGCCATCCGCCGCGCCACATCCTTGATGTGCGCGTTGAGGCCACGGTTCTCATGAATGACGATAACGCCGGGCAGTTTGGCCTCACCCTTCGGCCGGGCCAGATAGCCCTTCACCGTGTCGCCGAAGGTGACGTTCTGCGTGCTGAGACGGTTATCGTCCGCCGCCACGATATCGGCCTTGGCCGGATTGGCCGCCAGCAGCGGCGCGATGAGCGAAGCCGCCGCCGCCGAACCGGCCAGGCCGGTCAGCTTTTCCATGAAGGCGCGGCGGTCGAAAGTCTTGTGCGTGAACTCGTCATAGGCGTCGATCATCGCCTGGGTAATGGCGGGGGTACGCTTGTCCTGGGTCATGACGGTTTTCTCCGGCTGAAGGCAAAACACGGTACGCGGCAATTCCGGCTTTTTAACGCTGCCGCCGGGGCAACCTGTCGCTGCAGATAGGGGCGGTCCGAACCTTGTCGGCTGTTCCTAAATAACACTTTACATTTCAATGCGTTCGACCTACATTCCGGTATTGGTTTTGGACTTTCATTCCGGCATTTTCACCTCAGCTACCATTCACTTCAAAGAACGACGACCGCGTTTCGGCGGGTCCCGGGGGCACCCATGAACTGGCAGATCATGCTCTTTACCTCGCAGGGACGAATCCGGCGTTCCGAATACTGGGGCTGGTCGCTCGGCGCCGATGCCGGCCTGGCCGTCTTTGCCCTGATTTTCGGCTATATCGCCTACAGCGTCATCGCCCGTTTCAACTATGCGCCGCTGTGGTACATCCTCTACTTCCCGCTGATCGCCTTCATGGTCATGACCTGGCTGTGGAAGAGCTTTTGCCTGACCGCCAAGCGTTGGCACGATATCGGCAAGCCCGGCTGGTGGGCGCTGCTGCTGCTGGTGCCGGTCGTCGGCTGGGTGTGGACTCTGTACGAATGTGGCTGGCATGACGGCGAGGCGGAAGAGAATGAATACGGCCCGAACCCCAAGGGCATGGGTTACGTTTCCGACGTCTTCTAAGCCCGTTCCCCTCAGGCTTTGACCGCATTTCCATATCGCAATTTTATGGCCGATCGACGGTATCCTACGCAAGGTAATGCTTGCGGAGGGTGCCATGAATGTGACCGACATGCTGTTCAGCGCCGAGGGGCGCATCCGCCGCCGCGATTACTGGCTGTGGTCGATTCTGGTCAACCTGGTGACCCTGGCGGCGCAATATTACGTCTTTGGTCAGTGGGGCAGTCAGACCACTTTCCTCGACGCCCAGTTCTTCAGCGACCCTTGGCGCCCGGATCAGGTGACCCTGATCTATTT
>CAYULN010000129.1:0-5067 GCA_964445605.1 uncultured Caulobacteraceae bacterium | reverse complement strand
GCCGGCATCCTGCTGACCATGGTCTTCTGGTGGCTGGACGTCATCAAGGAGAGCCGCCGCGGCGACCATACCCCGGTCGTGCAACTCGGCCTGCGCTACGGCATGATCATGTTCATCGCCTCCGAAGTGATGTTCTTCGTCGCCTGGTTCTGGATGTTCTTCGAAATGGCCTTGTTCCACGGCCACCGTTCCGGCGCCGCCGAAGCGCTGGACGACGTCAAGACCGCCTGGTCGACCTGGCCGCCGGCCGGTGTTGAAACCCTCGACCCGTGGCACCTCCCGCTGGTCAACACCCTGCTGCTGCTGACCTCGGGTACCACGGTCACCTGGGCGCACCACGCCGTCGTCGAAGGTGACCGCAAGGGCCTGATCTGGGGCCTGGTCCTGACCATCATCCTGGGCGCGCTGTTCACCGCCGTTCAGGCCAACGAATATATGGAAGTCATCAAGGAACATAGGTTCAACTTCTTCCTGCTGACCTCGACGCAGGACGGCCTGTCCAACCTCTACGGTTCGACTTTCTTCATGGCGACCGGCTTCCACGGCTTCCACGTCCTGATCGGCACCATCTTCCTTTTCGTTTGCCTCCTGCGCGCGCTCGGCGGCGATTTCACGCCCAAGAAGCACTTCGGTTTCGAAGCCGCCGCCTGGTACTGGCACTTCGTCGACGTGGTCTGGCTGTTCCTGTTCGCCTTCATCTACGTCATCTTCGGCGGCGCCCACTGATGGGCCAAGGCGCGCGCCGCGGGGGTTTTCTCGCGGCCACGCTAGGGCGTTGTCCGGCATGCGGGCAAGGCAAGCTGTTCAAGTCCTACCTGAAGCTTGCCGACGCCTGTTC
This sequence comes from uncultured Caulobacteraceae bacterium, assembly GCA_964445605.1. Lineage (GTDB taxonomy): Bacteria > Pseudomonadota > Alphaproteobacteria > Caulobacterales > Caulobacteraceae > Asticcacaulis. The sequence goes on along the minus strand of CAYULN010000129.1, from coordinate 4,229 downwards.
GGCCTGCGGCACGAATTTCAAGACGGCGGAGACCGGTGACGGTCCCGTCGTCTTCGTCATTCTGATCGCCGGTTTTACAGCTTGCATAGGACTTATGGTCAGCTTGCTGGTCTGGAACTGGCCGGTCGAACGGCTGCTGATCGTCTGGCCCGCCGTCGCTGTGGTCTTGAGCGTCATCCTGATGCCGATGCTGAAGGGGATGATGGTGGCGTCGCAGCTCAGAAACAAGATCAAGGATTGACGCCGTGACTTTGTCTGCTTTTTTCCGTGCCGCGCCGCGCGGCCTGACCGTCGCGGTGGCCATCGCCTTCGTCCTGCTGTGCGGGCTGGGCACTTGGCAGATGTTCCGCCTGCAATGGAAGGAGCATCTGATCGCCGACATGGCGCGCACCGAAGCCATGCCGCCCATTCCCGCCGCAGATGCCCTGGCCCAGGCCAAGCCGGCCTGGCGATCGGTCAGCCTGCCGGCCTGTTCGCCTGATCCGACACATTTGATCCTCATGCACAGCGAAAAGGACGGCACGCCCGGTTATCGCGTCCTGACCGATTGCGCCTTGGCCGCAGGTCAACCGCAGATGTTGGTCGACCTTGGGTTCGTCAAAGATAAATCAACAATTGATTTATTGGGCTTTGTACCGATTGGCCGTCTGCGTCCGTTGGAAAAGGCCGGAGCCTTCACGCCGGTCAATCGCGCCGCCGACAACGACTGGTACTGGCGTTCGGCGGCCGATATGGGCGCCGCCTGGCACACGCCATTACGGAGCGATTACTTTCTGGTGCTGGATCTCGTTGCCTCACATGTCGCCGCGCCCGACCTGCAGCAAGGGCAACTGACCGCGCCTTTGCCCAACCGCCATCTCGAATACGCCCTGACCTGGTACGGCCTGGCTGGCGCCCTGATCGGCGTCTTCACCGCCTTTGTCCTGCAGAAAGAGCGTGCGGGCAGGAAAGCATGACCGACACCATCCTGGCCGGGCAAACCCTGTACCGCTTCGAAAATGGCCTGAGATTGCTGGTTGATCCGATGCCAGGCCTGAAGACCTTTGCGCTCAACGCCCTGATCCATGGCGGCACCCGCTTTGAAACCGAGGCGCAATCCGGTTGGGCGCATCTGCTTGAGCACATGGTATTCAAGGGCGCCGGTGGCCGCGACGCCCGCGCCCTGGCTGAAGCCGTCGAACATCGCGGCGGCACCATCAATGCCTCGACCGGCTACGAGCATACCCGTTTCGAAGTGCGCGGCATGAACGCTTTGATGCCGATAGCCTTGCAGATCGTTACCGACCTGATGTTCCGCGCCGCCATCGATGCCGAGGAATTGGCGCGCGAGAAGAAGGTCGTCGAACAGGAGATCAACGAAGCCTTCGACACGCCCGACGACCATGTGTTCGACCTGCTTCAGGACGCCATGTTCGAAGGCCAGGCGCTCGGCCGCCCGATCCTGGGCAGCCGTCAATCATTGCAAGGCGCCGATCCGGGCCATCTGCGCGCCTTCGCTCAGGCGCTTTACGCGCCGCATCAGATCGTCATCTGCCTGTCGGGTGGCGTCTCGCCGGAGGAGGTTTATGCTGTCGCCAAGCCGCTGATTGACACCGTGCCCGGCCATGCCGGATTTGGCGCGCCGGAGCCGTTGCGCTTTACTGCCGGCCACCGCGCCCAGAAACGCAAGATCGAGCAAGCCAACATCGCCCTGGGGTTTGACGCGGTCAGCCGCTACAGCCAAGATATCATCCCGCTGCGCCTGTTCAGCGAAATCCTCGGCGGCGGTATGGCGTCGCGCCTGTTTCAAGAAGCACGCGAGGCGAGGGGACTGGCCTATGCCATCGACGCCTGGGCAACGCCGTACCGCGACGGTGGCGTATTCGGCGTCTCTGCGGGCTGCGCGCCGGAAGATGCCGACGCGCTTGTCGAACTCATTCAAAGGGTTATGGTCGAACTCTCCACCGACCCGACCCAGGCGGAACTGGAACGTGCCCGTGCCCAATTCCAGACCTCGCTGTTCCTAAACCACGAAGGTGCGGCTTCGCGCGCCGCCACCTTCACCAGTCAATTATCGACTTTTGCCAAGGTGTTCACCCTGGATGAAGTCAGCGCCGAAATCGACAAGGTCAGCCGCGACGATCTGGTCCACGTCGGCGGTCATTTGACGGCCCAGGCTGCCTTTGCCCGCGCCTTCCTTGGCCCCGGCGTGCAAGGCGCGCGCAAAGGGCCGGTCCTGGCATCGTCGCACTGACGCGTGGCATTTCTGCTGCGGCGCGATAAAAACCCAAAAAACGCGCCGTTTTTCCCTTATGGCGCAAGCTTTCTTATCCGAAATTAAACCTATTGGGCGGTAAGACCGAACCACTGCCGGAAAACGTCCTGGGTGGCAAATGTCGGATCTCAACCTGTTTGGCTGGAAATTGGGCGGCGAAGGCGGTGGCGAGCCGAACGCTGAAACCGCGAGCGCCCAGTCCGCCGGACGCGTCAATCTTGACAGCCGCGCCGTCCTGATGGAGGCCCTGAAGGCTGCCGACAGCTTGATCTGGACCTACGACCTAACGCAAAACCAGTTTGAATTCAAAGGCGACGTGCGCGGCCTGAACCTGCCGCTGGTCCTGGGCCGCGGTTTGCTGTCCGACTTGGCCCCGGCCTTTGAGCCCGGTGAAATGGACCGCCTTGACGCCCGCTTCAAGGCGCTCGAGGTCCTGACGCCCAACCCTAAAGACGACCAGACCCATCTGCAATGCCTGCTGCGTTTGAAAGATCATCGATTGATCTATTTCAAGGGCCGCAAGATCAACCGCACCTGTGTGCTCGGCACCTGCACCGACCTGAGCCGCGACATCCGCCTGAAAACGCGCGAAACGCAACCTGGCGAAGGCTTGCCGGTCCAGGACGTCAATACCGATCCGCTAACCGGGCTGAACAATCGTACCGGCTTCCTGGCCGCCGCGCGCAAGATGCTGCTGCATCCCGGCGACTACGATCTGGTGGTCGGCGACCTCAACCGTTTCCGCCGTCTCAACGAGGCCCTTGGCCACGAACGGGCGGATATTGTCCTGACCATACTGGCGCAACGCCTGCGCGACGCGTTCGGCGACAATGCCGTCCTGGCCCGCCTGGGCGAGGATGAATTTGCTGTCCTGACGCAACGTGGCTTCCCGCGTGTGTCGGAGCGCATGCGTAACGCGCTGGAACGGCCGGCCACGGTGGCCGGCTTCGATATCCAGCCGACCTTCTCCATGGGCGCGGTCGCCGTCGAAGGCGGCGAGGCGGCGCTCGACTCGACCGAACTGCTGCGTCGCGCCGAGATGGCCGTCGACGCCGCCCAATCCAAGGGCGCCGGCGGTGTCGCTTCCTACAAGCGTGACCTGGAAAGCGACGGCCTGGAGCGCCTGGCGCTCGAAGCCGACCTGCGCAAGGCGTTTCTCGGTGGCGAAATCCACGCCTGGTTCCAGCCGATCGTCAAGCTCGACACCCGCGTCATCACCGGCTTCGAGGCCCTGGCGCGCTGGGTGCACCCGAAACGCGGCATCATCCCGCCCGACCGGTTTTTGGCTGCCACCGCCGACCTCGGCATGATGGGCGATCTGGGCATGATCATGCTCAATTCGACGGTCCGCAACATCAAGAAATGGATGCAAGCCTATGACTTGCCGGAAGGTTTCTTCGTCAGCGTCAACCTGTCGGCGCCGGAAATCGAACGCCTGCAACTGATCGAGGACGTGTCGCGCCTGATCAAGGACAACGGTCTGCCGACCAAATGCCTGAAGCTCGAGGTTACTGAAAGCGACGTCATGCGCGATCCGCAGAATTCAGCGCGGGTCCTCGAGGCTCTGCGCGACGTCGGCGCCGGTATCGCGCTTGATGACTTTGGCACGGGCTTTTCATCGCTGAGCTATCTCGCCAAGCTGCCGTTCGACACGCTCAAGATCGACCGCTCGTTCGTCTCGACCATGGGTCTTGAGCCGTCGTCGGAAAAAATCGTCCGGTCAATATTGACTCTCGGTCGCGACCTGGGCCTCGATGTGGTGGCCGAGGGTGTCGAAGACATGGAACTGGCCGACTGGCTGGGCGAAATGGGCTGTCAGATGGGGCAGGGCTGGGGCTTCGCCAAGGCGTTGAAACCGGCCGAAGCCGAGACCTTCCTCGCCGACTCGCTGGGTTACGGTAAGCAAGCCCTGACCGGGTCCTAGCGCATTCCGAAAACACAGTTTCGACGCCGTCAAAAGTGTGTCGCACTTTTG
>CAYULN010000128.1:0-6207 GCA_964445605.1 uncultured Caulobacteraceae bacterium | reverse complement strand
ACCGGCGTTAGCATGGCCGGATCGATCTGGGCATGCATCGCCGCAACCAGGGCATCAGGCTCGAACTTGTCCCACTGCAAGGCAGAGAATTCCGTGCGGAGTTGATCGCGAGCGGCCGTCTGCATATCGACGCGCTGCTTGATGTCGGCGGCGGTTGGCACATCGGTCGGCACAACGGGGAACTCCGACCAATGCGGCATCGATTCGAGCGACGGCGAAGGCGCCGGCGGAGCCACCGTGGTTTGGGTTTCACCCTGCGCCCAGGCTGCGCCGGCGCTGAACGCTGTCATCAGCAGGGCGGTGACAATAAGGCCGGATGGGCAACGCATACGGCATCTCCGCAAAGAAGGTCTGCGCCGATTTACCCCGGTGCCCCCCCGAAACACAAGAGAGAACACAAGCCGGGAAACAACAAAAATATAATGTGAATTGCTTTTCGCGAGACAAGCGACTGTTTTGCGGCGCAAAACAACCGCGCCCAGATCGATCCCGAAGACAGCCCGCCAAAGAGAGCACACATGGCCAAACCGCCTTCCAAACCGGACGCCCCCCAGACTCCCGCTGTAAAGAAAACTACCCCTGCAAAGAAGACGCCCGCCGCCAAGGCCAGGCCGGCAAAGGCTCCGGCGCCGAAAGCCGCCAAGCCGGCACCGGCCAAAACGGCCGCCAGGAAGGCCAGCCCCGCAACCGCGGCGGAAAAGCCCGCACCTGCACCCAAACCCACGCCGCAACCGGCGGCGCGCCGTCCCCTGCCCCGCACGCCGAACGAGGCGCCGCGCCCGCGCGCCCAGGCCATGCCGAATTTCGATCGTGACGCCGTCCGCCAGATGGAAGCCCTGTCGGTCAATCTCGCCAAGGCGGCCATGACGGCTCAGAGCGCCCTGGCCAAGACGGTGTTCACCCCCCAGGACAAGGGTGGCCCGGTTGATCCGTTCCAGGTCGGCCCGGCCATGGGCGAGGTCATGGCGGCGCTGGCCAACAAGCCTGACAAGCTGATCGAGGCGCAAAGCGAATTGATGGCGGGCTATATCGACCTGTGGGGCCAGGCGGCGCGCCGCACCCTGAGCAATGACGCCGAAAGCAAGAAGGTCAACGACAAGCGCTTTGCCGACCCGCGCTGGGAACAGAACCTGGTGTTCGACATGCTGCGCCAGTCCTATCTGCTGTCGTCCACCTGGATCAACAAGCTGATCGCCGGCGTCGAGGGCATCGACCCGCAGGTCAAGCGCCGCGCCGAGTTCTTCACCAAGCTGATGACCGACGCCCTGTCACCGTCCAACTTCCTGATGTCCAATCCGGCGGCCTTGCAGACCCTGCTGGAAACCAACGGCGAAAGCCTGGTCAAGGGCATGGAGAAATTCGCCGACGACATGGCGCGTGGAGACGGCAAGCTGATGATTTCCCAGGCCGACTACAGCCACTTCAAGGTCGGCGAAAGCGTCGCCACCACACCGGGCAAGGTCATCTATCGCGGCCCCTATTTCGAGTTGCTGCAATACAGTGCCACCACGCCCGAGGTGCGCGAAATCCCGCTGCTGATCTTCCCGCCCTGGATCAACAAGTTCTATATCCTTGATTTGCAAGCCAAAAATTCGATGATCAAATGGCTGACCGATCAGGGCTTTACGGTGTTTGTCACCGCCTGGGTCAATCCGGACGTGGCGATGAAGGACACCACCTTCGAGGACTATCTGTACGGCGGCATCTACGAAGCCGTGCAGAAGGTCAAGGAACAGACGGGCTCGGCGACGGTCAATACGGTCGGCTACTGCATCGGCGGCACTCTGCTTGGTGTCGCCCTGGCGCATATGGCCGAAAAGAAAGACAAATCAATCGGTTCGGCGACCTTCTTCACGGCCCAGCATGATTTCTCCGAAGCCGGCGACCTGCTGCTGTTCACCAGCGAATCCTGGCTGCAGGAACTGGAGCGGCAGATGGATGCCGCCGGCGGCGTTCTGCCCGGCTCGGCCATGGCCGACACCTTCAACTCCCTGCGCGCCAACGACCTGATCTGGTCGTTCTTCGTCAACAACTACCTGATGGGCAAGGACCTGACGCCGTTCGACCTGCTGTGCTGGAACGCCGACCAGACGCGCATGCCCAAGGCGCTGCACATGTTCTATCTGCGCAAGTTCTACGGCGAAAATGCCTTGACCAACGGCAAACTGCTGCTTGGCGGAGTCGACATCAACCTGAAGAAGGTGACCATCCCGATCTTCGAACAGGCCGGCCGCGAAGACCATATCGCCCCGCCCGCCTCGGTCTATAAGGGTTCGAAGCTGTTCGGCGGGCCGGTGACCTTTGTTCTGGCCGGTTCGGGCCACATCGCCGGCGTGGTCAATCCGCCGGCCGCGCAGAAGTACATGCACTGGACTAATCCCAAGCACCCCGACACCTTCCAGGAGTGGTTCGAGGGGGCCGTCGAACATCCCGGTTCGTGGTGGCCGGTCTGGGCGGCCTGGCTGAAAGAACGCTCGGGCCAGTTGATCCCTGCCCGCGATCCAGCCAAGGGCAAATTGCAGCCTTTGATGGACGCGCCGGGTTCCTATGTCATGGTCAAGTCCTAGAAAATTCTCTCTTTTCAGGTGATTGTACAACCTTCCTGGGCGAGTAGCTTAGGAAGGCTTTCTTTTACCGAATATTAATCAATGTTGAAAATTACCTATTAAAGTAAAATTTTGTGAGCTATTTTAATAGATTAAATGGTAAACCTCATTCTCCTGATAAGCTAACCGTCTTATCGGTAAAATTTAACCGTCAACATTGATAAGTTATCCACAGGACGATACGAGGTCGCGCGCCAGGCGAAACGCAGCTTTCGCCTGGCACAAGAATCAAAAATTATCCTGAAAATCAGGTGCGTAGGATGATTGTCTCAACGATCGGCCGGCGTTCCCAGATGGCCTGGGCCGCCTTCTTGACCACGCGGGCGACCACGGTTTCAACAGCTTCATCGTCTTCACGCTCTTCCGACGGCATGCCGCGCACCGCCTTCTCGACAGCCTGACAGAGGCTTTCGAGCTGGTCGGAAATGGTGTCCTCATTCTCGAAGGCCAGACCAAGGCCACGAATATCGACGATCGACGCCAGCCGGTTCTTGCCATCCAGGGCAAAGGCCACAAAGATCATGCCGTTATGCGCGGCGTGCCGCCTCTCGCGCAAGGCTTCCGATGCCTCCGGCACCAGGATGCCGCCGTCAACGAACAGACGACCGCTTGGCACTTCGTCGATGATTTCCGGCAGGCCCGGCGCCAGGCGCACCATATCGCCATTGTGCGGCGTTACCTGGTGCTTGATGCCCAGCTCCGCCGCCAGGACGGCGTGCTTCAGCAAATGCCGCCTTTCACCGTGCGTCGGCACGGCAATCACCGGCCGCACCCAGCCATACATATCCTTCAACTCCTCGCGGCACGGGTGGCCGGAGACGTGAATACCCGGATGGTCGCGTTCGGTATGGATATCCACACCGAGGTCCGACAGGCGGTTCTGCAGCGACCGGATCGGAATTTCATTGCCCGGAATGACCCGCGACGAGAACACGCAGGCGTCGCCCTCGCCCAACTTGACTTGCGGGTGATTGCCGTCGGCGATGCGCGACAAGGCGGCGCGTGGCTCGCCCTGCGACCCGGTGCACAGATATAGCACCTGGTTGTCGCGCAAGGCTGCCGCCTCGCTTTCGCTGATCGGCTCCGGAATACCTTCCAGCAGGCCGACATGGCGCGCCGCGGCGGTGATCCGGTGCATCGACCGGCCGACCAGGCAGACGCTGCGCTTGCACGCCTTGGCGGCGCGCATGATCGAATCGACCCGCGCCACGTTCGACGCGAAACAGGCGACCGCGACCTTCTTTTTCAATGATTTGAGCAGCTTTGTTAAGGCGTCGCGAACCTCGGTTTCGGAACCGGCGCGGCCTTCGACGAACACATTGGTCGAGTCGCAGACCATGGCCAGCACGCCCTGATCGCCTAAGGCCGTGATGCCGGCGACGTCGGTCGGCTTGCCGGTAATCGGTGCTTCGTCGATCTTCCAGTCGCCGGTATGGAATACAGTGCCCAATGGCGTACGCACCGCCAGGCCGTTCGGCTCGGCAATCGAGTGTGTAAGTGTAATATAATCAATATCGAACGGCCCCAACTTCAAGTGGCCATTCAGTGGCACTTCGGTGATGTCGGCATCATCGACGCCCGCTTCGCGCAGCTTTTCACGCACCAGGAAGGCGGTGAACGGCGTGGCGAACACCGGCGCCTTGATGCGGTCCCACAGCCAGCCGATAGCGCCGATATGGTCTTCGTGGGCATGGGTCAGGACGATACCGAGAATGGTTTCGCCGTTGAGAAACTCCGGATCGGGCACGATGACCTCAATGCCCGGCGTCGTCAGGTCGCCGAACGTCACCCCGACATCGACGATGATCCATTGCCGGTCGTCCGGCGGACCAAAGCCGTACAGGTTCAGGTTCATGCCAATCTCGTTCGATCCGCCGAGAGGCAGGAACACCAGTTCGTTATTGTTTTTATTCATTATTTCACTTATGCGCCGCTAGCGTGCGCTGATAGATTTCCAGGAGACCCCTGAGGGTCAAATCGTGGTCAAAATGGTCTATTGTGTCGGTCGCCCCCTCAAACAGGGAGGCAACACCGCCGGTGGCAACAACGCGCATTTTTTGGCCGTACTCGGCCTGCATAGCCGCAACCAGATATTCAATCAAGCCGACATAGCCCCAGAAAATGCCCGATTGCATGGCCGTCACCGTGTCCTTGCCGATGACGCGCGCCGGCCGTTCGATGGCAATGCGCGGCAATTTCGCCGCCGCCTGGTGCAGAGCCTGCATGGACAAATTGATGCCCGGTGCGATGGCGCCGCCTTCCCAGGCGCCGTCGGACGCGACGATGTCGAACGTCGTCGCCGTGCCGGAGTCGATGATGATCAGCGGCCCTCCATATTGCACGAAGCCGCCGACCGCATTGACCAGCCGATCGGCCCCGGCTTCACGCGGCTTGTCGATGCGGACCTCGATGCCTAATTGCGTATTTTCACCAATGATATAGGGCGGTTTCTTGAAGTAACGTTGCGCCAGTTTGCGCAGGTTGAACAGCGACTGCGGCACAACCGACGATATGATGCAGTCGTCGATGGCCTTGAAGTCATAGCCGTTCATCGCCAGCAACTGATGCAGCCAGACGGCGTATTCGTCGGCGGTCCGCGTCGTTTCGGTCGCCGTCCGCCATTGCGCCAGCCACGTCTTGCCGTCATGGATGGCGAAAAGCGTATTGGTGTTGCCTTGTTCGATGGCCAGCAGCATGACAGAACTTTCTTTTGTTTGTCGCGCAACCTATCCAAAAAGTGCACGATGGCAGAGGCACGCTTTTTGGGTTGCACTCCTATCCCGCCGGGATCAAGGCGCCATATTCGACTTCGCCGCTGCCGATAACGTGGACCTTGCCGTCCGCCGACTGGATTTCCAGCGCGCCGTAGGTGTCGATGCCTTTCAGCCGGCCCTCGATCTTGGCCCCGTCATGCTCGGCACTGAGCATCCGGTCGCGGCCGTAGGCCCGCTCCAGCCAGGCCGCTGCCAGCTTGCTGAAATCCTTCTCGCGCCACAGGTTCAGCACGCCGTCCAGGTGGCCGTTCAATTTGTACAAAAGCACTGCCGGATCAACGTCTTTCGCCTGCGGGCTAATGTCGCGCAACGAGCAGGTCAGATAGCCTTCGAAGATCGGCGCCGCCGCCAGGTTCAGGCCGATACCGATCACCACGCCCAGCTTGTCAGGATCTTCCACCGCCTCGGTCTGCACCAGGATGCCGCACAGCTTGCGCCCCTTGTGCAGCACGTCGTTGGGCCACTTGATACGCATCCACTGGTCGGTGTCCGGCACCAGCGGCCGCAGCATCTCATAGACCGCCAGGGCGGTGACGAAGGACAGCTGCGGCGCATGGCGGACATCCATCGCCATCACCTCATAGCGGGACGCCATGAAATTGCCCTTGGTGCCGACCCAGGTCTTGCCGTGGCGGCCGATACCGGCGGTCTGTTCGCGGGCCAGGATCCAGCCGGGTTCTTCGGGGCCGCTCCTTACCCGGGCGCAGGCCAGGGTCTGGGTGGAATTGAGGCTGTCGAAGATCTCGAACTGGGCCATCAAGCCGACCTAGCCGCCGAAGCCGCTGGCGACGCTCTGGGCCAGCGGATAGGCGAATGTGAGGAAAACC
>CAYULN010000127.1:0-6252 GCA_964445605.1 uncultured Caulobacteraceae bacterium | reverse complement strand
TCGCGCGTCCAGGTCAGGGGCTTGCCGCCGCCGGTGAAGACGAAGCCCGACATCTTCGAAATTTCGCCGTCGGGCTCATGGTCGCCCGGCAGCCATTTCGGCGCCAGCAAGACCAGTTCGCCCGGCTTGGCGGGAACTATCTCATGGATGCGGAAAATCCGCCGGTCGATATCGGTGGCGTCGACATGGATGCTGAGCGTGCCGGGATAGGCGACATCCTGGGCAGCCGGCAAGGCCGCTGTCGCGGGCGCCTGGACGGGTTTGGCGGCGTCCTGGGCAACTGCGTGTGAAGCCAGAGCTGCGAGGCAGGACGTCAAAACCAGGAAGCGCCGCATCGTGAAAAGCCTTTCGCCATGAAAAGGCTAACCAAAACCAGAATCCGGACCTTGTAAATAGCGGAAAGGTTTCGGATGCGACTATTCCAGATTAAGCTTTTGTAATGCGGACGGCATCCAGCTAACGCCGATAAGCCGCTAAGACCTGGATAAACACCGGCTGGTACTTGTCGCGCAAAGCCTTGGTCGGCGCGCTCAAGGTAAAGGTGGTGAAATAGTGGTTGCCGTCCTTGTCGGTTTCCTCGCCATAGGCGGTCAGGTCCCAGTTGCCCTTGCCGGCCGGCTGGAAATCAAGCGACGGCAGCTTATGGCCATCAGCCGTGGCGAAAACCGGACCGTCAAGCACCTTCATGCCAGGATGGTTCTTGGCAAAGGTTTCCCGGTCGCCCTGCAGGAAATCCGCGACCGACTTGCTCTGGGGATCATCAAAGGCGCCGGCATAGATGCCGACATTGCCCGGATCCTCGTTCGGCACGATGAGATTGACATTGTTTTCGCGACTGAAGGCCAGGTCTTGCTTCCACCCCTTGGGAATGGTCAGTTTCGGCCACCAATGCAGGCAGACACCATTGCATCCGGCCTCACCCACCCCGGCGGTCTTTTCGATTTCGGCGCCGGCCGGCGGGGCCGCCATCGCCACGGTGACCATCAAGGCCGCCGCCATCATTTTCCTGAACATGTTCCCCCTCCGTCTTACTCTGCCGCCTACTCCGGCAGCGGGATGAATTCGACCTCGTCGCCCGGCACCTTCGGGAAGCGCCCGGCCTGCCAGTCGGCCTTGGCCTGCTCGATGCGTTCCGGCCGCGACGACACGAAGTTCCAGTAGATATGCCGTTCGGTCAAGGGCTCGCCGCCGATGATGACGAAATGGACCTCGCTGCTCAGGCATTGCAGTTGCACATGGGCGCCGGGCTTGAGCACCGCCATGCTAAAGGCTGGCAGGCGCAGGCCTTCGACGCCGAGTTCGCCCGAACAGACATAGACGGCGCGCTCCTCGACGCCCATCGGCACCTGCAGGCGGCCGCCGTATTTCATCTTGCCTTCGGCGTAAAGCGTTTCGGCATAGGTCTTGACCGGCGACTTCAGGCCATAGGCCGTGCCCATCATGACGCGCACCGCCACACCATTATCGTTGAAGGCCGGTATCTGCTCGGCGTCATAGTGGAAAAAGGCCGGATCGGTCTCCTCGTCGGCTTCCGGCAGGGCCAGCCACAGTTGCAGGCCCTCGAGCTTGCGCGTCTTGGCCGCCTCTTCCGGGTCTTCCCGTTCGGAATGGACGATGCCCTTGCCTGACACCATGAGATTGACGTCGCCCGGCACGATCACCGAGCGCGAGCCTAGCGAGTCACGATGCAGGATATGGCCATCGAACAGGTAGGTGACGGTGGCCAGGTTGATGTGCGGATGCGGGCGGACATTGACGCCGTGGCCCGGGCCGAATTCCGCGGGGCCCATATGATCGAAGAATATCCATGGGCCGACTAAGCGGTGCTTGGCGAACGGCAGCAGGCGGCGGACGAAGAAGCCGCCCAGGTCCTTTTCGCGCGGCGGAATGACCATCAGCACGCTGTCGGGCAGGGTTTCGGGCACGGTGGCGTCGTCGCTCATGAGCGGGCTCCTCTGGTCTTTAGCGGTGTTTGCGGCGCTTCTTGGCCTTGGCCGGCTTGGCGGCGGCGGGCTTTACATCAGCAGGTTGGGCATCGTCATCAGCGGTGGCCGGTTGCGCCGCGGTAGTAGGCGCGACGGTGGCCGGAGCCGTGGCGGCCGGCGCGGTCGAACCGCGCGGCGGCAGGAGCTCGATCTTGGTCTCCAGCGGAATGTCGCGCTGAGCAAAACGATCGTGCACCATGGCCTTGATCGTGTAGAGACCCGGCGCGTCGTTGGGCTCGAAACGGATCAGCACCACCCGGTCGCGGTTGTCGTAGACACCCTTGCCGGCCGGGCCGACCCAGACCGGCAGGTCCTTGTAGTCGCTCTTGCCGTAGGTTTCGCCGGATGGCGTCAAAATATGGACGTCGCTGGTCACCTTGGCGACGCCGTTGGCGTCGTTCTGCGGTCCCGTCACCATGATCTTGATCGCCAGGACGGCGCCGGGTTCGGCGCGGGCAACGCGGTCGAGATGACGCACGCCGCCCGGCTTGTTGAATTCCTCGAGCTCAGCCTTGGGAATGACGACCAGCATGGCCGACAGCGGCCCGTTGCGATCCGGGAAGCCGAAATTGAGGTCGTACTGGGTGTCCTTGGTGCCGTTCGGCAGCAGAATGGCCGGCTTATCGTTCTGCTGCGGATTGAGCAGCGCGGCGGACGAGGAAGCCGGCGGCGCGTCCGGAGGTGTCTGGGCAAAAGCCGATACGAAAGCCATCTGGGCCAGGGCCGAAACCATCAAAGCTGCCCAAACCTGTTTCATCGTCGCGCCCTTGTGCATCGGCGCATATATGTCACGAGCCTTATGCCCGGACAAGACGCCGTCACTGGCTAATTCTTCCGTAAATCCGCCAAAACTTTGACCGGGCCGCGGCGGATACGCGGCCCGGTCATTTTGCGTCAGCTGTGGAAGGGTCAGCTGGCCGCCTTGTCCGGTACTGCGCCCAATTCACCGGTTTCGCGCGCCTTGCGGCCATAGACCCACTCGAACACCGGCGAGGCCATGACCGTGGTGACGATGGCCATCAGCACCAGCATCGAGAACAGGGTCGGGCCGATAATGCCCTTCTGCAGGCCGATATTGATGATGATCAGCTCCATCAGGCCGCGCGAGTTCATCAGCGCGCCGATGCCGAGCGCCGTGCGGTTGTCCTCGCCGGTCAGGCGGGCGGCCAGATAGCAGGCGCCGAACTTGGCCAAGATCGAAGCAACCAGGACGCCGCCGGCGATCAGCAGCAGGAGCGGTGTATTGACCATGTCCATGCGCGTGTTCAGGCCCGAATAGGTGAAAAACATCGGCAGCAGGACGACCACGGCGAACGGCTCGATCTTCTTCTTCAGTTCCTCGACGAACTTGCCGCGCGGCATGGCGGTGCCGAGGATGAAGCCGCCGAAGATGGCGTGAATGCCGACGGCGTCCATGACGAAGGCGGCGACGAAGAAGCAGATCATGGTGATGGCCATGACGGTGTAGGTCATCTCGCCCTTTTCCTCGACCATGCGGCCGAGCGGCGCCAGCAGGGGGCGGCCGACAAAGACGGCGAACAGGGCAAAGGCCAAGCCGCCAGCGATGGCGACCACTGCCACGCCCGGTCCGGCGCCGAACGTCGCCAGCACGATGGCCAACACGCACCACGACACGGCGTCGTCGAACGCCCCCGCCGTCAGCGACAAGGTGCCGAGCGACGAGTTGGCCAGGCCGCGTTCGTTGATGATGCGCGCCAGCATGGGAAAGGCGGTCAGGGCGATACAGGCGCCCATGAACAGGGTCGCCGGGCCGACGGCCAGCCCTTCGGCGAACAGGCCAGGCACCTTGAGTAGCCAGGGCGTGATCAGGATGGCGATAAGCGCCGGGGCGGCTATGCCCGCCAGGGATACGGCGAAGGCGCTGCCGCCCTTGGACTTGAAGTGATCGCCCCGGAAAGAGGTGCCGACCATGAACATGTACAGGCCGACGCCGAACTGTGCCCCCGTATAGAGCACGTTGCGCGTTTCCTTCGGGAAGATGGCCGCCTGGATGTCGGGGAAGAACAGGCCGAGCAGCGACGGCCCGAGTACGACGCCGGCGATCATTTCGCCGACCACCTGGGGTTGGCCCAGCAGTTTCTGGCCGAGCCAGCCGACGACCCGGCAGGTAACGATGATGGCGGCCAGTTGCAGGAAGAAATGGACGCTGAAATCGCCCGGAGCGAAGGTTTTCGGTCCGCCCGCCGCAGCGGCGGGACCATGGGGCGACAGCAGGTTGGCCGCCGTGTCCGAGGCGCTGCGCAGCAGTTCCTGGACAAGAAAATCGATACTCATGTGCGTTTCCCGGTGTGTTTGAACTGCCGTATCCTCGGCATGACAAGGCTGTCATAGTTGAGCGGAATTTCCGATCTGGCAAGCGGGATTCGATCCCGCAATGCAAAATTAACCTGTTTATTTTGTTCAATAATTTTATTGTTGCCGTTTCATCACAGTGTAGTAATGTAGGTACATAACAGCCTGTGACAGCGTAGGCATGTTTCTACATTCGGGACCTTTACCGTGAGCACCTTTACCAGCCGCGAGTTCAACCAGGATGTCGGCAAGGCCAAACGCGCCGCGCAGGCCGGGCCGGTGTTCATCACCGATCGCGGCCGGCCGTCGCATGTGCTGATGAGCTTCGACACCTTCCGCCAGATGAGCGGCCAGGGCGAAAGCATCGTCGACCTGCTGGCCCTGCCCGAGGGCGCGGACCCGGCGTTCGAACCCGCGCCGAGCACGGCCTGGAACCGCCGCGAGGGCCGACTTTAGATGTATCTGCTTGACACGCCCGTCATTGCTGAGCTGGGCCGGGCCAAGTCCGGCAAGGCCAATCCGCGCGTGGCGCGCTGGGTGGCGGGAGTCGCCAGCCAGAACCTGTTTATCTCGGCCCTGAGTCTGCTGGAGCTGGAAGGCGGAGCGGCCCAGGCCGAACGGCGGGACCGGGCATCAGGTGCGGCCCTACGCGCCTGGGCCGAAGAGACGGTGCCCAAGGCGTTCGACGGCCGCATCCTGTCCGTCGACCTGGCTGTAGCGCGCAAGCGGGCCGCCCTGCCCTTCCACGAGCCGCGCTCCGACCGCGACGCCGTGCTGGCGGCGACCGCTCTGACGCATGGCCTGACGCTGGTGACGCACAATCCGTCGGCCTTCCGCTTCGCCAGGCTCAAGCTGTTCGACCCGTGGAGCCATGCCGCGCCGGAAGACACAGCTGACTGGCAGACGGCGGCGCGCAGCGGTCCCGACTGGTTCAAAAACCTTTTCCTGCGGTTCTAAATCATGGCGCCCCGTCTCCCCTCACGCAGAATTCTGATCGCCGGCGGCGGCACCGCCGGATGGTTGACGGCCTGCGCCCTGGCGCGCAAACTTGGCGGTGCGGTCCAGATCACGGTGATCGAAAGCCCGGACATCGGGGTCATCGGCGTCGGCGAAGGCACCTTCCCAACCATCCGCAAGACGCTGCACAACCTCGGCATAGACGAAGCCGATTTCCTGCGTGAGACCACCGCCACCTACAAGCAGGGCATCAAGTTCGTCGACTGGCGGCGGACGCCGAAAGGGGCCGAGCACGAGCACTACCTGCACCCGTTCGACGCGCCCTACGCGGCCGACGGCATCGACCTGGTGCCGTACTGGCTGCTGCAAGACCCCGCCGAACGCGCGCCGTTCGCCCAGTCGGTCGCCTTGCAGCCCCGCGTCGCCGAGGCCGAACGGGCGCCGAAACGGCCGCACGAGGGCGATTTCGGCGGGCCTCTGACCTTTGCCTACCATTTTGATGCCCAGCGTTTCGCCCGGCTGCTGCAAAAACATAGCGCGGCGCTCGGCGTACGCCATTTGACCGGAACGATCGACCGGGTCGATCTGGCCGACGATGGCGGCATAGCCGCCATTCACAGCACTCAGCATGGCGATCTGACCGCCGACCTTTATGTCGACTGCACCGGCGGCCGCGCCGAACTGATCGGCAAGGCCCTGGGCCGACCCCTGCGGTCGGTGCGTCCGCATCTGTTCGCCGATCGGGCCGTCGTCCTCAACGTGCCCTATGCCTCGCCGAAAAGCCCGATCGCGTCCTATACGGTGGCGACGGCGCACGAAGCGGGCTGGACGTGGGACATCGGCCTGGCCGAGCGGCGCGGCATCGGCTACGTCTATTCGTCGGCGCACAGTTCCGACGCCCAGGCCGAGGCCATTGTCCGCCGCTATGCCGGCGAACAGGCGCGCAATGCCGAGACGCGCATCATCCCGTTCGAGCCGGGCTATCGCGAGCGGCAAT
>CAYULN010000126.1:0-3020 GCA_964445605.1 uncultured Caulobacteraceae bacterium | reverse complement strand
AAGGTGAAGGACGTCTGGGACCTGCGCCAGACCTGGGGCTGGGACTATCCGATGATCGCCATGACGGCGACGCGACTGCATGAGCCGGAGGAGGCTGTCGGCTGGCTGTTCTACGACGGCAAGAACAACAAGTTTGGCCTGAGCGGCATGACGCCGCGCGTTCATCTCAACGAACACGCCGACGCCTTCGTGCCGGTGGTCTCCGGCGGGGTGGTGGTCAAGAACCCCGATGCGCCGGGGCCGGACGGGCCGGGCTTCCGCCGCGCCGCCGAGACCTATTTCCCGTCCAATGGCGGGCTTCTGGCCGTGGTCGGGCTGATGGCAGCGGGCTGGGACGGCGAGACAGGCCGCGCGCCCGGTTTCCCGCAAAAGGGCTGGACCGTACGGTTCGAGGATATACTGCCGTCGATCTAAGTCATTTGAATACCGCGACACGATCAGAAGCGCCGGTTAGTTGCTGTACCGGCTGATGGCGTGCGGGATAGGTGGCGGAAATTCGCCGCGCGATTTGGTGTCGAAGGTACTAAAAAACGACCCGAACGACGCGAATTAAAAATTGTCAGCATCAGAGATGGCAACGCCAATGTGCAATTTATGGTGTTTGGTATCGACATTCCGAATTCGGATCCCGACAGAGCTCCACGTGAATCGTATTCATTTTGAAGTAACTGCACAACCATCATCAGCGTGAAGGGGAGGTAGCAACATTTCCCATAAATTCCAGGCTTGCGACCGACACATCCGGATCGGTCGCGAAGCCCGGGAGGGTTACTAGAAGACCGCCCTCTGTCAAAGACGTTTTTATAGCGGCGCCGCTAGCTAAGAGCCTGCCAGAGCGAGGAGATTGTTTAATACCGGGTAAGAGGACTTTGCCGTCAGCGGGCCAATCCCAAACGTGCAGATATAAAGTTGTGCCGCCATTGGGCAAGGTTCTTTGCGTGACCCGTCCCCATGCCAATGGATCCGGATAAGGGCCGGCTTCGGTTCCATAGATCGCCGAGCCATTGATCTTAAGCCACTTACCGATGGCCAACAGGCGGTCGACTTCGGGCTGAGGAATGGTTCCGTCGGCCATCGGCCCGACATCTAAAAGATAATTGCCGCCCTTGCTCGAAATGTCCGAGAGATTGCGGATCAGCTCCTGTGCCGACTTCCATTGCGTGTCGTTGGCGTTGTAGCCCCAGGATTTGTTGATGGTCATGCAGACTTCGAAACCACGACCCAAAGGATCAGTGGCAATTCTCTGTTCCGGCGTCGCTGTGTCACCGAGCACGCCGCCACCCAGGCGATTGTTCATGACAATGTCGGGATAGGCGGTGACCAGATCGAATATCGGCAGGGCGCGTTCCGGCGTCATCGAATATTCTGTATCGAAGAAGAGGTAGGCAGGGTGGTATTTGTCCAAGATTTCGTGGATCTGCGGCAGGGCGATGTTTTTCAGATACTCATCGAAATCGCCCTCTTTTTGCACGTCATCCCAGGGCTGTGTGTTGCCCTTGCCACCGCCCGGATTTACCCAGTCCTGAGATTGCGAATAATAAACGCCGAATTTGATTCCGCGCGCGCGAACGGCGTCGGCCAGGGGCTCCAGCAAATCGCGACCCGCTGGGGACGCCTTGACGGCATTCCAGTCCGAAAACTTGGAGTCGTACAGGGTGAAGCCGTCATGATGTTTCGCGGTGATGACGATATATTTTGCGCCGGCGTTGGCAAAAAGCTGCGCCCATGCCTGCGGATCATATTTGGCGGCGGTGAACGCCTTGGAAAAAGCCTTGTATGTCGCGACGGGCACCTTGGCGTTGTTCATATACCATTCGCCGCGCGCCGGTACCGAGTAGACGCCCCAATGGATGAAAATGCCAAATCTCGCCTCGCGAAACCATTTCATGCGCGCTTCACGAGCGGACGGCGCCTCATCGCGGGTTATGGCCTGGTAGGCCGGCAAGCCAGCTCCGCCTTCGTGGAAATAGATTCCGCTGGAATTGCGAGGTACAGCGGCATACCCCGCTCCGCCGCTAACGACTGGAACTGGCGGAGAAGTGGGTTCCGCCGCCAAGGCGTTAACGGCAACAACTACGGACGAACAGACGAGCGTCAAAAAAACAGTTTTCAAACGAACTTTCATTTCCATCCCGCATTATCTTTTTTGATTAAAGCCGACCGTAGTTGATTGCATGCACGGTTTCAACTATGAAATCGTTTTCACGGTCGCCAGGTAAGAATATTTTGTCGTTTTCCTTGGTCGACAATTTCCTCTGGGTGAAAACATTGTGGATCAGCTCTGCAACGAATTGGTCGACGGTAACGCTACCAACAAAAAAGTGCTCAAACTGGATTAGGAGGGCACATAATACGGGGATGAAAGAATGAAGCGGATTGGTCTGGTTGCATTGCTCCTGATGATGGGTTTGGCATTTGGGACGATGGCAAATGCGGCAGTGCGGACAAAAACGAATGTGGACCGGGGCTGGATGTTTGCTATCGGCGACCCGACCAATGCTAGCGATCCGGCCTTCGACGATAGTCGGTGGCAGTATGTCAACTTGCCGCATTCCTTCAGCGAACCCTACTTCCGCTCCCCCGATTTTTACGTTGGCTACGGCTGGTACCGCCGCCACCTCCAGGTCTCCGCAGCAACGGTGAAGCAACAGAGCTCGCTTGAATTCGAGGGCGCCTTTCAGGACGCCGAGATATGGGTCAATGGCAAAAAAGCGGGCGAGCATCTGGGCGGATACACCGGCTTCCCCATCGACCTTACCGGCCTCTTGCACCCGGGAGACAACGTCATCGCCGTTCGCGTCAATAACCTATGGAATGGCCAACTTAACCCTCGCGCGGGCGAACACGTCTTTAGCGGCGGTATCTACCGCGACGTCTATTTGGTGACGACTGCGGCGGTGCATGTCCCCTGGTACGGAACCTTCGTCACCACACCGAAGGTCTCAAACGACGCGGCGACGCTCGACGTGAAGACAGAGGTGCGCAACGATTCCGGCACAGCGGCAACCGCCGTGCTGAAG
>CAYULN010000125.1:0-27826 GCA_964445605.1 uncultured Caulobacteraceae bacterium | reverse complement strand
ACCGAACCGTTTTGTTCAAAGGTCGCGGTGACGGTGCGGCCGGTGAGCTGTTCGCCTTCCTTGGTGGAGAAGCTGTAATCCCCGGTGGTGGCGACATTGATGGTATATTCGACCCATTCGCCGCTATTGACCCAGCCGATAACCTAGTCGGCGGCCCTGTTGGCGGCTATCTCGCTAACCAAGAAGCAGCATGGCTCGATAAAAACCTCGGACCTTCTAGTAGCCGTTGGGAAGGCGTGGGCGAAAGAGGAGGACGCCTAGGCGCGCAAACGGCAGAAATTGTAACCCCGGCCGGAGTTGAAAGCACTCTAGGAAGGGGTGCGTTGGGGGCTGTTGAAACAGCAGGAATAGCCAACATAAGCAAAAATTCTTTAGCATATGTTGGCGATACACATGTGTACGCTATTATCGCATCTGATGGTACAACCTATAAAATTGGCGAGAGTGCTCAAGGCGCCGTAAATGGCGTCTCAAGAAGAGCAAGTGTTCAGGTACAAAAACTGATTAGGGAAACTGGTGATTTCTATGAATCCAGAATTCTTAAAGAATTTTCTGGAAAAGCAGAAGCGAGGACATATGAAACAAAACTAATTGAAAGATTTAGGAGAATGTTTGGCGATGATAAACTTCCGGGGAATAAAACGAACAGATGACGCCCATTAAAAATCACAACAGAGTTTTGGTAATGGGGGCTGTTTCTTTAACGATGCAGCGTCCAAATAAAAACTTAAGGATTGCAGCCGGCATTGTCAGGGATGAGATGGAAGCGGCATTGATAGTCTGCAAATATTTTGATGGCGCTCCGTTTTCATGGATATCCATCATTTTAAAGCTGGGAATTAAAAATGATCATAAGCCAAACTATGAGGGCATAAGTGCTGATGGGTGTTTAAATTTATCTTTAGAAATAAATATATCCGAAATAAAATTATATACCCTCAATGTGCTCACTGATACAATCAGGGGGTATGTTTTTCTTTCAATTTTAGACGTATCGAGCACTTATAGGTTGCCATCGGAATCGATATTAAAACTGCAAAATCAGTCTCAAGCCGGGGCCTAACAATTTTGTAAATATACGTAGTTCGGTCAAACGCTTCGCAGATCGTCACTCAAGGTTCGAGCTCGGCGGTCTATGACTACAAGGAAACCCAGGACAGCGACTGCAGCGTCCCGGGCAATCATCCAACCGACTGCGCCAGCTATGACGGGCTGAACCGCAACGCCGCCGTCGCCGCCCTGTCGGGGGGCTATGACGGCAACGGCAACCTGGCCAATGACGGCCAGAGGAGCATGACCTACGACGTGTTCAACCGGCTGATCTCGGTCACCGGCTCAGGCATCAGCCTCACCTTAAGCTACGATCCGGAAGGCCGGCTGTCGAAGACGGTGTCCAACGGCGCGACCACGACCTTCCTCTATGACGGGGTCAGGCTGATCGGGGAATATGACGGTTCCGGCGTCATGCTGCGCCGCTACTTCCACCTGTCAGGCGCCGACCAGCCGTTCGTGGCGATCGAAGGGGCGACCACCTCGGCGGCGGCAGCGAAGTACCTGCTGGACAACTACCAGGGTAGCGTCATCGCCCTTGCGGACAGTTCCGGTAACGTCAGCGCCTCGGACGTCTACAAGTACGGCGCCTTCGGCGAGCCGAGAAACGGATCGAACCAGGAAAGCTGGACGGGCGCAAGGTTCCGGTACACCGGCCAGACCATGATCCCCGAAGCCAGGCTCTACTACTACAAGGCCCGGGTCTACGACCCCGTCTTCGGCAGGTTCCTCTAGACAGACCCCATCGGGACTGGCGACGACTTAGACCTCTATGCCTATGTCGGCGGGGATCCGGTGAATAAAAGTGATCCAAGTGGAAATGATGCCTCTGGCCCGTTAGGTCGCGCATTGGCTCGGGCCGGTGCTATCGAAGAGATAGAGGGACCGGATACTCCATGGGCTAACGCATCTGCGGGTGGATACTTAATTGGAGCCGGACTGGGCCTTGCGATTATAGGAGGTAAGAAGCTCGGCGATTATATGCTTGCACGGCAGCGCGAAATGGAAATTGAAGCCTTGATGAATGACGCGTCAGGCAAGCCAGCGGATAGTTCGGATTACGCATCGAATTTCCAAGTTATCAGAAGCAATAATCAGGTTGACCTCTTAAGCCCAGGTCCATTTGCGCAGAAGTCGATTTTGGCTGGCCCAAGCCCCAGGCCAACAGCTCAGCAACAAAAGGACATTAACGATTTGGGGAATAAATTTGGGTGTCATAGTTGTGGCGCAACTACACCTGGCACTAAAAGCGGAAATTGGATTGGTGACCACCAAAATCCCACAGCTCTTAACCCGCCAGGCACCCTGCAATTTTATTTTCCACATTGTAAAAAATGCTCAACTGCACAAGGACCCGCAGTGCAAAAGAAACTCAGAGAGGGAAGTTAATGAAGCAACTACCACTGGAAACTCTCGGAGGATTTTTCGTTGCGGTGCCAGAGAACGAACTGGCAATGTGGCCAGGATCGCTCGAAGGGAACGGTCCCCAATTGTATGAAATGATCGCATTGATTTCTAATTGGCTAGATATAAAACGCTATTCGAACATTCCATTTTTAATTTTTGGAGGAGATATAACATCATTCGAACTGGCGGAGTTTCAAAGCGACATGATTGCTGTCCGTAGATTGTTCACTGCGGGCGGCGATTTGAACAATTTATTTCTTAAAATATTTAAGCAAGAACCAGATGAGATATTACTAATGGAAAATTCTCCGTCAAGGTGGGCTGTATTTGATTCCGCAAGAGCGGGCACTGATATAGTTGAATCTGGAGATTATTTGATATGGAATTTTAAAAACGAACTTTCCAATATAAAAACTTATTATTATGAAGATAATCTCGAGGGGGTGATCGTTCATATTGCATCGAAAAGTGACAGGATTCTATGAACGTCTAAGCCATGAGCTAAGCTGGTGATTGTCCAGGCTCAGTATTTGCGCGATTGAATTGCTTTACGGCTTGGCCGCCCTTAACTGTTTATCCGCGCATCTTTATTTAAATCGGCCGGCTGACGGGCTTGAGCCACGATGCTTCGGGCACGGCCTACGATGTCGCCTGGACGTTCGCCTACAACCCGGCTTCGCAGATCGTCACTCAAGGTTCGAGCTCGGCGGTCTACGACTACAAGGAGACCCAGGACAGCGACTGCAGCGTCCCGGGCAATCATCCGGCCGACTGCGCCAGCTATGACGGGCTGAACCGCAACGCCGCCGTCGCCGCCCCAATATGAAAATCTCCCCTTGGTGGCTTAATGAAAGAGTGCACTTTCTAATTGTGCTTCCCTGTGTTAACCTTTTGGGCTGGTGATCGGGACCCGGGGGCAACAAATGTCAAATTGGCCAAAAGGCGAGCCTATGGCTCGCAATGTGCATGGATTACTTTCCGTTGTCGTTCTGGCTGTGGGGCTGGCCGGGTGCGCCGACCTGACGACCTACAACAACGTAAGAAGCACGGAACCGCCAGCCG
This sequence comes from uncultured Caulobacteraceae bacterium, assembly GCA_964445605.1. Lineage (GTDB taxonomy): Bacteria > Pseudomonadota > Alphaproteobacteria > Caulobacterales > Caulobacteraceae > Asticcacaulis. The sequence goes on along the minus strand of CAYULN010000125.1, from coordinate 24,307 downwards.
GCGGCGTCACCGTGACATATGTCGACGCCAAGCAACGCGCTGTATTTACTAGCAAATCGAAGGACGCTACCGGCTATGCGCGGACGTGCGCGGAGCCAAGCCCCGACGCCCTTTCGGCGATTGCCGCAAGCCAAAACCTGGGGACGAAGGATATTTCGGAGGCCTTCAATCTTTCGGAAGGCGCCGGCTCGATAGGCCTCCGCACGGCGTCGATTCAACTGATGCGCGATGAAATGTACCGGGCCTGCGAAATGTACCTTTCGGGGGCGATTTCCGAGTCTACGTGGATGTCCATGCATCGCCGCTCGCAAAGCCTGATGGTCGCGGTCCTGGCCATCGAACAACTCACAGGAACGGTGAAGGCTCAGCAGATAGCCCTGGGGGGCGGCGCCAGCACAGGGAACGCCGACGCCATATTAAAGCTGACGACGGCCACGGAAACGGCACGCTCCGCGATGTCGGACGCCCAGACAGCCAGCGAAAAGGCGGATCAGGACGACGCAAAGGCTCAGGCCGATGTCGACACCAAGCAAAAGGCATTGGACAAGGCCACAACCGACGACGAGAAGAAGACAGCGCAAACGGCGTTGGACCTTTCGAAAACGAACGCCACCAAAACCAGCGCCGACGCCGCGGCCAAAAAAGCCGATTTCAGCAACGCGAAACAAGCCTACGAGAGTGTGAACGCCTCCCGGCTTGCGGCGCTTAACGGCCAAGGATCGGCAAACAGCACGGGTAACTTCGCCAACCCGCAGGGCGGCGCCGATCCCCAGTCGGCGGCGAGCATGGCCGTAGCGGTCAACGCAATCGTCGCCAACACGCTTCAGCTTTCATACGGACGGGAAATCTGCGCTGGAATATTAGAGAATGCGTCGTCGGCTTCAGATGATGCGAAACTGGCGACGCTCAAGGCAAATCCCGTTCTCGAACAATGCCTCGCATTGCTTAAAAACGGGTCTCCGCCTGTTATCCTGGTCACCAACACATTGTCGCCTGACGGGAAAGTAATTACGTCAGCCGCAGCGGTCGCCTCGAAAGACGGCCTGTTTACGGTGCAAGGCGGGTTGGATCCGTCAGCGCTTGTAAACGTGCCAGTCGATCGCCCCAGGCCAAATTGAACATTCCGGGGTTTCGCAAGCTGGAGCGGGAGCAAACGCTTACCTGGCTTGCCTGCATCTTTTATATTTCAAGGAAGAATGGCGGACAGAGAGGGATTCGAAGTTAGGTCTTTGCCTATTCGCGATTGTCGAAAAAAGACTTTTAAATAAAGATGTCTGTGAAATAGATTGTCGTCGGGCGTCGGCTGCTGTATGCCCATATCGCTCTCAAATGAGGGGGTAGGTGAGGGGGTAGGAGTGGCACGATCTACAAATCGTTTATCCGCGCTTATGGCTGAGAAGCTGAAAGTTGAGGGCCGCTATGTCGATGGCGATGGACTGATCTTGCAGGTTGGCAAGACCGGCGCGAAGTCGTGGATTCTAAAGTACCGGTTCGGCGGCAAGATCAAAGAACTGGGCCTTGGCTCGTATCGTGACGTCAAACTGGCGGCTGCCCGTGACAGCGCTCGCGATGCCAGGGCACTTATCAAGGCGGGCAGGGACCCAATCCTGGAGAAGCGCATTGCGCAGATTCAGGTACCGGTTGCTCGTGGGGTGCCGACCTTTGGGGCCTTCGGCCTGTCGATGATTCAGAAATGGCAATCGGGCTGGAAAAATCCCAAGCACGTGGCCCAGTGGGAAAAGTCTATCCGGGACTACGCCAAGCCGCTCTTCGACCTTCCGCTAGATCGTATTGAAACGGCCCACGTCCTGGAGGTTCTGTCACCGATCTGGAGTAAGCTGCCTGAGACTGGCCGGCGGGTGCGTGGGCGAATCGAACGCATCCTGGACGCTGCCGCGGTCATGAAATTGAGGGAAGGGGCGAACCCGGCACGCTGGCAGGGACATTTGGAGATCCTGCTACCCGCATCTCAGATGCTGTCTCGTGGACACCACGCCGCCGCACCGTATGCGTCCATGCCGAAACTCATAACGCAGATCCGGGCGTTGAGTTCGACGTCGGCCCTGGCGTTGGAGTTTTTGATTTTGACTGCAGCTCGGACCGGTGAGGTGATCTACGCCCGGCGCTCGGAAATAGACTTTGACACGAACGTCTGGACGGTGCCCAAGGCGCGGATGAAGTCGGGGAGGGAGCACCGCGTTCCCCTGTCACCGCGCGCCGTGGAGATCTTGCGGCATGTCTGGCCGACATCGGACAAGGATGATGCTTATATTTTTAGAGGCAATGGCAAGGCAGGCTGTTTGTCGAACATGGCGATGACCATGTGCCTGAGGGGGCAATTTGCTGCGAAATATACGGTCCACGGTTTCCGCTCAGCCTTCCGCGATTGGACGGGTGATGAAACCGATTTCGCCCGAGAGATCGCCGAGGCAGCCTTGGCTCACGTTATCGGCGACAAGGCGGAACAGGCCTACCGTCGGGGCGATGCCCTGGAGCGTCGGCGCAAACTGATGGAAGCGTGGGCCGACTATCTGGTTGGAGTTGAAGAGGCAAATGGAGAGCAGGACTGACGGAACCTACGCAGCCTTGTCGGCCTGTTCAGTCAGCCGCTCCACATACGCCAGAACTTCATCGACGCGGGCATAGGTGTGGCTACCGATCTTGATCTTGCGAAATTCCTTGGCGGCGAACAGTTCATAGACCTTGTCGCGACCGATACCGCCAAGGGCCTGGCGCAACTCATCCATATTGTACAAAAGCTTCTCGATCGTCATCGCTGCCCTGATCCTCTGCCGGCGTGGCAAAATTGCTGAGGTCAGAAAGCCGGATTTTTGGACAACCACAACGACATGTGGTTGTCGCGACGGTCACGACAGTGCACGACAGCTACGTGCAATGGGCGGACAGAATGGCCCTTTCCGAGCTTCGCTGATTTCAGCCGATGGCCCAAAGCCGACATTCGCCAATTTCAACCGTTGGCCCTATTCCGGACGTTCGGACTTCTCGCATGAAGACCCAAAGCCGACATTGGTCGATTTCAGCCCACGACCATTCCCCATATGGCCCTCTCAGTAGACTGTGCCATAATAGTCAAAAAATCGTGATATCATTGCAACACTTCGCTAAATGGGCGATAACGAATTGTTAGCAATTCCCCCCCGGAGTAAAAAAATGTCTGATGAGTTGGCGTTAACTGACCCCGCTTTCGAAATGGCCGAATTGTGCGCACGACTATGTGTCAATAACTCGAAACCGGGCCATGCCGTCCTCGCTGAGCTTTTTGAGGTAAAGCCTCACGGTCGTGAGTTTCAAAAGCTAGTGGGCTGCATTTATGAGCGTGCTGACTTGGTTTTTCATGCTGTGAGTGGGCTTGATCTTGACCCAAGCATCAAGAATTCGGCGCTGAATCACATCAGCACCGTCAGAGGGGTATTCACCTATCATTCGCTGAGTCAAACCTGGGGAGAGACGGGATATAAGCAACTTAGCATAACTCAACAAGAGGTTCTGCGCGCCTATTCAGGGCATCTTCGCCCGATCATGTCCTATGCCAAAATCACGCCAGAAATCGCCGGTGAAATTTTGGCTGAAGTTGACATCACGCTGGCCGGCCTGGAGGCACTTCAAACGGAGAAGCAGGAATTTTTCCGTCAAGCACTTTTGGACGGGCTCCGGGAGTTCCGTTTCCGTCTTGTGTACCTTCAATGGACGGGGTGGGGCTATTGCTTGGACTCTCTGAACCAAGTCGTCTTTGCGGAAATGGCCCTTCAAGGGGCGCCGGGTTTTGATATCGACCCTAACGCGAATGAAATGTTCAAGTTGATCGGCAATTGTTTGGGCAAGGTTTACAAGACGGCAAGTGGCGCGGCCGGTCATTGGTCGAACGCGCTAAAGCTATACGGTCTTTACTCAGCGGGCCATGATGCCGTTCAAAAGCTGTTGGAACACCTTCCGAAGCACTAGCTGATGATCTCCTGACTCTTCACCTGACCCCATTGGCCACCTCATCGTCGCGCGCCCTGTTGGTCTTTGTGTCGTAGGCGCCATCATCCTGAAGGTCGCGCGACCGGTAGGCGAAGGCCTGGGAGTTGGGGTGTGGTGCTCGCCCGCTTGCTGATCTGAGCATTCGGGCAACTGGTGAACGTGATCGGTCCAAGCCGACAAACACCAAGAGGAAGTCAATGGACCCGACCGGTCATATTGGCGATCCCAGCATAAGCAAGAGGGGACATGATTTTGTACCGCGAATGCCGTTACAAGTTCTGTCAGAGGCCGAGCCCTGTCCAGATCGCATGCCGAAACGCTTTCATAAGCGCCATATCTTGTCGAAGGCGGGTACGTAATCCGGGGGGCATTTCAAGCTGAATGCCGGCCTCTTTCGCGCAATTACAGATGTTGTTAGGGTTTGTCGCGGGAAAGCGGTGCCCTTCGAGCCGAACTCTGAAACCGGCCTTCACTAGGGCAGCCCCCACCTCATTGCGGACGGCTGTATTTAATCCGCCTATCCAAATTTCGTCGTCGCCATCCTTTGCCCTCCGCCCGTGAATTCCGACTCCCACGTTGCACTGGGCAGCTAGAGCAAGGGCATCAGGGTGATCATAGTTAGTCGAGGTGATGTGCAAATTCGCCTTCTTAGGAGACAAGTGGCTGCAGAAGATGTGAAGACTCAAATCCTTTCCTGCAATCTTGCGGGCAATATATTCTGTGTTGGGCTCAATTCGTCCCCCGTGAGGCGCGACAATAAAAGCGCCAAGGTTTCCATGGCGTGTTTCGACCACGAAGTCTTTGCCTTCGAGATGTGCTGCCGCAAGTTTCGCGTAGCTGTCGTATTCCATGAGTGAGGTCATTCACCAAAGTTCCTGCGAAAGCTCTAGCCTCCCAATACAGGCCTAAACCGGCAATCCGATAGGACTCTACGATCAAGGCTGGTCAATTTCGTCAAACTGAATGCCGGTCGGTGCGCCTTGGGTACCGCGGTGGCGATAAGGGTCAATACCAACGACACGGTACTTATTAGACACACCAAAATCACTTTCACCGCTCGGGGCCCGTTCTGTGTAAATGAGCGTTTGTCCGTTTAGAAAACTTATGGCTGCGGTGATGTTTTTTGCGGCAATACCCGAGTATTCGGTGATCCTTAGATAGCTAATACGCGCGACGTTGCTTTCGTTATCACGGAAGGCAATTAGCAACAGATAGAGTTTTAGGGCATCGAGCTCAGTCCGAACTCGCAACTTGACATGGCGGAAAGCCGTTACAACGTCATTTTGGTAAAGCCGCTTTGAGGGCAGCTTCGCCCAGCCCTTCAGGGGATCAAAATCGGTTAGGCGAATGGAACTGCGACCATGTGTCTTGCGCTCGATTAACTTGCACTGTTCTAAAAATTTCAGAGCGGCCGAAACCTTTTCGCGGCTGGATGACGAGCGCTCAACTAAGTGGTCGTAAGTTATCTGTGCCACGCCCGTCGTCTGGTCTGCGTCATGGGCAATTAGGACCAGGATCATGAGTGCAACAATCTGAGTCGCGTTGTTCTCGGAACCAGCCCCACTTTTCCATGCAAATGCCTTTAGACCACCCTGCTGGATCCACCGGCTGGGGAGGCGAACGAATTCGGTGCGCCCAGCCATTAACGCCCCTTCGTTGCAGTGTGGATGGCGTAACCAGCTAAAGCAAAGCCGGCAAGGACAACAACAATGAGAAGGTATTCAATGGGAACATCTGTCAGCGACGCGAAAAGCGCCTCTGCCGCTTCAAGGTAACTCTGCATGGTTTTTACGACTCCGAGCGTCAACAATGCAAAACACTTAATAAGATATATAGGTCTCTTCTAGAAACAGTTTCGGGTAAATTTGGCATAATTTGGAAAATTACTGTTTAAAAACAACTATTTAAATATAAATAAATGGTTCGGGAATGAAATTCATTTAGTTCAGGAAAGTGCTGTCCTGAACTAAATGCCTCGCTAGGTCACTCTAAAAGCTTTTTTCGTGGGGGGACTAAAACCTCTGATGCGTTCCGCCAAACCATGCCGCTTCGAGCGACACGAGCCTGGTTAGACACTGGTTGCCATAGCCCCTCCTCAATGTAACGATGGAAAGGAGCCAGCGGTAGTCCTTTCGTCGGCCATTGGCCGCCGGGGGGCCAGTCTCGGCCCAGTCCTACCAGGGTGCCGTCGGGTCCGATCGAAAATCGAGTCAACTCGTCCATTTGCCCTTCCACTCCTTCGGAGGGCAGATCGGCCACGGCTTTCTGGATAGCTGAAGTCTTGGAATGGTAATCATCGCCGGCTCGAGTAGGGCGGCTGAGAATGTCGAAGATGTCGGATCTCAGACCGATTGTGAGATCGATGTCCTTCATTTGAAAAACATGGAAAGGCTGGTCGCGGACTCTGAGCACGAACGCATCAGCCAAATTAAGTATGTCGAATACCACACGGTACGCCAGGTGAATGAAGAGATCTGGTGCAATCGTTAGAGGGAAAGCATCTGGCAGCGGTTCAATGGGATCGACGATATCAATCTTCATGCCTGCTTTCACGAAAGAGGTGAGGCTGGCAAGGCGCCAACCGGGCATGTCGCCATTAATCGTTGATATGGTCTGTGTCTGTGTCTTAGATTTAATCTTTAGGGCGTCGGGGATGTTGCCGGAACGTCCTTTGGCTTCCAAGACCGCCCACTTACCAGTGGGGTCCAAGCCGATCAGATCTGGGCGACCGTCTGCGTTAGGTACTGGCACAACTGGGTAAAAAGGTGACGCATAGGGGTGATCTGGCTTGGTATAAACATCCATGTGCATCAGCCAGCGTACTCCGCATTGCCGTTCAGCTACGATTTTAGCCGCGGCGATGCCGAGAAGGTAAGAAACTGCCCCTTTCTCGGAGCCATCAAGCGCTCTGAAGGCTGGGGTGGGAACCAGGCGTGTCACTCTTCTTGATATTGGCCGCTCCATCGTGTTGGCGCGAACTATCGCTGAGCGCCATCGGAGCTCCAGCTTCGACCACTCCCCAAATTGGAAAACATCGAACATCGATTGGCGGCCCACCAGCATCGCCGCCCGTATAATGGACGGCAAAGAGATATTCCAAGTGTCTGGTACTGCCGGGGTTAGCCACTCTGCTCCCGTTGCCTCGTCTTTTTGGTAGTCATAGTACCGGATACCAACTTGAATCATCCTGCCCTCGATCACGCCTAGACTTATAGTCTCGCCTCAGCAGCCTCTCGAGGTCGGAATTCCCAGCCTGTCGACCTCGAATTGGGGCAGTACGTAACGCACGGCGACGCTATCATGGGGCCGGGCCATATCTGTCAGTTTTTGTATCATGTTCCGTCGCCGATCGTTTGGCGGTTCCTTTCCAAATAAGCCGTCCTGAACATATCTAGTTACGTAACCTCCGAGTATGTCTGCCACCTGGAGCCCCGGTGTGATTTTGGAACTCGCAAACTCCAGTTTGGCTTTTTCCGAAAAAACGTATCTCGCATATGCATCGGGGAGAACCGTGCCCCCGCCAGAAACATATGTTTCAAGGTCAAGTTTTGCCGCTTCGATAACTGGCCGAAATTGTGTCTGCTCGTCGTGTAATAGGGTGATCCCTTCAAGCCGCCCCCTCATCAGCAAATTTATCCTGGAATATAGGCCTGTGAAGCAGTTGTAGTAGGCTGCGATCCACGCCGGTGAGCCGTTCTTCATCGCATCAGGTATGGGTAACGCGTCGTCAACCTCGAAGAAGTCAGGACGACCGTCAAACACGTCGAGCAAATCTTGGCAGCAATTTCCAATGGACCGGACGTCGTCCACTTGTTTGCCAACTTCGTTCGCCCAAGTGATCAAACGAAGGTAGACTGATCGGACCTGTCCGCGATTCGGAGCGTTGCAAGCAGCGCAATAAGCCTGCAAGACCTCGTTGGTGATGTGCTTGTAAAGCACATCAATCATCGACTCTCGCATCCGAGATTCAAAGTGAACGGGGACGCTATCGGGAATTATCCAGGAAGGGAAGATCATACGACTGACCAGAACTATACAGATTTGGTAGCGCTTATTCACCACGTCGATTAGGAAGGGCAAATGGCTACGACACAAAAGATCGGTTAGGTCTTCGACGAAGCTGTGCCGAAAACGCAACGACTGTGAATTAGCCTCGCCCTGCACTTTATGGTTCCTGCAGAGATACTCAAATTCTTGGTCAAATACCGCTGTATTGGCAACGCCGATCCCAGTTAGTGCAAAAATTGGTTGATTGTTGAACGATGTGTCATTCTTGAATTTAACAAGGTCACCACTGTGGCCGCTTTCATCGATGAAAATAGTCGAAACCGAAGGAGTCTTCGTTGGCAACTTGCGATAAGCTGCAACCAGCGTTGAGGGGATCGAAGTGCTGGTCATGGGTCGAAAGGATGTCCTGATCTGCAGGGCGGCGTATCAGCCTTATAATTAGCCATAGTTGCAAATTGGTGCAACACAGCCAATAACATCGCCTGGGGTGGTTAACATGTCGGACGACGTAAAACGCGACTATGCTGCATTGCTAGGTATGCTAGCGCCGACGCCGAAACGTGAGGCGATTGCGTCGCCACGCGGATATGATTGGCAGAAATGGCTTACCGTCGAACGATGGGTGGCACTAAAGCAGGATGAGCGGCTATGGGTTGAGTGGGCAGAAGATCTTACTGTGGCGGCACCCACAGGCGCCTTCACGATCCAAGCCAAAGATCGTGACGGGGAAATCACCCTTGGCCAAGCGCCTGTAATTGAGCTGATCGATTTAGCCATAAAACGCGGCGCAAAGGTCAAGACGGTCATTTGGACGCGAGCGACCGCAGGGCACGAACGCGGCCGGCCATTCGGTGAGCCTGGTATTGTACACTGGAAAAGGGTGGTTGCCGGCGAGGCGGACGGAGAAAGTTTACGACAGTTCCTACTGAAGGCCGCTTTATCGAAGAAAAGCGCCACTGCTCTTCAATCGGTCACAAACATAAAATTACCAGCGTTGCTGGCGCGTATCGATTGGCAACTGGACGAACCTCCAATCACGGAACTCCGAGTACGCGTTCAAGATGCCGTTGGGTTTAGGCTGGAGCATTTAGGAGACCCGGCTGCTAGCATCCGGAAGGAAGCGGCCGCGGCGGCGCTTTTTGACCTTGTTTCGCAAGTCGGCGCCAATTTAACTCGATCTGAGCGAATGCTCGATTTGAGGATGGCCGACGAAGCCCTTGCGCGTCATATGGGCCAGGCGTTGCTTGGCACAATACCACTTTTGCAACCGCTCTTGGCCGTAGCTAACAGTGAAGTTGATCAGGCGCCCGACGGTAGAGCTGTCGCCTCCAAAGCACTGGATACTGTCATAAGCGAAGCAGTTCAGCACGAGGTTGAAACCCGTTTCGCTTTTGTAATACGCCGGATGACTTTTCCGGAAGCCTACCGCACAAACGGTGCTTGGCCACTTGCTCTAGAAATCCTCGAAGGCATCTATGGGGACCTTCCAGATGATTTGGCGCGACGGGTGCTATTCAAGGGCGCACGGACGGCTGCAATTCGTGGAAATATTTCGGACGCCGAGAAGCTTTTCGATGCAGGCATTGCACGGATAGGTACTTCGTCATCCTTGGCGCCTGAGGCTCGCCTCTTGGCGGCGAATGGTCGGTTGGACGATGCTCTCCGTCTCGTTCGTGACTCTCGCGATTCCGACGACTTGGCGGTAATGCTTGGTCTTTTGTATCAACGGGGAGGAGCAATCGACGTTACCACCTGGCACGACCAGCAGCGGGTTCCAATCGCAAGCTTCGATGCACAAGGTTTAACGACCCTTTCAAACGCTTATTTTGAACAAGAGCGATATGATGAGGGACTTCAAATACTTGAAGAGGTCGCCCATGAACGGCTCTTTCAAGAGCCGGCCCTACTGTTTCATCGCGGCGCGGCGCGGCTCGCGTCAATTTTTGCACGAAATCATTTCGACGAGGTTTTACATGAAATTCCTACCGTCCTGGTCGATTTCAGCCCTGTGCTCTTGCCAGAAAATCTTAAGCCGCGGCTCAACAATGTGCTCGAGGACCTTCGCGCGCTGAAAGGAATCATAGAAGAGCTTGAATTACCCGAAGCGCGCTCGTTAGTGGAAAAACGAATATTATGGTGCGAATTGCTACACATCGAGCGCCATGACGAAGCCGTTGGAGAGTTGCGTGGGATGACGTCTCCCACTGGCCACGGCTTGGATTTGCTCCCGTTTGTTCTAGCGTTCGACAAGGACTACGACCTAAAAGCGCTGCAGAATTGGTTAAATGAACGTGAGGCTCTTGGAGGTTATTCGACCTCAGAGCTCAAGGCTGCTTTGATCTTAAAGCTTCATGACATGGACGCCCAGGGGCTGGTGTCGTTCATCGAGCAATACCGGCAGCCCCTTATTGCGGCATTTTCGGAAGGCTGGATAGCAAGTCTTGAGATCCAGGCACTCACGGGAGCCGACAATCCAGAAACGGCTAAGGCTACCCTTGAAGCTCGGGGACATACTCTCATTCCGGAGTTTCAAAGGGTTCTCAATGCGAGAATTGCTGCGGCCAGTGGCGTCGATCCAGTTGCCGAACTTCGTGCGGTTTATGAGGAAAGCCATAGCACTCCGAGTCTAATCGAGTTGGTGCGGGCGCTCCAAGAAAAGGAGCCTTCTGAGGAACTGTCTAGTCGTGCCGAAGAACTTTTTCGTAAGACAGCCGATCCCGAGGCGCTACTGTTGGCGGCACACACTAACGTTCTCTTGAGGCGCGATAGTGAGTTGTGTCGTATCGATCAAGAGTTTCCAGACGTCATTTCCTCAAACCCAATGTTACTCAGGCAGGTTGGTTGGGCAAAATATCGATCAGGGGAAATGGGGGAGGCAACCAAGATAATTGCTCGAATTAACTCTCTGAACCATCTCCGGGACTTAAACCTAGAGGCGGGGGTTGCGATTGAAACCGGCAATTGGGATGAACTTGGCCCAATTCTAGTAGCATACATAGACCGAGAGCCATCGGCGACAAGTGGCGCGGACCTAATAAAGGCTGCAAGAATTGGGGCTGTATCCGGATTAAGGTTACTTACAGTTTTAGTTGACCGAGCGGTTGAATTGTCGCCGGACGATCCGAACGTGCTTGTCCATGCCTACAGTGTAGTCGAGGGGGCTGGACTGGCGGGCCGCAAAGCAGCTGCACGCCAGTGGCTTGATCGGGCAATTGAAGTGTCAGGTGACGATGGCCCAATCCGCAAGTTTAGCGGTAGTGATGTCTTGCGTCTCAGCGAGGAGAACCAAAGCGCAGGGGCGCAAATCAACGAGGAGCTTGCTAAAGGTGAGATGCCACTAACTGTCGCGGCCGAATGGTTCGGTGGCTCAATGCTGGCGGCGGTTGGAGCCAATCTCATTCGGAATTTTCTAAATCCGGACCCAAAAACGAAAACGCCTATTCCCTTGTTTAGTGCCCGTCGGGCATCGGCCGCATTAGAAGCCCCCTCTCTGATTGCTATCGATATAACAGCATTGCAGACGCTTGCTTGGCTAAATCTATTGGATGTGGTCGTTGAAACCTACCCAAGAATTATTTTGGGCGGCAATGTTCTTGGTGAAATCCTCAACGGCCGCGAACTGTATCGTGCGCCTTCGCACGATCAAATCAGTCGAGCCAAATGCATTCTAGACCTGGTTGGCACTGGCCGCCTTTCCGTCGTTCCGAGCCCAAATACACCGATAAGAGCCCTTGCGGGAGTAAATGACGACGTTGCGTTATTGTTCCATACCGCGCGTCGATCTGGCGGACTTGTTACCGTGCTCGACCCCGAAGGTATCGAATCTGTACGCAAAAAGCTATCTGGCCCAGATCGTGAGCGAGCGATAGATGCGCGATCCATACTGAATTATCTCGTAAATCATGGGGCAATTGACGCTATTACCGAAGACGCTTCACGCAGAACCATCGAATCGAGAATTCCGCAAGATATTGCGCCAATTTCGATAGATTCTAAGCTTCCGATTTACATAGATTTCCCTAGCCTGATGTTAATTCAACAAGCTGGACTACTGAATTGCTTGGTCGATACGTTTGAAACCGTTTTGATTCCGAAATCCGCGCAAGCGGATAGCGGCGAAGCCATCGGCCAGTTGGCAATCCAGGAAGAGTTGGACCAATTGATTGGTCGAATTCTATTGGCGGTCTGGAAGGGAAATCGAGCAGGGAAAATAATATTTGGCAAAATCCAATCGAAATTGACCGGTGAACGGCGTGGGCCGGCGAGCACATTCAATCTTTTGCAGGATCTTGACGGCGCAACGATATTTGTTTGTGACGATCGATCTCTTAATAATGAAGCTTTTGCTGTTGATGCCAGTGCCAAACCGGCGCGAATGGCGACCACCTTAGACATTATCGAGGATCTAACTAAGCTTGGGGCAATTAGCTCTGATCGAAGAGCCGAAGTCAGGCGGCGACTTCGGAAGGCGGGCGCCCAAATTGTTCCCTTTGACGTTGATGAGTTGGTGGGGGCGGCAAGACGTAGCGGTTCGGGGCCTTCCGCAGAGTTTCGTCGCATCCACGAGTCACTTAATCTTGCTCGAGCCAGGGAGTTTCCGCGGTTCCCGGCGGAAATTACTTGGTTTGCATCGACACTAACAACAATAAAGCAAGCGATACTTACGCTTTGGGCCTCTGATATTGAGGATATTGCGAAGCTCGAAACCATGAGCGACTATCTTTTCAATCTTAGCCCCGATCCAGATCAATGGTTTTATGCTTGGGATCCGAAGCCACAGGAAACGTGGCGGGAAAACGCATCAACGGCACTGCTTGGGGGGTATGCGCTTCCCGTCGAACTATCCGATCCCAAAAGGATGGAGCAATATTCGTCTTGGGCGGAAAGTAGGATTTGGGAACCTTTGCGTGAATTGAATCCGGCGCGATACGAAGCCGTGTTTGCTTATGTGCGTGCTTTTATTACGCGATGGAGTGACGACGATGAAGCCGCCGCCTGAAATGTCGCAACGTGATATCGAACGCGCCGCAGCGCTGTTTGCGTTGAAGCGACTTCCACAAAGGATGCGCAGTGAACTCCTATCGGACAGAGACTTTACTCAACAGTTTGGCATTGAGGCCGTACCCAGCCTGAACTTGGGTACCTCGACACTACCTCGGGCGCAGATCCTAGATCGGTTCCGCGAAATCTTTAGTGGCGTAAATTCAGAACCAGAACACATCGAAGGAGCGAGGTTCGAATCCCAAACAGGTGACGGCCTGTATGACCACGGGGGGCAAACCTTTCGCCTGTCTCATATTGATCTACTGCGCCCAGAGAAAGATGCGCGTGTGAACGCGTGGGGAAGGGAAGCGGCAAAGGCTATTCTGTCGGCCCGCCAGTTTCGTGATGCTGAGAAGCTCGTTTCGAAAGTGGTATCTGATGACACGTTCGTTACGATTTCTATGATCCTGGATAAATCGCCTGACTCACTTCGCGACTCATTGGCTCAAAGTTTCGTACGAGGGGGACTGAATAACCGTGACCTGGTCACTGGAGATCCTGACTACTGGGAGGCCCTACTGCCAGCGCCAACAGGGGACAATACGGCACACTATATTGAAACCGATCTGAAGTCCGAATTCGATGCGCGGGTCTCATGTAATCGTGTTTCAGCCGTCCGTTGGCTGGGAATGTTGTTGGGTATCCCAGCTGTCGCTCAATCAATTTGGGTTAGTGCGCTTACGGATGCGACTATAGAAGAGGCAATCTCATCTTTGCGTCGTTTCATCGATCCGTTTGCTAGCGCTGGCGCCCTTCACCTCGCAGCTAAGAAATACATGGAAACCTCTCAATGGGACAAAATCGGCGAAGAGCAGCTCAAAAATGCCTTTTCCGATTTACCCCTGTTGGACGCCAGTTGTCATATTTTCTCATCGGCGTTTTTGGTCACGACTGGCTTCTTTGGCCAACATGCGGAATTGCGAGATCGGCCTGTCTATTGGCGCCGAATGGCAGCGGTCCTACACTCGAACCTGGTTGTGCGGGCCTGCGGATCGAACAGTACTCGGCATCGAACTCTTTGGGACTGGGCAAGGGGACTCGCCGGCATTCCATATTTGTTCAGCGGACTTGCCGATTTCGCAGTGCAAGCGCGTTGGCGACCCGATTGGATTGAGCCTGGAATCATCGTCGCGGATCTTGGCGGGTATATCCGTATTGCTACAACACTCCTTCCAAACCAACAAATCCCCAGCACCTGGATTTCGGAGATAGACGCGTTCAATACTTATCTCAGTGAACAAGGAACTGCGCTTCAAGCCTACTTGCCTGGGCCAACTGAAGGCGATGGGAAAGGTACGATGTCGACGTTGGCCGAATACGGGGATATGGCGGAATTTTTCCATGCTGTTCGGAAGCAACCGACCATTCCAAATCTAGTGCGTATTGGCCCTCTTGTTCAGACATTTGGAGTTCCAGTTGAAGCAATTGCCGATATTTCTAAGGTGTTGACCCGAATTCAACGGGGCGCTGTTACCTTAGAAGACCGAAACGCCCAGAATGCTATTACCGTCGCCGCCCACGTTGCGACATTGGTCAAAAATGAGGAGCTTGGACAGTCCGTTGTCGATACGATACTCCTAAAGGCGCGCTATCTCGAATCCAACAGCGCCATCTTGGAAGCTACAGCAAGACTAGTGGAGTGCTCGACAGCCTTTGCGCCCGCGAGATCGCATCTGGCGTTGCTAGGTGGGTGGCTGGAACAAATGGTTTATGCTCTGAATAAGCCGTCCAAGATTCGATATTTTAAAACTCTGCTCTCAGAGCTCGAAGAACTTGGTCCGGCATTTCGCCAAAATATCAGTCGTGCCACTTCGGTCGCATCTCTCGGCGCGATTAGCGTTGGCTAACTAGTCGGTGTGAATGGCGGCGTCGATAGCCGACCTACCTGTGGACCGCAGGCAAGAATGCGCCGAATGTCCGCTTAGGAATTCTGGCTTCCGACTGTCAAAGTCTCCTTTGGATATCGCGCCGTGCCTGTCGAATGTCTGGTTATGAGGATCAGTCGGTGGCACCTAATGTCCGCGTTGGATGTTATACTCTCATTTATTAAACACTGCAGAATAAATTTAAAGTAGTACGGACTCAGAAATGGTAATGGGCGAAAAACGGAAAGCCGATAATCAAGGCATGTGCCGCCGTGACCTTTTGATGGGGCTTGCGGCGTCTACAGTGGCAATGGAGGCTTGGCCGGCATCGCAGGCTCAAGGTTCCATCTCGACATCCACGTCGGTCGTACTCAGCAACCCGAAGGCCGCATCTGAGGCACGAGCACTGTATCGCTTTCTCAACGATATCTGGGGAAAGAAAACTCTTACTGGTCAGCAAGAATCGACCTGGCATCGGCCCGATGGCCCGCGCTATGAACTGAATTACATCCAGCAACAATCAGATAAGCTTCCCGCACTCCTTGGCCTTGATTACATCGATCCGTCTGACCGCTCCGGCGTAAACGCTAGAGCGACGAAATGGTACAAGGATGAAGGCGGCATAGCGACCATATGTTGGCATTGGGGTAATCCGCTTGTCGGCCCGGGCTACGAGCAATCCAAGATCTATTTTGATGCCTATGATGCCCTTAAGGACGGGACGCCGCAGAACGTGGCCATGATGCGGGATATGGCTGAGATCGCAGGTCATTTGTCAGAACTCCAGGCCGCCGGCGTCCCTGTCCTGTGGCGGCCATTCCACGAGTTTACTGGCGATTGGTTCTGGTGGGGCAAATGTGGCCCAGAGGTGTTCAAAAAACTCTGGGTCAAGATGTATGACTATTTCACCGACGAACGCGGCCTAAATAACTTGATCTGGGTTGCCGGTTTTACAAAGGACGTCAATCCAGTCTGGTTTCCGGGTAGGCAGTATGTCGATATCGTCGGCGCCGACGACTACGTGCATGACCATGTGCCATTGGTTGGCATGTACAACGATGTAGAAAAGTTGAAGCTTGATATCCCTATTGCCCTGCACGAATGTGGCCCGATACCTGATCCTGATCAGCTACGTGATGCAGGCGCCAACTGGCTCTACTTCCTGGTTTGGCATTCCGAGTTCATACACGACGGCAAGACGAACCCTCCTGACCTGATTAAGGCGGGTTACAACTCGGATCGATATCTCACCAAGGATAAACTACCGGATTTGAGTACGTACTAAATAGTCTGTGGAGGCTGTGGCCTAAGCTCCTACTGCACATTCCAGAGAGGGAGGCAGTAAGGCGGTATCGGGTGTCGGCCCGGTGCGGCCGACTGCTTTCGCGTAGCGCAAGGCCCAGATTCGAGTAGCGTGGATATTTTTGAATGTCCGCTTTTGGAATTTCTGAGCTGTGCTCGAACGTCCGCTTCGGATGTCTGGCTTCTAAGCACGAATGTCCGGTTGTGAGGTCGTGCTACCGAGCTCGAATGTCGGCTTTTGAGGACCGGCGGCAGAGCACCCATTTCCGCAATTTGAGCTTCGGCAACTGGCGGTGTTATCTCGGAATATCCGGTTCTTGATGTTCGGGAGCAAGTTTTGAAAGCAATATAGAGCGTTTTAAGCTCGATGGCGTAGTCTATTGAATCGAAAGCAAACTTGTCTGGAAGGCGAAGAGCGTTAAACGACGAGCTCAACTTGATAGTTGCAACTGAGAGCGAGTGTGCTCTTTACCCATGCCAAAACCGCAAGATCGGTCGAGCGCGTTATAGCACTTTGTGAGTAGATAGTTTCCGTGACAGAGGAAAAGCCAATGAAGCCGGCGCTTCAAAGCTATCAGACTCGGATGCGGCGGGTGCTGGACTATATTGACCGGCATCTTGACAGTGATCTGGACCTGGAAACGGTAAGCGATATCGCGGCTTTCTCGAAGTTTCATTTCCACAGGCAGTTTACCGCGACCTTCGAGTTATCTCTACATCGCTATGTCCAGCTTGCACGTATGAAGCGCGCCTCTCACCGGCTGGCTTACGGGACCACCCAAAGCGTCACGGACATAGCGATGGACGCAGGTTACGATGCACCGGACGCTTTCGCCCGTGCCTTTCGGCAGCGGTTCGGGCAGTCGCCTTCGTCATTCCGGAAATCTCCCGACTGGGTGCCGTGGCGTGCGGCGTTGAGGCCTCTCGACAAAGCGAGGAGCAAGCTCAAGCAGAAGGCCTTTTCTAACGACGTGACGATTCGCGACGAGGCGCCCACACAGGTGGCGATCATGGAACATCGGGGCGTCCCGGCAACGCTAGGCGCCACCATCCGGCGGTTCAGAGCGTGGCGCAAGGCCGCCGGCCTGCCCTCCGAAACAAGCCCAACTTTTAATGTGTGGCGTTCGGAACGTCGTCCTACGTCGCCCGCCGACTATGCTGTGGACCTTTGTGCCGGGACCGACCAATCGATCGAGGCGAACGACGAGCAGATCAAATCCGGTGAGATCCCTGGCGGACGCTGCGCGGTGCTGCGCGTCATCGGCAATAGCGACAATTTGGAGGCCGCCGCGCTCTACCTCTATCGCGACTGGCTTCCGGCCAGCGGCGAAGAAACACGCGACTTCCCGATCTATTGCCAGCGGTTGAGCCTCTTCCCGGATGTGCCGGAGCATGAGGCGGTTGCAGATCTGTTTTTGCCACTGAGGTAACGAACACGGCCCAGGAACCTGCTCTTCATATCCCATAACTGGAACGAAAAATGTTTATTTCCAGAATCGTCAGTCTTTGTCTTTTCTATTTTGCGAGCGCTCAGGTCTCTGCTGCTGTTGGTGCCGCCACCGCTCCGCCAACTGCAGCGCAACCGCCCAATGGCATTACGGCAACGCCTGGACCAGACATGTATAGCTATTCAAAACCGATAGAGCCAACCTTTACCAATATACCGTATGCGACTCTGTCGCCGTTAGAGACGCTGGACCTATATCTGCCGACGAACAAGAGTGGTGCGGCGCCATTGATTATCTGGATTCATGGGGGCGCCTTCAGCGTTGGTGACAAGCAGGCAATGCCTCGGCGCAATTTCGGACCTGTGCCCAAATCCGGGCCGCAATATCAAATTCAAGTCCCCGATGTCGCCGCGCTAACCGCCAAGGGTTATGCGGTCGCAAGCATCAATTACCGTCTTCTCGCGCGACCCGGTGGCAGGTTCGACGAACCGGCGACCGCGGGAGTTCAGGACGGCAAGGCGGCGGTGCGCTTTCTGCGGGCGAATGCTGCCAAGTATAATCTGGATGCCGGCAAATTCGCCGTATGGGGCAATTCCGCCGGTGGGTTCATCGCTGCCATGCTGGCGGTAACGGGTGACCAGCCGACGAAATTTGACGACCCAGCTCTTGGCAACGCGGATGTTTCTAGCGCGATACAAGCTGCCATTGTGTGGTTTGGTGCGATTGAGGAAGACTATTTCGATCCGCAGATCAAGATTTCTCACTATATACAGACGGCTAAAGCCATACCTCCGTTTCTGATCGTCAATGGCGACGCCGATACGAGTGTGCCCGTTTCAGCTGCGCAACGGCTGAATGATGAATTGTCGAAGGCTGGGAGAAAATCAACCCTTAGGATCGTGCCCGGTGCTGGTCATGAGGACCCCGCTTTTATGACCGGCGAGATGCAACCTGCTTTCACTTTCATTGACGAAGCTTTTCACAAATAAGCTTTGGCGGCTGTATTGGCAGCCCGTGTTGACGAGGCAAACGAAACTTTACATGTAGAGTTAGAGAACAGATAAGCCGCGCGCATCGGCGCTTTCCCCGCTGTTACTTCAAATCTTATATTATGGATGGTCAGCATCATGTGCCGCTTTTGTTCATTCAGGTCGCGTTCATTCAAGTGATGCCAGGAAACCGTATTAGGAAAAGTTCGGGAAAGCCGATGATGTTTAAATATGCCTCTTCAGTCTTGCTCATATTGACGTTTCTGGCCGGCACCGATGTGTTGGCGGTTGCTCCGGCTATTGCGCAAACTGCTGACGCTTTGCCAACGCCTGTCGATATTACAGATGATGTTAAAATGGCAATCGCGACACATGCTGTCCCAGGCATGGCGGTCGTCGTGCTCAAAGGCGGTCGTATCATAGCCACAGGCAACGCTGGCATGCGTAAATCCGGCTCTGATATTCCGATTACCTTGGATGATCAGTTCGCCATTTGCTCAGGTAGCAAGGCAATGACGTCTACTCTCGTAGAGATGTCGGTCGAACGTGGAGAACTTGCACTGGATTCCACGTTGGGTGATCTTTTCTCAGATACGGATATCGGACGCCACATGCATCCGGGATGGCGGGCGGTCACGGTCCGACAGCTTCTCGATCATCGCGCCGGATTACCCGGAGATGCTGCCTTTATTATGACAGTGGAAGGCGCGGAGTTTTTCACCGCGGGCACCGCTGCGGACAAGCGTCAGAAAGTTGTCAGGAAAGTTCTGTCTAGAGCCCCGGTTTACGCGCCGGGAAAAGGCTATATTTACACAAGCCTCGACTATCTGATCATCGCGGAAATGCTGCACAAGGCCACGGGCAAAACCTGGGAAGACCTGGTCGCTGAACGTCTTTGGACGCCTTTGGGGATCACGTCAGGTGGCTTCGGTCCACCTGGTTCCCGTGGTAAAATCGATGAGCCTTGGGGGCACCTTGGGCCCGCATGGGGCGTTCTGCAGGGGCATCCTATCATGCCGAGCGGGTTCACGGCGCGCGCGACCTTGCCCTCTTACTATGGCCCGGCGGGTGGCGTGCATATGAGCATCACCGACTGGGCGAAATTCATCGACATGCAGTTGCGTGGAGATCCAACCAATCCGAATTATCAGATAAATTCGTTATTGATGCCTCAGTCATTTGTGGCCATGCATCAGGCCTTGCCAGGCTTATTTTACACGTCGGGCTGGTACATGGAAAAGCAGTCGTGGGCCAAAGGAAAACGGCCGGACGACTCCGGCCGTGTCTTTCGCAGTCTGGGAGACAGCGGCACTTGGCATGTTGATGCCGTTGTTGCTCCCGAAATCGACTTTGCGGTGATCATCGCGATCAACGAAGGCGGAGCCGGAAGTAGCGATGAAGCCGCGCAAGCCAGTCAGGTAATTGCCGCAAAGGTGGAGGCGAGATTCTTGAACGCGGCGCCGATATCTGAAAGCGTAGGTTTTCATGCGGGAGACTGATACATCACGTGTATGGGCGGGCTGCTGATCTCAAAGTGAGTTGATTCATGACCTACTTCCGAGCGCCTATGTCCGCAAAGGATGTCGCCGAGACTTGGAAACATCCGCTAATAAGGTAGGTTTGAGAGGGGCGGGAACGCGCAAAGTGATTGACGGATTTTTTTGATTTTGAGCTAAGTTGCTGCGTGGAGGGGTGCGGCAATGTTCGAAAAATATCATGACTGGATACTGATAGGACTGGGCTTGATTGGTCTGTTCGCCGGCGGCGAAAGCTTAATTCGTGGCGCGGTGGGCCTTGCGACGCGCTTGCGGCTTCCCAAACTGTTGATCGGCTTGACCGTCATCGGGTTCGGCACCTCTATGCCTGAGCTTTTGGTAAGTTTGAAAGGCGTCCAGGCTGGCGCCACCGACATCGCGCTTGGGAATGTCATTGGTTCCAATATCGCCAATATTCTATTGATAGCAGCCGCCGGAGCCTTGCTTAGACCCTTTTCGGCCCGGGCGCGTGGCGTGCGAAGAGACGCTTTCGTCATGACCGCGGCAACGGTAGGATTTGGATATCTCGCGTGGCGCAGCCAGATCGACCATCTAGAAGGTCTGATTATGCTGGGCGTGCTCTTCGCCTACATAGTTTTGGTCTATATGATCGACCGCAAAGCCGCAGCCGAAGCAAAGGAGACCAAATCCAACATCGCATTGGCTCTACTGTTCGTTTCTGGCGGCTTGGTCGGTCTCATCTTCGGCGCTGACGCCCTAGTGAACGGCGCCACAAACCTTGCCAAGAACATGGGTGTTTCCGACGCCGTTATAGGCCTGACGCTGGTAGCAATTGGAACTTCCTTGCCGGAATTGACGGTGAGCCTGGTCAGCGCGGCGAAAGGCCAGAATGAACTTGCTCTGGGGAACGTCCTTGGCAGCAATTTGTTCAATATCCTGGCGGTTCTCGGAATTACGGCTGCTGTCAAGCCGGTGGCGATCGATTCAGTGTTCCTTCAGGTCGATATTCCTCTGATGATCGCCTCGGCCGCCGGGTTATTTCTTTTGATAATGGTATCGCCAAAAGTAGGACGCGTAAGTGCATTAACCGGCTTACTTATCTACGGCGCTTACTTGGCTTGGTTGACGTTGCGCCAGTGACAGTCGCGTCAAGGCAAGCCTATGGCATTATCCGCTGGCGCCGTTGTCGTCCAAAACACGATCCTGATCTGTATTCATGTCGCGTGATGGCTGCCATGCTCGTACAAGGGGGGCTCTATTGGTTTCGTCATCAAATATCTGATGCGGAGCAAATAGCTGGCTTCAAGCGCTCCGCTCCACAGTTGGAGCCGGGCGGCGCCCGATCTGCTTCGAATTAGTCGGAGCGGTTATTGCGCAAGTTCTTGTCGACGATGGCAAAAATGATGATCAGAAATACGATCAGGCGCACTGTATAGAACACCGGCTCGAGCTCGCTAGCCAGCGGGACGAGGGCCAGGCAAACGCGGCTCACGCCCTCGACAAGGAAAGACAAGCCGAACAACAGGAAAAAACGATCATGAGTGGTCCGCCAGAAGCGGACGAGAATCAGGCTGATGAAAAGGCAAGTTGCGGCTATGGCTCCGAGAAGCAAGGCATTGATCGTCATGGCTCGGCGTCCCAAATAAGACCGTAAACGAAAATCAGCAGAGATATCAGGCTGACTGCGTACCGCCAGGTCGACAAATCATCCCGGGGCACCATCAGCTTGTCGACCACGAGCAGGGCGTTGCTTGCGGTGAGGCCGCTGAAGCATAGGCCGCTCCAAAACAACAGGCGATATTTTGATCGGCGATATCCAGCCAGCAAAAGCCAGGCGCACGCGAGGGCGGTCAGGGCGCAAAGTCCATAAATGACAGCAGCCATCTCAGTCCTTCCTTAACCTGAAGCTATCGGCAAATTCCTGGATACGGCTTCTACCCTTGGAATGAATGATTTGTGTTATGGGAATAAGATACTGTCTATAGAGGTCAGCGGCCTCATCGATCATGCGGGCTAACTCGGACGAAGCGGGTTTATACTTATAGATCTTTCCGTCAGGCAGGTTCTTTGCCGCCGCCATGCCACGTGCCACCAGCGCGGCAAGCAGCACTGCCGCAGCGTCCTCACTGATATAGAGGTTGCGGGACGCTTCGTGGGCGCTCCAAGCCTTGTTTGGATGGGCACGCAGCAAAAGAAGGCCTTCCCACTCGGCAATGGAATCGATGTTCATCAGAAGGAAGCGTCGGACCGCCTCCGGGATGAAATCTTCGCCCATGGCTCTCAGTCCTTCCTGAAGCGAAAGGCGACTCGCTGCTTAAAAACCTGACCGCACATGATTTCGCTATAGGTCGCGAGGGAATATATGTAAAGGGTCCTATATATATCACTTTATGCTGAAGGACGCCCATGCCCAAGGATGTTCGCCGTTTACGTCCCATAATTTCGCGATGGCTGAGCCTGCGTCATTGGCGGTCGCAGGTCGTTTTCTGGACGGGCGGACTGCTGGTCGGGGCCATTGCCGTCCTTCTGGCGATGGCGGCGGACAAGGCGCAAGGATTATTCATGGCGGGCATGGCCAAAATCTGGTGGCTGCCGCTGCTGCTGACGCCAACGGGCTTCGCCCTATCGGCATTTGTCGCCCGTACCTGGTTTCCCGGTTCGCAAGGCAGCGGCATTCCACAGGTCATCGCCGCCAGTGAAATGGTACGTCATCGTCCAGAAGCGGTCGACCGCCTGGTGTCAATGCGTATCGTTGCCGGAAAGGCGCTATTGCTGCTGTTGGGTCTTCTGACCGGCGCCTCGATTGGCCGCGAAGGCCCGACCGTCCAGATCGGTGCTGCCGTGATGCGGGTGACAGGACGGATCGGCGGTATCGTCAGCAATGAATCCGCCCTTCTGCTGGCCGGTGGCGCGGCCGGCGTGGCGGCTGCGTTCAATACGCCCTTGGCCGGCATCGTCTTCGCGATTGAGGAACTGGGGAAGTCGTTCGAGCAGCGAACGTCAGGCACAGTGATCTTTACCGTTATGTTGGCGGGTATCGCCTCGCTCGCCATGCTGGGCGACTACAGTTATTTCGGGCATTCGTCCGCCGTGCTTCAGCCGCTCCCGGACGTTCTGGCGGTTCTGGTCTGCGGCATCGGAGGCGGGCTGTTCGGCGGTGCTTTCAGCCGTGCCCTCGTCTTCGGAACGCGCCGCCTGGGGCAATTGTTCAACGGGCTGGTCGACAAACACCGCATCGTCTTTGCGGCTGGCTGCGGACTAATTGTCGCCGTCATAGGTGTTTTCGGCGGCACCAACATCTTCGGGACGGGTTATCCTCAGGCCGAAGCCTTGCTAACGGGAAGCCGCAACATTCCAGAGACCTTCGGTTTGTTCAAATGGTGCGCGACTCTGCTGTCGAGCCTTAGCGGCATTCCCGGTGGCATCTTCGCACCATCACTGGCAACCGGAGCCGGCATTGGTGCCGATTTGCATTGGGTCTTGCCTGTCGCGCCGCTGGTGACGATGACGCTGCTCGGCATGGTGGGATCCTTTTCCGGTGTGGTGCAGTCACCACTAACCGCTTTCGTCATCGTTATGGAGATGACCAACAGCCACGACATGGTCATTCCGCTGATTGCGACAAGCGTGCTGGCCTACAGCGTTTCCCGACTGGTATGTCCCCGGCCGGTCTACCATAATCTAGCACGTGGATTCATACGGCAGGAAGGACGCAGAATGCCGAGCAAACCGCGAGCCGAAGCATCCGTCAATCCCGGCTTGGTCCATGACTAAAGGGATTTGGTGCTTCCAGCATCCTCGAAAAGCATGGGAGCCGGTTCTTCGGCGAAGCCGGCTTCTTCGATGAGACGGTCCAGACCGTCGGCAAGTTGCGCAAGAGTCTGCGCCGGAAGCCGATCCATCGCGGCCATCAAGATTTCCTGAATGGTCTCTACCTCCTGAGCCAAGGCGTCCCGCCCGAATGGAGTGAGTTGCAGTTCACGGCGACGCGCGTCGCCGGTTGGCTTTTCCCGAATGAGAAGGCCTCTGCTTTCAAGGCGCCTAACGACTTCGGAGACGCTGGCCTGATGGGTGAGCGTCAGCGCGGCCAATTCGTTGATAGAAACGCCAGGATGGGTCCGAATGGACTTGAGGACCAGAAGCTGTGCCGCCGTCAGTCCCGACATCCGTTC
>CAYULN010000124.1:0-26720 GCA_964445605.1 uncultured Caulobacteraceae bacterium | reverse complement strand
TAGGCCCGGCCATGGAACGCGCCAAGGCGGGCGTCGGCCACACCATGAAGATCGAGATCGAGGTCGATTCCCTCACCCAGCTGAAGGAGGCCTTACCCTTCGGCCCGGACGTGGTGCTGCTCGACAATTTCACGCTCGCCCAGTTCGCCGAGGCGGTGCAACTGGCGCACGGCAAGACGATTTTGGAAGCCTCCGGCGGGGTCAACCTGCAAACCGTCCGCGCCATCGCCGAAACCGGCGTCGACGTGATCAGCGTCGGCGCCCTGACCCACTCGGCGCCCAATTTCGACATTGGATTGGACGCGGTTTAGGGCTTCTTCACCGGATCCGGAGCCGGCGTTGCGCGGACGACGCCGGCCTTTTCACCCGGCTTCATGAACTTGACCAGCACGCGCTGCCCGATCAGGAACGGCGCCTGGTCGGCGGTCACCACCACTTCGACGACGCGTTCGTCGGTGGCTTCGTTCTGGCTGTCGGATTGCAGCTTGCGGGCGCCGAAGGTGGGGGCGATGCGCAGGACATGGCCGACATAGGTCTTGGTCGGATCGTTTTCCGAGACGATTTCGGCCTCCTGACCCACCGACACCAACGGAATCGAGCTTTCGACGATCTCGGCGCGGACGATATGCGGGATCGCCGGTTCCAGGTCGAACATGTCGGAGACGTTGAGCGTCGAGGCGCCGGCGCCCGGATTGGCATAGCGGCGGACGATCTTGCCGTCCATCGGGGCGCGGATATAGGTCAGTTCCTCATTATACTGCGCCTGGGCCAGCTGGGCCTGGGTCGTCTGCACGGCGGCCTGCTGGGTGCCGAGCTGCGCCTTGGCCTGGGCGATGGAGTCGGACGCCTGGTCGAGCTTCTGCTGGGCGACGAAGTTGGACGGGGCCAGCTTCTCCAGGCGGTCATATTCGCGCTGGGCGGTATTGATATTGACCTGGGTCAAGGCCAGCTGGCTCTGGGCCTGAGCGACGGCGGCCCGTGCCGTCTGGACGGCCAGTTGCGTGTCTTCGTCTTCCTGGCGAGCCAGGACCTGGCCTTTCTTGACGATGTCGCCTTCCTGGACGTAGACGTCCTTGACCACGCCGCCGCGCCGGGCGGCGACGGCGATCACGCCGCCTTCGACGTCGACCTTGCCGTTGGCGATGGTAGCATAGGGGCTGTCCGGCACCTTGACGGCGGCCTTGGCATCCTTGGCACTGGGCATCTTGCCGCAGGCGGTCAGCGTAGTTCCGGCCAGGACCACGGCCACCAGGGCCAGAGCGGTTGCGGAAACGGTTTTGCGGGACATCGGGGTTCTCTTTGCGGACTTTCGGACGGAAATCGGGGGTTAAACGGCGGGCGGCTCGGAAATCATATTATCGCTGAGGATCTTGCCGTCTTCCATGTGGATGATGCGGTCGGCATAGGCTTCGAGGCGCGGGTCGTGGGTCACGACGACCACGGCCGCGCCGCGCTCCTTGGCCGCCTGGTGCAGCAGCTTGATGACGACCTGGCCGCTGACCGAATCCAGCGCCGAGGTCGGTTCGTCGGCGAAGATCAGCGACGGCATCTTCGACAGGGCACGGGCGATGGCGACGCGCTGCTTCTCGCCGCCGGACATTTCCGACGGCCGCAGGGTCAGGCGCGCGCCCAGGCCCACCGATTCCAGCACGGCGCGGGCGCGGGCCTTGGCTTCCGGCTTGGGGACCTTGCAGTATTTCAGGACCTGCTCGACCTGCTGGGTGGCGTTCAGCGACGGGAACAGGTTGAAGCCCTGGAAGATGAAGCCGCAATGATCGAGGCGGAACTTGTCGATCTTGCCGCGGCTTTTCTTCCAGATACTTTCGCCCAGGGCCACGACCTCGCCTTCGTCGGGCTTCATCAGGCCGGACAGGGCGGCGATTAGGGTCGACTTGCCGGAGCCGGACGGCCCCATGACCATGGTGACCTGGCCATGCCAGGCGGTGAAATCGACGTTCTTCAAGACCTGCTGCTTGGTCTTGCCGATCTTGTAGCTCTTGCCGATGCCCTTGGCGTTGAGGGCCAGCTTGGGGTGCGTTTCCGGTGTCATCGCAGCAGGTCCGCAGGTTGGCTTTTCTTCAGGACGCCGAGCGAGAACAGGCCCGACAACATGGCGATGAACAGCAGCACGAACGCCACCGGCACGTCGATATACAAGGGGAAGTCCATCGGTATGTTGATGCTGGTGGCCAGGAGGCTGACGGCGGCGACCAGGAAGGCGGTCATGCCGAGGCCGAAAATACCGACCCAGAAACTGAGTTCAAGGATGATCAGGCGCAAGTTGCCCATGGAGACGCCCAGCGCCCGCAGGCTGGCGAACTCCTTGATATTGGCCAGGATCGCCGCCTGCAGGGTCTGCCAGGTGATGACGACGCCGATGAAAATGCCGACCAGGACCATGAAGCCGAGAATGATGCCAATGCCGCCGTTCTTGAGGATGCCCCGTTCGTTGGACGCCGACAGCTTTTCGCGCGTCCAGGCCTTGTACTGGCCGTTGGCCATCTGGTTGAGCTCGGCGACCACCTGCGGGGCGCGCTTCGGGTCCTTGATCTTGACCAGCAGCGAGCCGACGCGCGGGCCGTCGCGGACGATGTAGAGCAGCTTGGCGGTCTGGCGCGACATGAAGACGGTGGAGTTGAACATGTTCGGGTAGCCGGTGGTCAGCCCGCGCAAGGTCACGGTACGGCCGTTCATCTTGGCCTTCTCGTTCAGCTTGGTCCCCAGCTTGCCGACGCTCGACTGGTCGATGATCACGGCGTAGGGCTCAGCCAGGGCGTCAAGCAGATTGCGGTCGAAATCGGTGGGGATGGTCAGCGAATTCGGCGTCGGGTCGATGACGATGACCTGGACACCGGAGCCCGTCGCCGGCTGGCCGTTCTTCGGGAAGTTCTGCCAGTAGGCGAAATTGCCGTCCAGCGGCATGGTCTCGACCACTTCGGGATGCTGATAGACGATCGGGATGATGCGACGCGGCAGGCCGCTGTTGTTGCCGAACAACCCTTCGGCGTCGGGCGGCAGCACCATGACTTCGGCGGGCGAACGGTCGATGGTGGCGGTAAACGCCTTGCCGGCGCCGAGGAACATGCCGGTCAGGGCGAGGACCAGCAGCCCGGCGACCGCCAGGGCGATGATCGCTGCGAAATAGCGGCGCCATTCATAGATCAGTGTGGACAGCGCCAAAGACATAGGTCCCCTTCCCTTAAGCGTCTCGAGGGCGCACTATATCAGCGACTTTCAAATAACTGCCTAATTAAATCGGCGTAACGAAATTACAGCGATTTCAGATTTCACGCCGCGCGGCGATAAAATAGGCCAGGCCCGTCCACAGCGAGACGATGGCCGCCAGCCACAGAAGCAGGTTCGATCCCTGAAAAGCGAAGTCGGCATATTCGAGCGGCAGCTTGAACGCCGCCCAGCTTTCGGCCAGCAACAGCCCGCCCAAAGCCACCAGTTGCAAGGTGGTCTTGATCTTGCCCAGGAAGCTGACCGGCACCTTGACGTCGCGGGTGGCCGCGGCCTCGCGTAGGGCGCTGACAGCGAATTCGCGGAATAGGATGAAGGCTGCCGGCAGAGCAAAGAGCGGGTCTCCCGTCTTGATGCAGAACAGGCCGATGATGGTGCCGCAGACGAGGATCTTGTCGGCGATGGGATCGAGGATGGCGCCCCACTGGCTTTCGGCATGCAGTTGCCGCGCCAGGATGCCGTCGAACAGGTCGGTGAAGGCGGCGATGACGAAGATGTAGAAGGCCCATCTCTGCAGGCCGTCAAGCATCTCCGAATTGACGTTCAGGAAGGGAACGCCGCCGACGACCGCGGCCAGCAGGCAGAACATGACCAAGCCGCCAATCAGGCGGATCAGGGTGAGCAGATTGGGGATGGGATTGACTTTTTCGCCGGTCATTCGGTTACCTTGGGGGACTCTTCGCGCGCTCTTATAACCGGGGATGGCTGAAGGACGAAAGGGTTTTATCCTAGCGCGCGGGTTTTAGGGCGAGAAGCAAGAAACCCCTCCACCGCATCTTGCCGCCCCTGCCACCAGCCTGAGTTATTTCTACGGAGCACGGCTTCGTGCGGTCCCCCTCCCCGACAAGCGGGGAGGCGCAGGAAAAGAAGGCTTCATCGCTATTTTGACTGTTCCTCCCCGCTTGTCGGGGAGGGGGATCGCGAGCCTTCTTCAGGCTCGTGGTGGAGGGGTTTCTTACTTCCCCTACCCGCCTTCGCCGTGGAAAAAGTCGTAGATCTTCTGCGCCAGGGCCTGGCTGACCCCTTCGACCTTGGCCAGGTCCTCCACCCGTGCAGAGGCCACTTCGCGGCCCGAGCCGAACGCCGCCAGCAGGGCGCGCTTGCGCCGGGCGCCGATGCCGTCGATCTCATCGAGCGGGTTCTTGGTCAGGGCCGCGTCGCGTTTCTGGCGGTTGGCGCCGATGGCGTAGCGGTGCGCTTCGTCGCGCAAGCGTTGCAGGTAATAGAGAACCGGCGACTTGGGTTCGAGCATGAACGGCAGCCGCCCGGGCATGAAGAAGCGCTCCAGACCGGCGTCGCGGTCCGGTCCCTTGGCGACGCCGACCACGTTGATCTCGTCCATGCCCAGTTCGGTCAGCACTTCCAGCACGGCGTCCAACTGCCCCTGGCCGCCGTCGACCAGCACCAGGTCCGGTTTGCCGAACGCCTTTTCGCCTTCGGGCAAATCCTTTTCCTTGATCAGCCGCATGAAACGCCGGCGGAAGACCTCGGCCATCATGGCGTAGTCGTCGCCCGGCTGGGTATCCAGGTCGCGGATGGTGAACTTGCGGTACTGGCCCTTGACGAAGCCTTCCGGCCCGGCGACGACCATGCCGCCGACGGCGTGGGTGCCGCCGAGGTGCGAGTTGTCGTAGACCTCGATGCGCGTCGGCGGCGCGTCGAGCCCGAAGGCTTCGGCGACACCGAGCAGCAGGCGCGACTGGGCCGACTGTTCGGCCATGCGCCGGCCCAGGGCCGCCCGGGCATTGTTGAGCGCGTTCTGGACGACGTCGAACTTGTCGCCGCGCTGCGGCCGGGTAATGGTCACCTTTCGGTCGGCCTTGAGGCTCAGGGCTTCGGCCATCAGTTCCGGCTCGGACAAAGGATGCGAGATCAGCACCAGCTTCGGGATCGGCTTGTCCTGGTAGAACTGCCCCAGGAAGGCGTCGAGGATTTCGCCCTCGCTGTCCTCCTGGTCGACGCGCGGGAAATAGGCGCGGTCGCCCCAGTTCTGGCCGGCGCGGAAGAACACCGCCTGGACGCAGGCGGCGCCGCCCTCGGCGAAGATAGCGAAGACGTCGGCCTCGGCGCCTTCGAGGTCGACCGACGACGACATGGCGACGTGGTTCAAAGCGCGGATACGGTCGCGGAGTTGACCGGCCTTTTCGAACTCCATGTCGTCGGAGGCGACGGTCATTTCGCGGGTCAGGCGGTCGATGACGGTGCGGCTTTTGCCACTCAGGAAAGCATGCGCCTGCTTGACCAGGTCGGCATAGTCCTCGAGGCCGATGACGCCGGTGCACGGCGCCGAGCAGCGTTTGATCTGGTGCAGCATGCACGGCCGGGTGCGCGCGGCATAGATGCTGTCGGTGCATGTCCGGAGCAGGAACGCCTTCTGGAGCGTGTCGAGCGTGCGGTTGACGGCGCCGGTCGAGGCGAACGGGCCGAAATAGTCGCCTTCGATGGAATGAGCGCCGCGATGCTTGGTGATCTGCGGCGCCTCGTGGTCCTTGCGCACCAGGATTTCGGCGAAGGATTTGTCGTCGCGCAGCAGCACGTTGTAACGCGGACGCAGGGCCTTGATCAGCCGCGCCTCAAGCAGCAGGGCCTCGCCTTCGGTCTGGGTGCGCATCAGCACCATTTCGCAGGTCAGGTGGACCATGCGGGCAATGCGCTGGGAATGGACGCGGCCCTGGGCGTACTGCATGACGCGGCGTTTCAGCGACTTGGCC
The DNA here is from genome assembly GCA_964445605.1 of uncultured Caulobacteraceae bacterium. Lineage (GTDB taxonomy): Bacteria > Pseudomonadota > Alphaproteobacteria > Caulobacterales > Caulobacteraceae > Asticcacaulis. The sequence continues at coordinate 20,766 of CAYULN010000124.1, read as the reverse complement.
TTGCCGACATAGAGCACCTCGCCGTCCGACCCGAGCATGCGGTAGACGCCGGGCTTATCGGGCGCCAGCGACGCCTCATGGCGGATCAGCGCGGCGCCGGTCAGCTTGGCACCGTCGTCCTTGTCGCACAAGTCAATGGTGATGTCGTCGCTCAAACTTGGGTCTCGTTACTCGGGAGACAGGCTTCTTATCATCGCGACTCACCGGAAACGGCAGCAGCCACGAGGGCCACACAGATGACCCTCACGCCCGGCAAATGCAAGCTGCGTGATGGGATGCCGACAGTTGAAACAATTTCTCATCACGCAAGCGTGAGCGGAATCTTGGCGGAAGGCGCGAAATCGGTTAATGGGGGCATATCAGTAAAGCGAGTCCCGAACCTTCCCATGCAGGCCCAGCCCGTTTCCGTTCCGACCCCTGAGCCCTCCCCGGACCAGGCGGCCGCCCCGGCAGCAAAGACCTCCGAGATCAAGGCCCTGACCGGCCTGCGCGGCCTCGCGGCGCTGTACGTCGTGCTGTTCCATGCCAATGGCCTGTTCGCCTTTCCGGTACAGATCCGGCCGTTCATCCGGCACGGCTATATCGCGGTCGACCTGTTCTTCATCCTGAGCGGCTTCGTCATGGCCATGACCTATGGCCACATGTTCAAGGACGGCTTCAGCTTCAGCAATTTCAAGCGTTTCCTGATGCTGCGCCTGGCGCGCATCTATCCGCTGTATATCCTGGTCACCCTGATCACCGCCTTGATGATCACCACGGTGCTGAGCGAGACTTACCATTTCGCCGACGACGTGCTGCGCGCCCTGCCCTCCAACATCGCCATGACGCATGTCTGGGGGCTGGCCTATTCGATCGTGCCGCAGACCTGGTCGATCAGCGCCGAATGGGCGGCCTATCTGCTGTTCCCGCTGGGCGCGGTATTGGCGATGTGGGGACCGAGGCGCTACGCGTTGCTGGGCGCGGCGGTGGCGTTCGGCCTGCTGATCTACATCGCCTACGGCCCGTACTGGCTGACCCTGGCGCATAAATTCCGCGGCCAGATCAATGTCGTCCATTCCTACGCGCCGGGGACGACCCTGCGCTGCCTGGCGTCGTTCTATCTCGGCCTGGTCGCCTTCCGTTTCCGCGATCAGGTGCCGGCGCGGGCCGCCGCCATCCTGGCGCCGGTCGCCCTGGGCCTGCTGTGGTTCCGCTCGACCGACCTGAGCCTGGTCGCCACCTTCACCCTGCTGATCATGGCCCTGAGCTACGACACCGGCCCGGTGGCGCGGGTGCTGCAGACGCGCATCATCTACTGGCTGGGGGTGATTTCGTTCGCCCTCTATCTGGTGCACGACCTGATCCAGAAGATCATCTTCCATTCGTTCCCGGCCTGGGGCATCGGCGCCGGCATTCCGGGCCTGGCCTGGCTGTTGATCTCCTTGGCCATGTGCCTGGGCGTCGCGGCTTTGGCGCACTACGGCTATGAGAAACCGTCGCGGCGCTGGGCGCGCAACCTGATCCAGCATGTCGAGTCTCGCGAGCCGCTGTTTACCCGCGCCCGCTTCAACCGTGCCGTCAATTACCTGCGATCGCTGGCTTTCCGGCCGACCACGCCGGCCGAATAATCACCATAAAGGGTCAGCCGGTTTAGCGCCCAGCGCTTCCTCGATGCGGGCGCGCGTGGCGCGGCTGGTGTCCGCCGGCAAAGCGTCCGGCGCGAAGAAATCGACCGCCCGGATTTCGCCGCGCGAGGTGGCCTCGACCTTTTCCCAGTCGTCGATACGGAAGACCAGCACATGGTCGCCGCGGAAAAACATGTCGTTGGAATGGACCGACAGCAAGGTCATTGGTCCGGTCGGATTGACGCCGGCCTCCTCACGCAGTTCGCGGGCCATGGCGGCATGGGACGTCTCACCCGCATCGACGCCGCCGCCGGGCAGCCACCAGCCGGAAATATAGGTGTGTTCGATGAGCAGGATGCGGCCCTGCTTGTCGAAGACCAGGCCGCGCACGCCGAGCGTCTTGCCGCGCGTCATTCGCGAATAGGCGAAAAAGAAAGGCCGGGTGAAGGGTTCGATCTTGCGCCGCCAGGTGCTCATGCCGCCGACTGTGGCGTGCGCCGCCGCTTCGCGCAAGCCATTGCTGCGACAAAACAGGCTCTTGTTTCTGCACGCCAAGACGTTTAACAGGGGACAAAAGCTGTTCGGAGTCCAAGCGCATGTTGGCCATCGGTATCCTCGCCTCGTATCTTCTGGTGATGGTGATCATCAACCTGGTCGATTTCGGCCGCATCGACTAAGTCCTTTCCATGCTCGACGGCGACCACACGACGGCGGTCCTTGAGAATATCGAGGTGCATGTCCGTTGCGGTCTGCACGCCTTCGAGCATGAGCGCCCCAACCGGCTGCGGGTCAGCGTCTGGCAATACGGACGGCCGCAAGCGGGGCAATTCATCGATTACGATCTGATGCGCAATGCCATCGTCGCCTGGCAGTCGCGGCCGCATGTCGAGCTGCTTGAAACGCTGCTTGAGGACATCATGGCGGTGGCGTTTTCGAACCCGCTAGTGCTGGCGTGCCGGGCGCGGGTGATCAAACCGGAGATCTTCCCCGAGACCGAAGGCGCCGGCGTCGAGATGGCGCGGTACCGGCCGTGAAAGAGGTCGTTCTCATCACCGGTGGCGGGCGTCGCGTCGGCGCGGGCCTGGTCGAGCAACTGGCCGGGCGGGGGTACCGCGTGGCCTTGCATTATCACCGGTCGGTCGATGGGGCGCGCGATCTCAAGGCGCGTTTGGCGGCGCGAGGTTTTGAGGTCGAGATATTCGCCGCCGATCTGAATGACGACCGGGAGCGGGCCGCGTTGATTCCGGCTGTGGCAGCAAAGTTCGGGCGGGTCGACGTGCTGATCAATTCGGCGTCTTTGTTCAAGTATGACGATCTGGCCAGCCTGACGCCGGAGAGCTGGCAGGCGCATCTGGCCAGCAATCTGACGGCGCCAGTTTTCCTCATCAAGGCTCTGGCGGCGGCGGGCGGCAAGCTGGCGATCAATATGCTTGATCAGAAGGTGGTCAATCCCAATCCGGATTTCCTGTCGTACACGGCGGGCAAGATGGGATTGGCGGCCTTGACCCAGCCCTTGGCCATGGCGTGCGCGCCGGGGATGCGGGTGTGCGGGCTGGCGCCGGGGCTGGTTCTGCCGAGCGGGGAACAGAGCCAGGCGGATTTCGAGGCGGCCTTGAAGGCGACGCCCCTTGGGTTGAGCTGCACCATCGAGGACTTGGCGCGGGCGATCGTGTTTATGATCGAGACACCGAGCTATACCGGGCAGATACTAACGGTCGACGGCGGGGAGAGCTTGACCCGGCGACCACGGGATGTGGCGTTCGACGTGAGAGCACCGGAAAAATAACGGGGTTTGGGGCCCGTGGCCCCAAGACTTTCCCTATTTCCTTTCCTTCCCCCGCCCCCTTTTTGGGGCGAGGGGAAGGAAAGGAATTAAGCAAGGTTTTGTGGGGTCACGGACCCCAAACCCCGTTCGTTTATCCGTGCGCTACCGCTTCCGGCTGTTCCCCATCATGCCGCGCAGCAGCTCTCTGCCCAGCATAATCCCCATCGAGCGGATGATCGGCACCGCCACCGACGTCACCGTCTTGATCGTCTGGGCCACCGCCTTGTCGTGGTCCTTCTGCGCCTGCGCCGCCGCCCGGGGATCCGGCACCGGCAGCGCAGCCGTTCCCTCCCCCGCCGCAGCGGTCTGTTGGGCATTGGCGCGGCCTGACAGCACCTCATAGGCCGACTGGCGATTCAAAGGCGTGTCATAGGTCGCCTTGACCGGCGAAGCGGCAATGGTCGCCGCCCGTTCAGCATCCGTCGCCGGCCCCAGGCGCGACGCCGGCGGCCGGATCAGGGCCTTGTCGCTGATATTCGGCCGCCCCTTTTCGTCCAGCAGCGATACCAGCGCCTCGCCCGTCCCGAGGTTCTGAATGGCTTCAATCGTATCAAAGGCCGGATTGGGCCGGAAGGAATCTGCGGCCGACTTCAAGCCCTTCTGCTCTGACGGCGTATAGGCGCGCAAAGCATGCTGAACGCGGTTGCCTAACTGCGCCAGAACGCTGTCGGGAATATCGGCCGGGTTCTGGGTAACGAAATAGATGCCGACCCCCTTCGAACGGATCAGGCGCACCACCTGCTCGATCTTGTCGAGCAGCGCTTTCGGCGCATCCTTGAACAGCAGGTGGGCCTCATCGAAGAAGAAGACCAGCTTCGGCTTATCGGGATCGCCGACTTCCGGCAGTTCCTCGAACAGCTCCGACATCAGCCACAGCAGGAAGGTCGAATAGAGCGCCGGGCTCTCGATCAGCCTGTCGGCGGCCAGCACATTGACGTAACCCTTGCCGTCCGGCGTCGTGCGCATCAGGTCGGACAAAGCCAAGGCCGGTTCGCCGAAGAAATTGCCCGCACCTTGCGTATCCAGTTGCAGCAAGGCGCGCTGAATGGTGGCGATGGTGGTCGGCGACACCTGACCGTACTGGGCGCTGATCTCCTTGGCGTTATCGGAAATATTGCCGAGCATGGCGCGCAGGTCGTCGAGATCGAGCAGCAGCAGGCCCTGCTGATCCGCCACGTGGAAAACGATGTTCAAAACGCCCGCCTGGGTGTCGTTCAGATCGAGCAGCCGCGACAACAGCAGCGGCCCCATCTCGGAAATGGTGGCGCGGACCGGATGGCCCTTCTTGCCGAACAGATCCCAGAAGATCACCGGCGCGGCGGCCGGCGTCAGCTCCAGGTTCATGCCCTTGGCGCGCTCCAGCAACTTGTCGTTCGGCGTGCCCATCTGGCTGATGCCGGAAAGATCGCCCTTCACGTCGGCGGCGAAAACCGGCACGCCGGCGTCGGAAAAGGCCTGGGCGATGACCTGAAGCGTCACCGTCTTGCCGGTGCCGGTGGCGCCCGCGACCAGGCCGTGGCGGTTGGCGCGCTGATACAGCAGGATTTCCGGAGCGGCCGCCTGACCGACAAAGACGCCTGTTGAATCCGCCATCATATCCTCACTGAAGAAAAGTCATTGATCCATTTCCCCATTTAGCAGCGGCTTGCGGCGGTGAAAAGCCGTGATAGTCCGAGCGCTTTCCCAAAAGTGTGCTTCTGCCATCGTGCACTTTTGGGTTAAAAAGCGCGACCAAGGCAAAATGACCATCGCGGGAGGCCCACATGACCGATCTGATCCTCGCCATCATCCACCATTTGCTGATCTTCATGCTGCTGGCCGTGCTGGTCGTCGAGCTGACCCTGACGCGCGAAGGCCTGACGCCCGCCGGGTTGCAGCGGCTGACACGGATCGACCTGAGCTACGGCATATTGGCCGGCTTGATCATCGTCATCGGCGTGTTGCGGGTGATTTTTGGGGTCAAAGGCGCGGCCTACTACCTGCACAACCTCTTTTTCTGGCTGAAGATGGCGTCGTTCCTGGCGGTCGGGCTGCTGTCAATCCCGCCTACCCTCGCCTTCCTGAAATGGAAAAAGGCCGCGGCAGCAGATGCGGCCTGGCTGCCAGGCGCCGATGAGATCGCCAAGGTACGCAAATGGCTGTTGTGGGAATTGCGGCTGTTCGCCCTGATCCCGATCTTCGCGGCGATCATGGCGCGCTATCCCGGCTATATTTCCTTCTGAGGCCGCAGCGCCGCCAGCTTCTCCGTCAGCCAGCGCTTGACGCGATTGCGCATCGGCATTTCGAAATAGACGAAGCTCAGGCGCGCCAGGCTGGTGGCCAGCCCTAAGAAAACCAGCAGGGCCAAAGGCGAGGAAAACCAGGTGACGCGCTGGGCGTACGGAAAGCGCTCCATCAGGATCATCACGATGATCTGCAACGGAAAATGGATCAGATAGAGCGAATAGGAAATATCGCCGATCCAGGCAAAGCCGTGCAGCCGCTCCGGCGATAACAACGGCGCCCGCCACCGGTCGCGGCGCAGGCCAAGCGCCAGCAGGGTCAGAGGCACCAGGCCGTAGACAAAGCCCTCAGTGGTCAGGGTATCGAGCGGCGCATGCGGCGGCTTCAGGTGCAGGGCCTGCTCAATCGGTTGCCACAATACCGGCTGAGCGCGGACGTAGGTCAGCAGCCACAACACCGGCAGGCCCCATTTCAGCACCGTGTCGACGCGCTTCATCCAGACGTCGCGGCCCTCCTTGCGCAGGAACTGCACGATATAGAAAGCCAGGCCACCGAAGAAGAACGACGGCACGCCGCGCGAAAAGTCGCCGGCGGGATCGTACTGGGCGTAGCGGAAGACCAGGCCGGCCGCCACCACCGCCGCCAGCATCAAGGGCGTGTTCAACCGGGCATAGGAAATGGCGAAGAACAGCGCATACAGGAACACCTCGACCGAGATCGACCAGGACGGCCCGTTGAAGCTCTGTTCGGCATGCGGAATCCACTCGTGCACCATGAACAGGTTGAGCGCGAAATTGCCGGGCGTGTTGTGGTGATAAATGTAGGTGGCGCCGTAGAGGTTGTAGAACAGCCACTGCCCCAGGGCGACGACGATAAAGGTGACGAAATAGAGCGGATAGAGCCGCGCGAACCGGGCGATGAAGAAGCTGCGCAGGCCCAGCCTTCGTTCCGACAAGGCTTCGGCGTACAGCCAGAAAAAGACATAGCCCGAGATCGAGAAGAACAGTTCGACAAAGAACTGGCCGTAGACATAGACCGGGCTCAGCAGGGTGTGCAGCGGCAGATGGTCGTAGTCGAAATTGCCGTTGTCGAACAGGAAGTGCTTGTAGTGGTAGATGACGACCAGATAGGCGGCCAGACCGCGCAGGATGTCGAGCTCGAAGAAACGCGCCTCTTCGGTGCGGGCGCTGACCGTTTGTGGCGGAGGAAGGACGTGAACCTGGGCGGGCGCGGGCACGAACCCTCCCCTCAGGCCGTCCGCTCGACGCTGTAGGCGGCGAGGCTTTCCAGCGCCTGCCGCCAGGGGCCGGGTTCGAAAATGCTCAACGATGCCGCGGCCTTGTCGGCATAGGTCCGGGCCACGGCGCGGGCGCCATCCAGGGCGCCGCTGGAGGTCATCAGGGCCTGGGCGTGCTGGAAGTCGCCCGGCCTCTGCTCGCGCTTGCCGATGGTGCGTTCCCAGAACGGCGTGTCGGTGGCGCGCGTCGCCCGCATGGCCAGGATCAGCGGCAGGGTCGACTTGCCCTCGGCGAAGTCGTCGCCGGCATTCTTGCCCAGGGTAGCCGCCGAGCTCTGGTAGTCGAGGACATCGTCCTGGATCTGGAAGGCCAGGCCAAGATTGAGGCCGAAGTCGTACAGCGCCTGGACCTTGTCGTCGCTGGCGCCGGCGGCCACGGCGCCCGACTGCGACGCCGCCGAAAACAGGGCGGCGGTCTTGGCGGAAATGATTTCGATGTAGTCGGCCTGGCTGAGGTTCAGGTCGAAGGCCTTCATCAGCTGCAGGACCTCGCCCTGGGTGATCACCGCCGACGCCTTCGACAGGATGTCCAGGGCGCGCATGATGCCGGTTTCGACCATCAGCTCGAAGGCGCGGGCGAACAGAAAATCGCCGACCAGCACGGATGACGGCGCGCCCCAGATCAGGTGGGCGGCGACCTTGCCGCGGCGCAGCTGCGAGGAATCGACCACGTCGTCGTGCAGCAGGGTGGCGGTATGGATGAATTCGACGGCGGCGGCCAGATTATGGTGATGGGTGTTGCGCGTGCCGCACAGGCGCGCCGCCGCCACGGTAAGCAGTGGCCGCAATCTTTTGCCCCCCGCCGCGATCAGGTGGTCGGCCAGCGCCGGAATGACGGCGACTTCGGATTGCATGCGCGCGGTGATCAGCGCATTGATCAGCGCCATATCCGGGTCGCACAACGAGACGAGCGCGTGCACGTCGGCCTTGGCGGCCTTGGTGTCTGCGTCCCGGACTGCGTCGATATTGGCCGAATCCAATGCGTGAACTCCTGCTTGCGCCCCAAGGCCATAAACCGCCTTCGTGGCTTAGTCCATGCCCCAAGTTATGTTATTCGTTATTACTGCATCCAACGACCCGGCGCGCGGGTTCAAAACAGCTGGCGGAAATCATTGACCATCGAACAGCCCATGACAACCGAAAGCGGCGCCGACGGCCGACAGTCTGACATACCTGCGGCATTTACGCACCTGCTGGGGCGGCGCGTCAAAGTGATGCAGCCCGCCAAGGGCTACCGCATCGGCATGGACGGCGCGCTGCTGGCGGCGGCGTGCGCGGGCGTTATAACAGAACGGCGAGCGGGGCGCGGCAAAGCCTTGCGCGGCCTGGAACTGGGCTGTGGTGTCGGCGGGGCGCTGCTGTCGCTGAAAGCGCGCTGTCCCGCACTCGATCTGACCGGGATCGAGCGCGAGGCGGCGTATGTAGCCCTGGCGCGCAATAACGTGGTTTTGAACGGCATGCACGAAGTCGGCATCGTCGCAGGCGATATCGGCGAGGGATTCAAGGCGTCCGGGCTGAATAGGTTCGATCTGGTGTTCAGCAACCCGCCCTATTTCGATGATCCCGACCTGCTGCGACCGCCGCACGAGGCTAAGCGCCCGGCCTGGATCGCCGACGACGGCTTGCAGGCGTGGCTGGACTTCGCCCTGGCGGCGGTCAAGGACGGCGGCGAGATCGTTTTCATCCATCGCGCCGACCGGCTGGGTGACCTCTTGAGCGGGCTGTCCGGCAAGGCCGGATCGTTCGTCGTGCGGCCGGTGCAGCCGTTTGCCGACAAGGAAGCCAAGCGGGTGCTGGTGCGCGCGCAACGCCTCGGCAAGGCGCCGCTGCGGCTGCTGCCGCCACTGGTCCTGCACGACAACGGCGAACGCAAGCACACCGAGGCGGTCGAGGCCATCCTGCGTGGCGATGAAGGGCTTAATTGGTAGGCCGCAACGGCAGAACCCGAATGCGCGCCTGTTTGATGTCGACCGTTAGCAAAGCACCTTCGGCGATTTCACCGGCCATCTGCTGCAAGGCTTTCAGCAAGGTTTCGCCGATCGTTTCCGGCCGCACATCGGCGCCACGTACCTGGATCACGCTCGGTTTCTGCGCATGGGTGGCCGCCAGAATGGCGCTGAAGTCGAGGTCGTGGGTGAAGACAACGCAATCTCTTGCCAGCGCATAGGCCATGATTTCACTGTTGGGTGCATTCAGCGGCCCGACTTCCGACCAGTGGACAGCGTCAAATCCATGCTCGCCGAACCACGCCGTCCAACGCGGTGTCAGATTGACGTCGATCAGCAGTTTCATTCCGCTGCAATGTCAACTTCGCGCTCATCCGAACGCCAAGCAGCGTAAAGCAACGACTGCAGGACGTCCTCGCGTTCAAGATAGGGATAATCGGCAAGAATATCCTCAACCGTGCGACCGGACCCGATCTGGCCGACGATCATGCCGACGGTGACGCGCAGACCGCGCACACATGGCTTTCCGCCCATGACGTCGGGTTTTTGCGTGATGCGATCGAAGTGTTCCATGTCCTTGACAATACCGGAAAAGCTATTGGCCAGCAATGCCGTCCAGATAACGCTTGGTGGCGTCCAGGCGGTTGTCCTCCAAGTCGGCACGCCGTTTCAGCAGGTCCGGGCTGCCGGCGGCATAGTCCCGCATCAGGGCGCGGACGAAATCGCCCGATTGGACGTCCTTCAGCACCGCCTGCATGGCGGCTTTGGACGACTCGTTGATGATGCGCGGGCCGGTCAGGTAGGCGCCGTATTCGGCCGTGTTGCTGATCTTCTTGAAGCCGCCCGACATGCCGAGTTCCCACAGCAGGTCGACCACTAGTTTGAGCTCATAGCAGGTCTCGAACCAGGCGACTTCCGGCGGGTAGCCGGCGTCGACCAGGGTCTGGAAACCGGCGGTCACCAGTTCGCGCGTCCCGCCGCACAGCACCACCTGCTCGCCGAACAGGTCGCTTTCGCATTCGGCCTTCATGGCGGTTTCCAGGATGCCTTTCCGCCCGCACCCCAGCGCCGCCGCGTAGGACAGGCCCAAGGCCTTGGCGCGGCCAGTGGCGTCCTGGTGGACGGCAAACAGGCAGAACACGCCCTCGCCCGCCACGTAGATATCGCGGATGCGCGGACCGATGCCCTTCGGCGAGACCAGCAGGATATCGACATCGGGCGGCGGCGCGACCAGACCGAAATTGATCGACAGGCCGTGGGCGAAAATCAATGATTGACCGGAGCGCAGGGCGGGTGCGATCTCATCGCGATAGAGCGCCTGGTGCGCCTCGTCGGAGGTCAGGACGACGATGACATCCGCCCAGGCGACGCCTTCCGTCACGCCGACCACATCGAAGCCATCGGCCTCGGCCTTGGCGCGCGTCGCCGAGCCCGGCTTCAGCGCCACCTTGATCTGCGTCACGCCGGAGTCGCGGGCGTTCAGGGCCTGGGTGCGGCCCTGGCTGCCATAGCCGATGACCAGGACCTTGGCGGCGCGGATCAGCGACAGATCACAATCCGGATCATGATAGACGGGTAATGGCATGACGACGCGGCCTCGGCTATAATGCGGGAAGAATCGCCCCCTATATAGAGTGCCGTGCATGTTCGATCACCCCGAATATCAGTATCTTAATCTGGTACGCGACCTGATCGACAATGGCGTCAAGCGCGAGGACCGCACAGGCACCGGCACTTTGGGCCTGTTCGGGCGGCAGATTCGCTTCGACCTAAGCCAGGGCTTTCCACTGCTGACCACCAAGAAGGTGCACTTCAAGTCGATCGCCGTCGAGCTGCTGTGGTTCCTGCGCGGCGATACCAATGTCAAATACCTGCACGATCATGGCGTGACCATCTGGGACGAATGGGCCGACGACAACGGTAATCTTGGCCCCGTCTATGGCAAGCAGTGGCGATCCTGGACCGCGCCGGATGGCCGCGTCATCGACCAGATGAAGACCCTGGTCGAGACCCTGAAGACCAATCCCTATTCGCGCCGGCACGTGATTTCGGCCTGGAACCCGGCCGAGGTCGACGACATGGCCCTGCCGCCGTGCCATTGCCTGTTCCAGTTCTATGTGGCGAATGGTCGATTGAGTTGTCAGTTGTATCAGCGCTCGGCGGATATCTTCCTCGGCGTGCCGTTCAATATCGCTTCCTATGCCTTGTTGACGCACATGGTGGCGCAGGCGGTCGGGTTGGAGCCCGGCGATTTCGTGCACAGCTTCGGCGACGTGCACCTCTATCTCAACCACCTGGAGCAGGCGCAGATCCAGCTGTCGCGAACGCCATTCGCCTTCCCGACCCTGAAACTGGCGCCGAAGACGGACCTGTTCGGCTTCGACTATGCCGACCTGACCATAGAAAATTACCAGTCGCACGGGGCGCTCAAAGCGCCGGTAGCCGTATGATCGTCAAGGTCCGATTGTCGCTCGTGGTCGCCATGAGCGACAACCGGGTCATCGGGCGGGGCACCGGGCGCGACGCCGGACTGCCGTGGCATATCCGCTCGGACCTGAAGAAGTTCAAGGAAATCACCCATTCCAAGCCGGTGATCATGGGCTCGACCACTTGGGAATCACTGCCGCGCAAGCCCCTGCCCGGCCGGTTGAACCTGGTGCTGACACGCGATCCGACCTTCGTGGCCGAGGGCGGCATCGTCGTCAATTCCCTGCACGAAGCTTTAGATATCGGCCGGGAACACGCGGTCGAAGACGGCGCGCCGGCGTCGGACATGCCGGAAATCTGCGTCATCGGCGGGGCGAACGTCTTCGCGCAGTGCCTGCCCAAGGCCGACCGGCTGTATGTGACGCATGTCGACGCCACCATCGAAGACGGCGACACCTTCTTCCCGGAAATCGATCCGGCGGTGTGGAAGGTCGTGACGGAAGAGGTCTTTGCGAAAGCGGAAGGCGACGATTACGGCTTCACGCTGAAGATCTATGAAAAACTGACATCCTAGCGTGGCATTCCAGCACTTGCGAGCCCAGCGCATAGACGTTAACATTTGTTAATGCTAGGGGGCGGCAAAATGGCGCGCAAGCCGGATGCGGCAAAAAAAAGTGAAATCGCCTGGTGGAAAGCCTGGCGGCGACGCGACTATTCCTGGGAAGGTCTCCGAAACCATCAAATCGGCTGGGACCACGGGGGCCCCAAGACAAGCCTCTACGGCAAGATGAGGCTATTGCCGCAAGAGAAAAAATTTCACGGCACCATCTTTGGCGACAATACGCTCCAGGATTACTGGCGGCGAGATCCGGTCACAGGCGCACGCCGCAGTGATGAAGACTTGATCGCACTCGGTGAGCTTGTCTGGAGTCCGGCCGGCCAGGGCAAAAAGGCGGCGCCGAAACTCTGGCACATTGCCCATGTCCCTCTGAACTGGGAAAACGGCAGCCCCGCTAAAAGCGCGTGGGGAAACGCTGAAGAGCAAAGGCTTACCGCCGTGCTCCAGCCGCGCCTCCAGCAGGCGGCCGTCACCGATGTCATTGATGATGGTAGCGGCATCAGCGTCAAGGGGCCCGACGGGCGGGCCCAATTTGTGGGCTGTGTCTTGCGTGAAGCGCCCCTACATCCGGAGGGGCGAGAAGCGGCGCTCAATATATGCGCCGCCAGAGCCTATATTTTCGGCGCCGACTATGAACAGCAGGCCTTTGGCCCGGGAACGGATTTCGGTTTTTGTTATTTTGCCGAGGAAGTTTATTTCAACGGCGCCCATTTCCAGGGCGGCGTACGGCTCGATTCAGCAATATTTTGCGCAAACAACTTTTGGGAAACTGCTGTATTTGACGGCATATATGCGCGTTCAGAGGTGAAATCGTTCGGTAAATCTTATTTCGACAAGTGCGTATTCAAGGCCGACGCCATTTTCACAAGTTCAAAATTTTACGGAGAAGTCTTTTTTTACGGAAGCAAGTTTAGGGGGCAATTCGCGCAATTTTACGGCTGTTCCTTTTTTAGAGAAAGCATTTTTGGCTACGCGAAATTTAAGACGGATGTCCTGTTTCGTAAGGTTCAGTTTAAAAAAGGCGTTAGCTTTTTTCGCGCCGAATTCTACAAAAGATGTGTATTCGACAACACACAATTTGCCGCCGGGTGTGATTTTGAGGCAGCCAAGTTAAATAAATACATGTCTTTTTCTGAAACAAAATTCAATAGTGTTGACTCAGCCATTTTTAAATCTTGGATTGTCTTATTTATAATTATTGCAATTTTATTTTCCCTTAATTATTTTGGACAAAACGTAAAAGATTGGGTCCCTCCCACACTAAACCAAGGAAATTGGATATACAAAGCCATTGATATTTTGAAATATGTTTTCTATTTTATGGTATTTCTCTGGCTTTTTGTTGGCTTAGAATTTGTCTCAAGAGATGATGTAAGCTTTAATGATCAGCTTATTAGTTTTAGAAATATTAAACAACTTTGCGCGGAAGTTGGAAATAAACAAGGTGAAGTCCTATTTCACGCCCTTGAACTAAAATCCATCAGGGTTCTAAAAGACGAAGATGGAGAGGATATTTTATTACTTCCACGAATCCGAAAAATACCTGAAATAATTTTATCTATGATGTACGACATATCCGCTGGATATGGCCAGGCGATTTTTAAACCCGTATTTTCCTTACTCGCGCTTGTGCTTTTATCCGGCTGGTTTTACTGGCAATGGGAAGGCGGTGGCTTTAACGGCGCCAAATTGGACATCTGGCCTCCGGCGGTCTCAACGAAAGCTGCGCCCGCGACCTTGCCGGTCGAAAAATCGAACAAACCTGCCCCGTCGAGCAAGGCGCCCCCCCGGAAATCGGCGCCGCCGGCGCCGCATCCGGCTTCGCACGCGCAAGTCCACCCCCAGTCCGGCCCGCCTCACTCACCTGACGCGGACTTCTTCGTCCTGCGTCTTTGGAACGATCTTGATCCCAGCCTCACCGAAGCGATCGGCTTCTCCGTCCGCAATGTCTTCAGGCCCTTCGGGGTCTGGAATGCGGAATTCGTTCAGGACGAGGAAAACTGTGGCTTTCAGGCGCGACTGCTTGTCGTAGGACACAGTGCACCTGCGCTGATAAAAGGCACTCAGGCCGTAACCTCGGCGACATGTAAACCACGGGGCGTCAAGCTGACGACCATCCAGGCGATACAGGGGCACCGGCTGCTTGTACGACTGGCGGCCAGCGCCCAATCCATATGTTCCGGAATCCTGATCTTTCTCTTCGGCCTGTCGTTGCGCCGCCGTTTCCAGATCAGCTGAATCTACGGAATAAAGCTGCCTGCGCCGGCCTTGATCATGTCGCCGATGCCGAAGCCCTTTTTCTTCTTCTGCTGGCCGCTCTGGTCGCCTCCGGTATTGTTCGAGGCCGGTTCAGACTGGCCGCTCATTCCGCCCGCCATCATGCCCATGTTCTGGCCCAGCATGCCGCCAGTCGTCGAACGGTAGCGGATCTTGGTTTCCCACTGGATGTTCCACGGCGTGTTCGGATCGGAAGGCCGCGGCGGATAGGACATGTTGGTCTCGCCGCCATAGGCAGTGATGCCATAGATCAGGCCCTGCGCCGCGCCGACCACTTCGGCCGGCACCGTGCACGTCGTGGTATCTCCCGGCAGCAAGGCCTTGGCGGCCTGCAGCTTGTTGACGTCGTTCGCCGTCAGATAGTCCGGCGCGAAGCCCATCCAGGCGGTCTGCACCTGGGCCGAGGTCCACATCACAACCGTGTCCTGGCCGCCGCCGATGGCGGTGACGATGAAGCCCTTCGATCCGGTCACCGGGCTCCAGGCCAGCGGCACGGCCCCGGAAGCCGACTTCTGGTTATTGGTGACGTTGATCGGCGGCAGGAAGTCCTGGCTCTGATCGAGGGTGAAGTCGATCTGCGGCGCGTAGTTGGCCTTGATGGTATGGGCGCCGACCAGAGACGCGCCCTGGCCGATGCCCTTGTGGCTCTTCTGGTTCGGCCATTCGCCATAGCTCTTCCAGGCGTCGGGACGCGGCGGGTGGACCGGATCGAGCGCGATCGTGTTGGCCATCGGCATCATCTTGCGCATCGTGTCCATACGGGCCGCCGGATCGGTCAGGGTCGACAGGTCGATGACCACCGGCTGGGTTTTCGGCGCGTGTTCGCCGCAGCCCCAGAAGATCAGGATCTTGCCCTTGGGCGGCTGATAATCGTGCGGCGTGTCCTCGGTCGGCTGCGACGGCTCGACCGGGCCGGCCTTGATCGCCTTGTAATAAAGCGGCAGGTCGTCGCCGGCATTGAGCGCGGCCGGCGGCAGGTGGTCGCCCGAGGCCTCGCCCGTGGCGGCCTGGTTCGAGCCCAGTTCCAAGGTCATGCTGTGGGCCGGGCCGCCGCCGCCCATCATGCCGCCCATGATCGAGCTCATCGACGGCTTGCCGCCAGCGCCATTCATCATGTTGCTCATGCCGGTCGAGGTGGTGGTGTTCATCCAGTAGACGGCGACCGGACCGGTGACGACCTGCTTCTTGGCCGGCGCCGGCGTGGCGGCATGCACCGCGAAGGCAGCGGCGCCTAGAGCCGCCATGCTGACGAAAAGCTTGACGGAATTACGCTTGAACACACCCACAGCCCACTCTCCTGCGTTATGAAATGGATTGAAGCGCTTTCCCACGGGCGCAGCCGGGCGGCGCCGACAAACAGCGGAAAACGCGGTAAAACAAAAACGAGACTAAAATCCCCCGGCGCCGGATTCACCTTACGGGCGCCAGCCCGCTTCATCAATACGCCTAAACAGGCACGTTGTTAACCTATTTTGAGTTGATCGCGCACGGTTTGCGCCATGTCGCGGAAGCGGCGGGCCAGGTCGCCGTCCGGCTCGGCGAAGGTCAAGGGCTGCCCGGCGTCCCCCCCCTGACGCAGGGACGGATCGAGCGGGATTTCGCCGAGGAAACCGACCTTGTTTTGCTCGGCCATCGCACGGGCGCCGCCACGGCCGAAGATTTCGATGGCGCTGCCGTCGGGCGCGGTGAAAAACGCCATGTTCTCGACCACGCCGAGCACGGCGATGCCGGTCTTTTCGAACAGGGTGACGGCGCGGCGGGCGTCGGCCAGGGCCATTTCCTGCGGCGTCGACACCACCACCGCCCCGTCGATCAGGGTCTTCTGCGTCAGGGTCAGTTGCACGTCGCCGGTGCCGGGCGGCAGGTCGACGACCAGCACGTCGAGCGGTTCCTCAAGCGTGCCCCAGCGCGTCTGGGTCAGGAGCTGGGTCAGGGCCTGCGACGCCATCGGCCCGCGCCAGATCATCGCCTGGTCGGCATCGACCAGGAAACCGACCGAATTGACCTTGAGGCCGAAGGCTTCCGGCGGCACCATCTTCTTGTCATCGCCAAAGGCGGGCGGGTTGCGTAGACCCAGCATGACCGGCGCCGACGGGCCGTAGATGTCGGCGTCGAGAAAACCGACGCGCAGGCCCAGTTGTGCCAGGCCAAGCGCCAGGCCAAGCGACACGGTCGACTTGCCGACTCCGCCCTTGCCGGAGCCGACGACGATGACGCGCCTGACGTGGTCGGGGCGGCTGTCGGCGACCGGGGCCTTGGGGCGGCCGTCATTGACGGCCCGTTCCGACAACTTGGCCGAAGGCTGCTTGACCGGTGTGGCGGCGTGCTCGGCTGTGAGTACGACCTGGGCGCTGGCGAAACCGAGCCCGTGCAAGGCGGCTTCGGCGGCGTCGCGGACGGGCGCATAGGCTTGCACCTGAGCTTCGGGAACTTCGAGCATGAAGCCGGCGCGGTCGGCGGAGACGACCAGCCCACGCACCAGCCCAGCCTCGGCCAGGCCTTCCCCGGTTACAGGGTCGGCGATGGCGTTGAGGGCTGTCAGGATGCGGTCGCGGTCGATGTCGGCCATGGACTATGTCTTTCGCAGGCTTTACAGATTCCGGCTTTCCTTAGGCCCTGCGCCGCGCCGTTTAAAGTCAAAAATGCCCGTTTCCGACACACCAATCTATCTGCTGGCCGGGCCGACGGCGTCGGGCAAGTCGGCGCGGGCGCTGGAATGGGCCGAAGCGACCGGCGGCATCATCGTCAACGCCGACTCGATGCAGCTATATGCCGACGTGCCGACATTGACGGCGCGGCCGGACGCGGCGGACCTGGCGCGCGCCGAGCATGGGCTGTACGGCCATTTGCCGCCGACCGAGCTCTGGTCGGCCGGGCAATGGCTGCGCGCCGCCCTGCCCTTTATTGATGCGGCCTTAAGCGGTGGCCGGCCAGTCTGCATCGTCGGCGGCACCGGCCTCTATTTCAACAGCCTGGTGCACGGCCTGGCGGAAATTCCGGAGATCGGCGACGAGGCCCGGCAGACCGCCCGGCAAGCCTATGAAGACCTGGGCGAAGAGGCGTTCCGCAAGACCCTGCACCCACACGACCCCGAGTCCGAACAACGCATTTCGCCCAACGACCGCCAGCGCCTGACGCGGGCCTATGAGGTCTGGCTGGAAACCGGCGTGGCCTTGACCGACTGGCAAAACCGTACGCAGCCAACCCTGGCGGTGGGGACCTATAGGCTCGACATCCTGGCACCTGACCGCGCCGAACTCTACGCCCGCTGCGACGCCCGGCTGCAACTGATGCTCGACCACGGCGCGCTCGACGAAGTGCGGGTCCTGATGGACAAGGGCTTGCGGGACGACTGGCCGATCGCGCGCGTCCTGGGCCTGAGCGAATTCGCCGCCCATCTGCGCGGCGAGATGTCCCTGGACGACGCCCTCGCCCTGGCGCGGCAGAAGACGCGCAACTACGCCAAGCGCCAGACGACCTGGTTCCGCAATCAATTCGCCTAGGCCGTTTTCCCGTGCAAGCGGATAGGCAATTGCACGTTAAAATATAAGATTGTAACATCGCGGAACATTCGCCTTAGGGGGGCTTCATGCCATTGCCAATCGACCGCCGCGCGCTGCTGGGCGCCGCGGCAGCCAGCGCCATCGTCACCGTCGCGCCGCGCGCCCATGCGCAGGACGCTGCCAAACCAGCGGCGCCGACCACGCCGATGCCGCCGATCGAGGTCTATGCCCGGACGCCTTTGATCGACGAAATCGCCCTATCGCCGAATGGCAAGCGCTGCGCCGTCGTGACGCAGAAAGGCGACGACAAATTCCTGATGACCGAGACCATCGACGGCAAGGACAAGAAGGTGATCGCGCTCGGGCCGGAAAAAGTGCGCAGCCTGTTCTGGCTCGACGACAGCCATGTCGTGCTGACCGATTCTCTGACCACCTCCCTGCCCGAATTCGTCGGTCGCCGGCAGGAGCTTTATGTGGCACGCACCATCAATACCGATACGGTCAAGGCCTCGACGCTGTTCGGCCAGGAGGAAGGCTTTTATCCCATGGTCATGGGCGAGCTGGCCCGGATCAAGACCAAGGACGGCTATCGCGTGACTGCCTCCAATTTCCGTCGGGAGGGCGATTTTCCCCTATTCCTGTACAGCTTCCCGCCCGACAGCGGCCATGGCCGGCCGATATCCGAGGGATCACGCGACACCGAGGGCTGGGTGGTCGGTCCGGACGGCTACATCTACGCCATGTCGGAATTCGATGAGGACACCAAGAACTGGACCCTGTCCTTCAACATGGCGGCGCCCGGCCAGACGACCAATCTCAAGCCCATCTACAAGATGCGCTCGGCCTTGGAGTCCCCCAACCTGATGGGGATCGGACGCGACGGCAAGTCGGTGGTCATCCAGTTGAACGAAGGCTTCGACAACGGCCGCTTCCATGAGATCGGCGCCGAAGGCAAGCTGTCCGATCCGATCGACGCCGACCACGAGGACAAGCCGCGCTGGGCATTGTTCCATCCGGTGACCGGGCGCCTGGCCGGCTTCATGCGCCACGACAACTGGTTCACCTACGACTATTTCGACCCGCTGATGAAGAAGTTGAACGACGCCATCGCCGAAACGGTCGGGCCGGACTATCGCATTTCGCATGCCGGTTTCGCCGACGATCCGCGCAAGATGATCCTCTATGGCGAAAGCGCCAACGACGCCGGCAGCTATTTCTTCGCCGATTTCTCGACCGGCGCGGTCTCGCTGCTGTCGAGCAATTATCCGGACCTGCCGGAAGAATGGATCACGCAGAAGCAGGCCATCCATTACAAGGCGGCCGACGGCCTCGACATCCAGGCCTATCTGACCCTGCCGCCGTTCAAGGACGCGAAGAATCTGCCCCTGGTCGTGCTGCCGCACGGCGGGCCGGAATCCCGTGACTATATCGACTTCGACTGGCAGACCCAGGCCCTGGCGTCGCGCGGCTACGCGGTGCTGCAGCCCAATTTCCGCGGCTCGAGCGGCTACGGTCCGGTCTTTTCCAGCGCAGGACACGGCGAGTGGGGCGGCAAGATGCAGACCGACCTGAGCGACGGCGTGCGCTACCTAGCGGCTCAGGGGACGATCGACCCGAAACGCGTGGCGATCATGGGGGCCTCCTACGGCGGCTATGCGGCCTTGGCCGGCGCGACGCTCGATCCCGGCGTCTACAAATGCGCGGTGGCCATCGCCGGCCCGTCCGACCTGCGGGAATTCATGGATTTCGAACTCAGCAACAGCAATACACGCAAGGATACGCGCATGCTGTACTGGCAGGAATTCCTCGGCGACAAGAAGCGCTACGACGCCATTTCGCCGGCCCGGCAGGCGGCCAAGGCCTATTGCCCGATCCTGCTGATCCACGGCACGGACGACACAGTGGTGCCGATCCAGCAAAGCCAGATGATGGAACGGGCGCTAAAGGCGGCCGGCAAGACGGTCGAGTTCGTCACCTACAAGGGCCAGGACCACTGGGAGACCCGGGGCACGACCCGCGTCGCCATGATGCAGGCCGCCGTCGATTTCCTGGCCAAATACAATCCGGCTTAAGGATACAACAGGGGGCAACATGCCATCGAAAATCGATCGCCGCGCGCTGCTGGGCGCCGCCGCTGCCGGCGCCGCCGGCGTGATTGCACGCAGAGCCGGAGCCCAATCCGCGACGGCGAAACCGACCCCGCCCATGCCGCCGGTCGAAGCCTACGCGCAGACGCCGGTGGTCGACCAGATCGCCCTTTCGCCTGATGGCAAGCGTTGCGCCGTGGCGACGCGGATCGGCGACGAAACCTATCTCATGGTCACGACGATCGGCA
Organism: uncultured Caulobacteraceae bacterium; assembly: GCA_964445605.1. GTDB lineage: Bacteria > Pseudomonadota > Alphaproteobacteria > Caulobacterales > Caulobacteraceae > Asticcacaulis. The sequence goes on along the minus strand of CAYULN010000124.1, from coordinate 710 downwards.
GCAAGGCGGATCCGAAGGAGATCGCCCTGGGGCCGGACAAGGTGCGCGGCCTGTTCTGGGCGGACAACAGCTATGTCGTGCTGACCGAAGGGGTGACGAAGGCGCTCACCGGCTTCGTCGGCGACAAGCATGAATTCACCGTCGCCCGTGTCGTCAACCCGGATACCGCCCAGGTATCGGTGCTGTTCGACCACGAAAAGGACTTCTACCACATGGTGATGGGCGATCTCGGCCGCATCCGGACCCGGGACGGCTATCGCATCACCGCCTCCAACGTCCGTTTCGGTGGCGGTTACAACTCGCTGTCCCTGTACAGCTTCCCGGCCGAAGGCACACGCGGCGAATCGATCTGCGAAGGCCCGACCGAAACCGAAGGCTGGATCATCGGGCCGGACGGCCACCTCTTCGCCATGTCGGAGTTCGAAGAGGACGACAAGCAATGGACGCTGCATTACAACCTCGCCAAGGGCGACGGGGTCAATTTCAAGGCCGTCTACAAGACCCGCTCCGCCCTGCATTCGCCGGACCTGATCGGCATCGGCCGCGACGGCAATTCGGTCGTCATCCGGTTGAACGAGGGCTTTGAAAACGGTCGTTATCATGAGGTCGTCGCCGACGGCACCTTGAGCGACCCGATCGATGCCGCCGGCGAGGACAAGCCGCGAACGGCGCTGTTCCATCCGGTCACCGGCCGCCTGGCCGGCTTCCTG